>JAYZDB010000307.1:0-4207 GCA_036338025.1 Planctomycetota bacterium
GTCTGGCCCGAAGACATGCCAGTCGTAGTCGTGGATGCCCAACACGCGGTAGTGGTTGGTGACCTCATCCATCGCGTCGCCAAGGACTTGCGTAGCACGCTTGGGCCCCTGACCCATGAGGATCGCTTGCAGGAATCCCTGGTTGCGGGGGTTGCTGGTGTAAGTGGCCAGCACGCCGTCCAGGACCAAGGGTACGGTCGCTGCCAGCGATGCGGTCTTGGCGATCTCCGTCGGTTTGGTGGGGGGCGCCGGTATGGGTGCGACGTCTCGGCCTGACCTCGGCATGGGTGCTGCCTCGCCGCCGCGCAATCGGACCATCGCGCGTCCGATCGCCTCGCCGATCAACATGTAGCTCTCGGCGTTCCGGTTGTAGTGGTAGTCCTGGGACCTGGGCGATTCTTCGACCTCGCGCCAGAAATCGCGGATGTCGACGGAGGTCACGGTGCCGGCGAACTCGGGGTGCTTGCGGGGGTCGCCGACCGCCATCTGGGCGTTCCAGATCTTGATGTACTTGTCGCTCATCCGGTATCCGCCGAACCCGACGGTGGCGACGACAGCTGGCATCTTGGGTGCTTTGAACTCCTTGCGTACGTCCTGGATCAGATTGACGAGGTTCTGCTCATACTCGTCAGCCAGGCCCTCCATGCCCCCGTCCTTGTGACCCTGGAACCAGGCGAAGCCGGCGATTTCGTAGCCCTGGCCTTGATACCCGGGGACGATCTTGTCGAGCTTGGCCAGGGTTTTGCGGACGCCCTCTACCATGAGCCGGTATTCCAGCCCTTCCCACTTGTCCGCGTCTGCCTTGTCTGACTTGCCGCTCGATGGGGGGCGGAAGTCCCACCCCAGGGCCCGGTTACCCATCGCTGTCTTGATCAGCAGGACCTGTTCTTCGTGGAAGGTGCCCATGACGTATCCGAAGCCCACCTCCGGTCCGATGGAGCGGCCGTTCGAGGTCGCGCTCAAGGGGCTGCCTTTGCCGTCCTTCGCGATCCTCGCTTCCTGGAAATAGACATCGTTGCGCACCGTCCAGCTGCCATCCTCTCCGATGAGGTATGGGAACTTCTTGTCGACCTTGGTGACGGTTTCCAGATCCCCTTGGCCCTTGATCTCGACCTGCTCCATCCAGAACGATGCCGAGCCGCCCTGCAAGTAGGTGACCTTCACTGGGTAGCGCTTGCCCTTCTCAAGGGTGACCGTGTTGATGACGGCGCTGCTGCCGACGTCTTTGCGGTAGATCTCCTTGCCGTCGAGAGTGACTACGCTGTGGGAGCTGCGCCCAAAGCCGGCATGGACCTGGTAGCGGCCCGTTGTCGGGACTTGTACGAAAGCGGTCACGACGAGGGTGTGTGGGCCGTCCACCGCCGGGAGCTTGCCCCCGACGGCGCCGAGCGTCACCGGAGCCAACCTGGCAGGGCTCCGCTTGTCGTAGTCGGTGCCTGGGTCGTAGGCGCCGGGGAAGATGGTGGCGGTTGCGCCTCTGCTCGCATTCGCGGCAGCTGCCTGGAAGATTTGCAAGGTGTTGAGTGCGGAGCTCCCGACCGGCATCCGACCGGGGACGATGCGAGGATCTGCGGACAGGAAGACGCTCGGGTAGAGTGGCCGGGCGCCGCCGATGTCGCCCATTCCGACCATGTTGGATTGTCCGGCCAGGATGTACACCTGCACTGGCTTGCGGACATCTCCTGCTTTGTCAGCGGGCCGGGGGAGGACCGCTGGGACGATTCCGGCAGGATCTTGCGCGGCGAGCGTTTGCGGGGTGACGCAGAGCGCCCAGGCAGTGAAGGTTGAAAACGTGTATCTCATGGATCGTGTTCGTTGTTGGTCTCTTCGCCACGCCTGGTCAGGGTCTGATGACGTCTCGATGGTCGCATGGCCGATCTCGCGAACAGTCTAGCGGTTCTGTAAACCTGCCGCGTGCCTTGTTCCGAAGCTCATGGAAATCTGGGTTGCATCCCTTCCCAAGAAGTAGTGACTAGCTCAAACGCAACTCAGACCCAACCCAACATCGATTGGTTCTGAGCTTGCCTCTGATCCTTCAAACCCCGTTCCAACTAGCTACGATGGGGTGTGTTGCAAAGTTGGTTTGAAGTCATGAAGAAGTTCCACTTTGCTCTCGTTGCTCTGTCGGTATCACGGTGCATACAAGAACATGGAGTTTCCCAAAGGTTTCAGACCCAAGGAGTATGGTCCCTGGCCTAAAAACCGCTGAGGCCATGGAACTCCCCCCTCGCTTACCTGCCAGGCAACAAGACCCATGAGTAGTTCATCGTCACGACGTACATTCTTGAAGTCGTTTGGCCTCGCCACATCCGCGTTGGGCCTGGGAAGCGCGGCACTCGCCCAGGGCAAGGGGAAACCGCCGAAGGATGCCAGCGGTAAAGTCATCGCCGGTTTTGAGAAAAACAAGACCGACCCGAACGCGTCGAAGGGCTGGCAGCCGTTTTCCGATCGCAAGGTGCGCGTCGGTATTGCCGGGTATGGCTTGTGCGCATTCGGAGCACAATTCGGTTTCCAGAAGCATCCAAACGTCGAGGTGGTTGCGGTTACCGATTTGATCCCCTCACGCTGCGCGAAGTTGGCGAAGGCCTGCGGGTGCGAGAAGACCTATCCGTCGTGCGAGGAAATGATCAAGGACGACAGTATCGAGGCGGTGTTCATTGCCACCGATGCACCAAGTCACGCGCGCCTGGCTGTCGCGGCTTTGGAACACGGTAAGCACGTGGCATCGGCAGTGCCCGCGGTCTTTGGGTCGCTGGAAGAGGCCGACCAGTTGTTCGAGGCGGTAAAGAAAAGCGGACGGAAGTACATGCTGTTTGAGACTTCGTACTTCCACGCGGATCTGTATGCCTGGCATCAGCAGTACAACGCCGGGTTGTTCGGCCAACTGGTCTATTCCGAGGGAGAGTACTACCACTACTTCGGGACTCCCCTCGGAGGATACAACCCGAAGACCAGGCAAGTGGACGCCAACGGTTGGCGCAAGGGGCTGCCGCCGCAATATTATCCGACGCATTCGAACGCCTATTACATCGGGGTGACGGGCGGGAGCTTCACCGAGGTGTCCTGCATGGGCAAGCCCAGCGCGGTGTCGCATCTGCAAGCAAAGAACAACGACTACAAGAATCCGTTCGGTTCCGAGATCGCCCTGTTCCGCACCAGCGAAGGCGGGATGTCGCGCATGGCGTTTTGTTGGGACATGCCGTCAGCCCACGGCGAGAAGGGGCGGGTCTACGGCGAGAAGAACAGCAAGGGCAAGGTCAACACCGGCAGGCCACCCTTGCCTCCGGGAGTCGGTGCCGGTGGACATGGTGGGTCGCACGGTCACCTCACGAGCGAATTTGTGGACGCTATCCTTCGGGATCGCAAGCCATGGGTGGACGTGGCCCAGGCCTTGAACATGACGGTGGCCGGTATCGTGGCCCATCAGTCGGCCCTCAAGGACGGCGAGTTGCTGAAGATCCCGCAGTATAAGCTGTGAACATTGAGCAAGAGTGATTGGCCAGCCGTGGAGCGAACGCATGAACAGGCGCGCGTTCCTCAGCTATATTGAGGCCCCCGGGGCTTGGTCGCTGGCTACACTGAGGCCGTGCGTCGCGTTATTTATGTGATCACCGTGCTAGGTGTCTTGTCGATCGGGAGTTCCCAGGTCGACGGATGGCCCGATTTTCGAGGCCCGACGCAGGACGGCCACGCGGATCAGGCGGGCGTGCCTTTGCGTTGGAGTGAGAAGGAGAACGTCCGGTGGAAGGTGCCGATCGCAGGCGTCGGATGGTCCTCGCCGGTGGTATTGGGAGACCAGGTCTGGATGACCACAGCGACTGCCAAGGGTCACGAGATGAGCCTGGTGTCGGTCAGCCTTGTCGACGGTGACAAAATCCATCAACGCGTTGTGATCAGAAATGCAGATCCGGCACCCAAGCATGACCTCAATAGCTACGCGTCCCCGTCACCAGTGATCGAGGCGGGCCGGGTCTACGCCCATTTTGGTTCGTACGGGACAATGTGTCTCAGCACGGAGACCGGAGAGGCACTTTGGGATCGCCGGGACATTCGTTGTGATCACGTGACGGGTCCCGGATCCTCTCCCTTTCTCTATGGCGACCTCCTGCTACTGCACATGGATGGTGCTGACGTGCAGTTTGTCATCGCCTTGGACAAGAAGACGGGCGAGACACGCTGGAAGACGCCTCGGAGCGTGGATCTCAAG
>JAYZDB010000308.1:0-17056 GCA_036338025.1 Planctomycetota bacterium
ACGCGGATCTGGAGTTGGTCAAGGAATGGCGTTGGGCGGGCCAGGTCTCCGGCGCGTCGGGCGGCGGCCCGGCTTTAAAAGCTCCTCCCGAGTTGAATTAGGCAGCGAGCTCGTGCCTCGTGGACCTCGCGGTGCCTGGGATCGAGTTGCCGGGCCTTGTCGAGATGTGGGAGTGCGCCCTTTGCATCACCGCGTGCCAGCATGCTGCGGCCGACCCCGAGGGACGCGTGACTGGAGGAGTGGCGCTGAGCGATTGTCATGTAGCACCCCTCGGCTTCGTCAAACCGTCCCAGGCTCTCCAGCACCCGTCCGCGCAGCAACTGGGTTGCAGGTGAGTCGGGGCGCAGGTCGGCGGCTCGTGCCAGGTACTCCAGTGCTCGGCCTGGGTCGGACTCAGATGCGACCACGCCAGCCAGGTGGAGGTGCTGGTAGGCGTCTTGCCCGGTGGCGAGTTCGGCGGCGGCCAGGTAGGCCCACTCGGCGTAGGTGAGCAGGGCGTGTGCATGGAGCGCGCGTGCGAAGGCACCGAGAGACTCCGCTGAGGGGGATCTATGGAGGACCCGGTGCATGTTCCGCAGTTTGCGCGCGACCGGCGCTTCCATGCCGGTGAGGTCGAGCAGGGCCGGCTGAGTCGGTCCATCGGGACCGCAGGCCTGGCACAGTGCCGCGGCGATCAACAGCGTCGACGTCGCGCGGTACTTCATCGAGGCTTACCCCGTTCCAGGATCAATGTCCGATCGGTCGGACCACCTTCGAACGTCTCTGTCCCGCCGCCCGGCCAGCGGACCTCGATGCGAGACGTCCGGTCGCTTGATCCCAGTCCGAAGTGTGCGGCCGCTGGCGAACATGACAGGTAGCTGTTGCTGGGGCCGATGGTCCTGCGGTGTATCTTGCCGCCGGCGTGTACCCAGACCACCGCGCCGTAGACATCGCGGCGGAGCTTCGGATCGACGGCGCGGATCCTGAGCCAATGCCCCTGCCGTTTGGCGATGTTTTCGTAGATCCGTGCCGGTCCGGCGCAGTTGGCGAGCACCACGTCCAGGTCACCGTCGGCGTCGAGGTCTCCAAATGCCAGCCCCCTGGATACCTCGGCCGGGTGGCAGAACACGGATTCCCGGTCGCTTGCGTCGACGAATCTGCCACGACCGTCGCCGAAGAACAGTTGGTTGGTCTCCGCGTACTTGTTCCATGGAGCTTTGAGACTGGCGCCGGAATTCGCCGTGCCCTGCTGGACTCGCCCGTTGGCGACCAGGAGATCCAGGTCGCCGTCGAGTTCGATGTCGATGAGTGCGGTCCCGAACCCGGTGAACATGATGCTGCAGGTCGCCAGCCCGCTACGGGCCGAGCCGTCTTCGAAGCTGCCGTTCGAACCCAGGTAGAGGGTGTTGCTCTCGGTCAACAGGTGTGTCATGAACAGGTCGAGGTCGCCATCGGCGTCGACGTCGCCGGCCGCCACACCCATGCTGGCTTCGGCAGTGCCGTGGGCGTTGACGGCGACTCCGATCGACAAGGCGGTTTCTCGAAAGCTGCCGTCCTGCTGGTTCATCCAGAGATGGTTGGCTTCGCCATCGTTGGCGATGAACACGTCCGGCCAGGCGTCGTCGTTGAAGTCCTCGACCAGGATCCCCAGGCCATTCGACGCTACCGAAGCGATGCCGCTAGCCTCGCTGCGATCCTCGAAGGTGCCATCGCCGCGGTTGCGGTAGATGCGATCCGGCACGCCCTCGAAGATGGTGGGACCACAGAAGTCTCGTCGACTCTGCCGGTTGGTGCAGTAGCGGGTGAGGTCGTCGGCGACGTAATGTACGACGAAAATGTCCAGCCAGCCGTCGGCATCGTAGTCGAGGAAGCTGACCGATGAGGTCCACGGTGTTGCGACGATGCCGGCCGGTTGCGTGATGTTGGTGAAGGTTCCTTTGCCCTCGTTGCGGTAGAGGGCGTCGGCCCCGAAGTTGCCGACGTAGACGTCGAGGTCGCCGTCGTTGTCGATGTCGCCGATGGCTACCCCCATACCGAAACCCGGATCGCCCAGGCCGCTCGTGGTGGTGGCATCGTGGAACGTGGCGTCGGGATTCTGCAGATACAGTCGGTTGGCGGCACCTTGCCCGCCGCAGCGACCCGCGTTGGTGAAGTAGATGTCGAGTCGGTCATCTCCATTGGCATCGAAGACGGCACAGCCCGCACCCATGATCTCCGGTAGACGAAACTGGCCGGTGAGATCTACGGTGTGGGTGAATGCGATGCCGCTCTGGGCAGTGATGTCGCGAAACGGCACTCCGGTTCCGTCATCACAGGCCGCCGTCGCCAGCAGTGCCGAAAGCGACAGTCCGGCCAGGGACGAGCGGTAGGTTGGTCGCGTTCGAGGCCTGGTCACTGGCGGCAGCTTACCTTTATGACACCCATGGTGATGTCCGTGTTGCAGCTCTTTTGGTTCAGGGCTACCTGCCTGAATCTATTGGCTGCCGACAAGATTGGCCGTGAACAGGGCGCGCTTGGGGCGCCTGGGGTCATACAGAATGCCGATGCGTTCCTCCTTGGCTAGCCGTTCTTGAGCCAGGGAGGCGTCCTTGCCTCGCACCCGGGCGGTGATTTCGAGGGCCAGCCCGTCGCTGTCGACCAGCGCCGTCACTTCGAAGACACGTTCTCGGTTGATGGTGAGTTTGGTGTCATGGATCTTGGTGATCTTGGCGAACGCGAAGCTGCCGTCACGCAGGAGCCCGATCCGGCGCTTGCGGACACGCCAGCTAATCACCAGGACCAGGATTCCGATCGTTGGAAAGATCAGGACAAACGACGGCAGCAGGCCTAGTGGATTGAGGTTTGTTCCTGCGACCCGGGCGACTTCGAGGTCGCCGATGAGGTATTCGATCTGGGCCGTCGAACCTGGCTTTCGAGGCCGGCCAATGACAAAGCTGGCGCCCGTCTGCATCGCCCCGCTGGTGGTCGGGAAGGAGAAGTTGAGCCGGAAGACGGGGGTACCTTTACGCGAATCCGAGTGGCTCCCTTCGCTGAAAATCGTCTCTTCACAGGAGTCGATGGTACCCGTGACCTGTTCGATCTCCCCAAAGCTCATGCGGAGTGAGTCGATGATTCGAGGCGGCATGAAAACGAAAGTGAGCACACTTCCTACCAGCAGGAATATCGTCCCGAATGCCATGAAGAAGCAGCCGCCCGCCGCGCCGGTGGCGGCCAGGTAGATTCGAGGTACATCGCGAGGGGTTGGTTGCGTGACGAACTCCGCGAGGTCTTCCGGACTCAATCTCTTCATCTGTGCGCTAGTCCACGGTCGGGGAAAATCAGCATGCAAACGACCTTACTGACGGGATCGCCAAGAATTCCAGGCTGTGCGAATCATCTCTACACGCTTCCGGTTGGCGCCGAAGTCAGAGTATCCAACCCTCGACGCCGAACGGATATGCACGATGTCCCCTGCGGTCACGAGGTGAAACTCCACGTCATCCTTGAAGCGCAAGATCTGTGTCGTGAACTGTACGCGCAGGTAGTCGCCGGTCTCCTCGAGAATCAGGGTCCGCGGCATCTCGGCGATGATCGCCCGCAGACCGATCATCGTGGACTCCTGGTTGTTGTGCATGCTCAGAGGTTCGACGTGATGGCCTGTGTCGGACTTTGGCGACAAGCTCGAGACGCAATTTGGCGTTGTGGGGCACGGTAGAAGCTGGCCATCCCGCAGCCCGAGTTTCGGTACGCTGCAGGATACGATGGAGAGCACCAGGGTCAGCGCCAGCGGCAGTAGAACGAGGAGCAGCAGATATCGCATGGGGTCCACCCTAGAAGGCCCGCACCAGATCAGGCAAGACCCACGCCACCAGGATGACTCCAAGTCCTGCCAGCGAGATCCCGGCGGTCAGCACCAGCGCGATCTCGCTCATGTACAGACGTCCTACGGTGCCGGGACTACAACCCATTCTCTCCAAGGTCAGCATCTCCCGCGCTCGCAGGCGCATGGAAAGCAGGACCTGGAGGAACAACATGGCACCGGTGGATATCGCGAGGAAGACCGAGAAGGTGTCGAGCAGGGCTTTGACCTTGAACACCACCGCCATCAACTCATCGATTACCTGGGTCGGCACCACGATCCGGTAGTCTGTCTTGAGGTTGGTGTGGGCTTTGAGCAAGGTCGAGGCCTTGTCATCTTTGGGGAACACCAGGATTGCTGAGAGTGGCAGCTTCGCTTCGTCGCCGTGGACGTGGAACGATGCCAGGTTGGCCCGGGTGACCTGCTGGTATTCCTTGACGGCAGGGCTGAGTGCGACGGTGCCGTCGCGTTGCCCTAGAACCTCGTTGCCAGTCATCTGTTCGGCATCTCGGTGGCCGTGTGATGCACCTTCCAGAATCCAACACGTACCGATATCGACGAACACCGCGTGGTCATCCGGAGAGTGCGTCGGAGGTAGCACACCACTGATATGCATCTTCAGGGTGGGTGGGCGCGCGATGTCGTAGACGTCGGTGGGGTCTGAGAACAAGTGGTCCCCGACATCGAGTCCGAGACTGTCGGCGAGATCTGCTCCCAGCAGACAGTCACCCAGCATCAGCGGAAGGGTGCCGCGGACCGGGCGTAGGCGCCGCTGTTCATAGTACTCCGGGCCCACCCCGACGATCGGAGATCTGCGGGCTGTGTGCCGGACATTGACGGGCACCGCCAGACCATGACCGGTTTCCCGTACCGCTGTGACCTGTCCGTAGGGAACCGGCTTGAGCCCGGACTTGCGGAAGTAGAGGGCGCAGAGCGTCAGGTCGATCTCATTGCCGGGGCTCCCGAGTACCAGGGGCGAGTGTCTGGCGCGTGCAGTCAGGTCACGCTCGTACCGCGAGGTCAGCACCTGGGTGCTAACCGGTAGGAACATTGACAGGGCGATGCACACCAACACGATGCCGGTCTGCAGTTTCGAATGCTGCAGGTGGCGAAGCGATAGCCATAAAACACCGGGTTGCATGGAAGTTCGTTACCTATTTCCCCGGTGGTTCGCCACCCTCGTCGATGCGCTTTTGGCCCATGATGACATTGTCGGCGATCCGCCAGCCGTCCTCGGCCTGCACGACTGTGTAACGCGCCTCGTACTCATTGGTCCGGTAGTGGGCATGGTTCCAGTGGCGAACGACGCCGTCTACCTGCCACTTTGCGTGTACCTGAAAGCCCGGACGGTCGCCGCGGTCCTCAAGGAGGCCGACGGACTCGACCTCTGCGTTCACGGTTCGCACGGCATTGACACGGCTCACGGCACCGCCCTCTTCGTGCATGATCAAGCTGCGGTAGACCTGGTTGTAGAGGTTGTCGAGGAGTTCACCTTCGACACTGCGGGCCAGTGCGTCGTAGATGTCGCCCTCTTCGACGTAGTCGAAGGCGCGATAGATGTTGCGGTGTAGCGGAGTGAAGATCGCCCTTGCCTGTTGGATGGTTGGCAGCGCTGGCGTCTGGTCGAATGGGTCCGGCACCGACACGATCGCCCTGTCGCGGGCCACGTAGCCGACCGGCGCCAGCAACACCGCCATCAGTCCGACCCGTAGACCGCGACGACCCAAGAGTTGACGTCCGCTGCGCGAGAGTGCGCCGAGGAGCATGTGCAGGAAGGCGAGGAGCACTACGGCACTGATGGCGGCACTCACCAGGGGCAGTTGCAGGGATTTCTGGGATGGCGGTTTCGGGACTGAGAGAAAACGATCTTCTACGGACTCACCGGTGTCGTGCCAGGTGAACTCGGGTTCCTGTTCGGTCAGGGGAACGATCTTGTCGATTCCCTTGGCGATCAGGTGGGCCTGGATCTCGATTTTGGGCTTGCTGTCCGCCACCACCAAGATGGGGTTGACGGGAAATTCACCCCACGCGAACGACACGCTCGACGGCGGACTCTTACACGGGTACTCGATTGACATCTGTACCCGGACCAAGGCCTTCTCCATGCACCGGGGAAACAGTGGCAGCATGTCCATGTCGCCCTCGTCGACCACGAAGGCCTTGTCCACAGGCGCGACCTCGACCGAGTCGATCCGGACCCGGTTGCTCTGTCGGTAGAACTCGAACAAGGCCTTGCGAATGCCCTGGTGCTCGTGGGGTTGAATCGAGTACTCGTCCTCGCGTGGCGTATCGGCGATTTCGTCGATGTAGGCGAGGTTCATGATGATCTGGAATTTCACCGCTTGATCCTGGATCTGGACGCGCACGTCAACATCCGGGCCGTCGACCGGATGACGGGTCGTGACCGGCCCGCCGGAGGAGGTCCCGACACTGTTGGTGGGTACCGCGCAGAGCAGGCCGAAGAGGAGGATCAGATTCCACATGCCAGCGGCATCCTAGTCGGAAACCGAGTCCCCGGAAACACGCCGCGGCCCACCCTCGGGTGCGTTTGACCGTGATTCCGAGGCGCTGGTACCCGGACGAGACGAATCCCACCGGGGAATTCGTGGGGTATTCGCTACGATTGTCGCCCCGGAGTCGTGACCGATTCCGGCGTCCGGCCTGGATCCGAACTGATCATCGCTCCGGCTGGATGTGGTACTACAAAACCCCATAGGCCTCGCTGCAGAGGAACCCCCATGAATCACCCCAACAGTTGGCAAACCGCCAGCGTTCTTGCCGCATCATTCGTCTTGACGACCAGCCTGTTCGCGCAGTCCTCCGAGCGCGCCGAAGTCCAGAAGGCTGCCAAAGCCTCGGCGCCGATTCTCGAAGCCTTGAACAAGGTTGACGAGGACGCTCGGCGATTCAACGAGCACATAGTCGTCTTGTCGAGCCCCTTCATGGAGGGGCGTGTCCCTGGCTCACGAGGGATGGAGATCGCGAAGGAATACATGGAGTTCTACTTCAAGCAGGCCGGGCTACAGGCTCCCTTCGACAACTCCTTCCGCCAGGCATTCCCCTTGAGTTCGACTCCCAAGGTAATCGGCAGCAATGCAGCGGTCGGCAACACGAAGTTCCGGAACGACAAGGACATCAAGGCTCATACGACCAACGCCGGCAAGAAGGTGAGCGGTCCCCTGGTGTCGATCGGCTACTCGATCAACAACGGTCGTGGTGGCTACAGGAGCTTTGATGAAGAGAAGACCAAGTTAGACGGCAAGATTGCGTTGATTCTGCGTGGCACCCCGGTGGGGACTAGCGAAAAGCGTTGGCGGACGAGCCGTCGGTACAACGTGCAAGCGAAAGTGTTCTTCGCCACCCGAGCTGGAGCAGCGGGCATCATCATTGTGGCTCCGGGTTTCGTCGAGGGTGACGAACTTGCGACCATGCGCCATCGACGGGCAAACGTACCGATTCTCAGCATGACCCGATCTGCCGCCGATGCCATGCTCAGCAGCGTTGGAGCCGACCAGACCATCGATGCTCTCGCCAAGCTCAATGACAAAGCTGGTGTGGTCACCGCACTCGGGGATAAGCCGGTCGAGGTCGGTGCCGAAATGGAGATCGCAAAGTTGAACGCTGAGAATGTGGCGGGCCTTCTGCCAGGCAAGGGTGCTCTGGCCAACGAAGTGATCGTCATCGGCGGTCACCTTGACCACCTCGGAATGGGCAACTTCGGTTCGCGCTCCCCGATGCGTGGCAAGCAGGTCCACCCTGGCGCGGATGACAACGCCTCGGGCAGTGTTGCGGTGTTGATGATCGCTGAGAAGATGGCGGCGGAATACAAGAAGATGCCGGCTGACAAGCCGGCTCGCAGCGTCTTGTTCATGGGATTTTCGGCCGAGGAATCCGGTTTGAATGGTTCGCGCTACTACGCCGACAACATGCTGTCCGGCTACCAGCACGTGCTGATGATCAACTTCGACATGATCGGTCGGGTGCGCGACAACAAGGTCTCGGTGATGGGGACCAGCACAGCCCGCGGCATGGGCGACTGGGTCAAGCCGATTTGTGAGGCCTCGCCGCTGGATGTCCGGATCGTGCCGGGTGCGATGGGTGGTAGTGATCACCTTAACTTCCTGCGCAAGCAGATCCCGGTGCTGATGGGACACTCTGGTCAGCACGCGGACTACCACACCGAGCGTGACGTCTCCGAGAAGATCAACCGCGTCGGTGCTGCCCAGACCACGAGCTTGTTCGCCAAACTAAGTCTGGCAGCCGCGACTTGGGACCAGTCCTTCCAGTTCTCCCAGTCATCGGGCGGCAACCGGCGACGCCGCTAGAACGGTTACTTCGCTCTGTTCAGGGCTGCCTGCAGGCGGGCGTGGTTTTGTGCCATGACCTGCAGGAAGTCCGTGCCCTGGGCGGCTGTGAAACAGGGATCGAACACGACCGGCGTCAAGCCGAGTCCTGGTAGCGCCTGTCCGATTCCAGTGGGGAGGTCTTGTGGGCACAGGACGAGACCGGCGCCGTTCTTGGACACAAGCTCGCGGAGCCTCGTCAGCGCAGCGGTGTCGGGGACGCCGTGCAGATCCAGGTTGGTGATCTCGACCTGGTGGCTCCGCGCCCAGTAGTCGAACAGTCGGCTTGTCGCGTAGACGGCACGTGCCGAACCAAGGCTGGTCTTGTGGGCGCGGCGAGCGGCCCGCAACTCTCGTTGCAAGGGCGGCAGCTTGCGGTTGATCTCCTGTTGCTGCGCGGGGAGCAGTCGGCCGAGGGCGCGAGCGACGACCTCGGCCTGCTTGCTGGCGAGCTCGAGATCGAGCCACAAGAACGGGTCGATGCCATCATGGATGTGGGCTTTACCACCATGGGTATGGGTGATGGCGCCCTTGATCTTGAGGAAGTGCGGATCGAACCCGGTGCAGACCACCGAGCGACGGCTGCGAGGTAGGCTGATCTGATCATGCCAGGCCTCCAGCGTTGCGCCGTGGAAGATGACGAGATCGGCGCCGAGCAGGTATGCGAGCTGTTCGCGCGATGGTACCCAATGCTGGGGGTCGGCATTGTCGGTGAGGATGACTTCGCAGTCGACGAAATCGCCCGCGAGGCGCTGAACGAAAAACTGCAAGGGGTGGATCGTTGTGCAGACCAGTGGACGTTGGCGACTGGTCCGTGGGTCGTTGCTGGCGTCCGGTTGCTGATCGCAGGCTCCCAGGGCAGCCAGCACGACGGCCAGGACGACGCTCGGTCGGGAGATCAAGGGGACCTCTCCACTGCTTGCATGTTCATGTCACGGAAGTCCAGCAGGTAGTCGAACCGAGGCACCAGTTCGTGGTCGTGCGTTACCATCACGAGGGTCGCGTCCCGGCGTCGCACTTCCTCCAGCAGGAGGTCCATGACGATCTGGGTATTGTCGGGGTCCAGGTTGCCGGTCGGCTCATCTGCGAACAGAAATCGTGGGCCGGTGACCATGGCCCGACACAGCGCTACCCGCTGCCGCTCACCTTGGGATAGCCGCGCAGGTTTGCGTTGCAGGTAGGGAGCGATGCCGACCCGCTCCGCGAGATCTTGCAGGGTCTGTTCTGCGGCCTCATCGAGTTCGAGCTTCCGGTTGACGAAGTACGGCAGTAGCACGTTCTCCCGTACCGTCAAGTGTTCGAGCAGTTCGAACTCCTGGAACACCAGCCCGACGTTCGAGATGCGCCAGTCCCGTCGCGCAGCCTCAGTCCTCTTGGCGAGGTCCTCATCCCCGAGCCGGATCCGTCCACTGTCCGGGACCAGGATGCCGGCGAGCAGTTGCAGCAGGGTACTCTTGCCGCAGCCGCTGGGGCCGATGCAGACCAAGGTGTCGGTGGCAGGGAGATCGAGGTTGGGGACCGTGAGCTGGAAGCCGGGTCCGTCCTGTACCCCCGCGAGATGTCGGAAAGTCAGTCCCTCGATATGGATGGCGAGGGCGCCCGGTGCGGTGGGTGCGGATTCGAGGCTGGACTCCATGGAGGCGTGGCACGTTAGCGGAGGATGGGAAGTGCGTCCACGGTCCGAGTGATAGCATGGTTCGTCATGCGACGACTCCCTTTGTCCCTGGCAGTGGCCATCCTGTCGGCCTTCGTCACCGCCCAGGCCGATACTCCAAAAGCCGCACGCCCCAACTTCCTGTTGATCATTGCAGATGACTGCACCTGGTCGGACATGGAGATCCATGGCGGTCAGGGCAAGACTCCGAACCTCAAGAAACTCGCCGCCCAGGGCATGCAATTCGACCAGTGCTTTCAGGCCGCTCCGATGTGCTCGCCAACACGCCACGCGCTCTACACCGGCTTGTACCCGGTCAAGTCGGGCGCCTGGCCAAACCACACGATGGCCTACGATTGGGTGAAGAGTGTTGCGCACTACCTGCAGTCAGCTGGCTACCGCACACACTTGTCGGGCAAGACCCACATCCGTCCGAAGAAGGTGTTTCCGTTCGAATACTCGAAGCTCGGAGGCAAGAAACCGGTCGCCGTGGATCGGTTCCTGGGTGAATGTGCCAGCGAGGATACACCCTTCATGGTGATCGCTGCCTCCAACGAGCCGCACTCGCCGTGGAACAAGGGGGATGCCAGCGCCTACCCGCCGGCCGAGATCGACCTGCCGCCAGTCTTGGCGGATACCGCCCGGACGCGTGAGTTGTTTTCGGCTTACCTGGCGGAAGTCACCTACTTCGATGAACAGGTCGGGGCCTTGTTGGCATTGCTCGACAAGCACAAGTTGACGGAAAACACCCTCGTCGTCGTACTCAGTGAGCAGGGCAATGCGTTCCCGTTTGCGAAGTGGACCTGCTACGACGCTGGCCTGCGGTCCGCGATGTTGACTCGCTGGCCGGGGCGGATCGAGGCCGGGTCCCGAAGCTCAGCCCTGGTCGAATATGTGGATGTCGTCCCGACCTTGTTGGCGGCGGCAGGGCTTGCACGACCGGAGATCCTCGATGGACGGTCATTCCTGTCGGTCTTGGAGGGCAAGGCGAAGACACACAAGGAATTCGTGTTCGGTCTGCAGACGTCCAAGGGGATCCACGCCTGCAAGAGGCACTACGGAATTCGGAGTGTGCGCGATGGCCGGTATCGTTACATCCTCAACTTGACTCCCGAGATCCCGTTCCAAAACACCGTCATAGAGAGCGGCAACAAGTTCGCGTGGGCGAGTTGGAAGGCGGCCGCTGCGGAGGGTGATTCCAATGCGGTACGTCTCATCCACGATTACCAACACCGTCCCGCAGTCGAGTTGTTCGATTGCACCCAAGATCCTTGGAACCGCTTCAACCTGATAGAGGATCCGGATCTCGCCGACGTTGCCAGGCGCTTGCGGGCCCAACTCGATCAGTGGATGAAGGCACAGGGCGATCAAGGCCAGGCGACGGAACTCGCGGCGAAGACCCGTCAGGGTCGACGCCGGAACAAGAAGTGATCACCTCGGCATTTGATGGTCGTGAGAATGCGGCTAGAACGTCGACGTAAAGCCTAAGATGAGGTTGCGACCAGGACGGTTCAGACCGGATCCGTGTACCCGGTAGTCCGCGTCGGTGACATTTTCGAGCAGCAGGTTGAAGGTCGTGCTGTCGGAGACATACCAACCAGCACGCAGGTGCCAGACGGTGTAGCTCGGCGTTCCCCCCCCCGGGATGCGGCGGGTGTCCCGCCGATCGTTGAAGGACAGTTTGTCTGCCTTCTCAGCATGAACCACCACAGTCTCGGCCCAAACCGGGGTAGCTGCGGGCTCCCAACGCAGGCCGGCCTGCATGGTCAGTGGCATGAGACGTGTGAGGTAGGTTTCCGAGAGGGCGGCTGTGCTGCTCCCGAAATTCGTGACCTTGCCATCGGTGACGGTGCCGTTGCCGAATGCCGTCACACTCCTGCCCAGGTCGAGTGCTCCACCGAGTTCGATGCCCTGCACGTGACCGCTGCCGACGTTGCTCTTGGTGACTTCGCTTTCGCCGGCGGCGTTGACGTTGCCGGTCGGGTATCGCAGGATCTGGTCATCGATGTCGACGTAGAACCACGACAGTTCGAGGTTGATGGTCCCGGTCCGTGTTTTCAGCCCAAGCTCGTAGCTGAGGTAGTCCTCAGGATCGAGGTCTAAAGCTGGGATCTCGAACTCGTTGCTGCGGGCTGAGTCGAAGCGGGACAGGTCTGAGAAGTTCGGGGCCCGGAAGCCCTGTGAGACACCGCCAAAGGTGTGCAGACGACCGGGGACGAGGTCGTAGCGTAGACGCAGGCTGCCGACCACGGTCTTCCAGTTGTCGTGGATCGTGGTTTGGCTGTTGGTTAGCGGGTCCCGCACGCTGTCAGCGTCGGCGGCGGCGTAGCTGAAGCGGGCGCCGAGGGTGACCTCCAACCTGTCGCTAGCCTGGATCTCATCTTGGAGGTATGCGTCGAAGGTTTGATACCTTGCGTCATCGGCGACCGGACCTTGGATCGAGTCCGCAGCCGTCCCGTTGCTGCCGCGATTGAGGAAGGAGTCCACGTGGTCTTGGTAGAACTCCACTCCGTACGTGAGTTGGCCGACCGGACTGCTGGACTCAAGCTGCGTTGTCAGCCCTAGCGTTCCTACGTCGAAGCCCTGGAACTCCTGGTTGCCGTTGCTTCGGATTCGATCACGGTTCTCGCCCTGGTGATGCCAGGACAGGCTTGTCCGGACGGCGTCGATCATCCCACCGACCTTCGAACTGTGATATTGCAGGTAGGTCAACTGCCGGTCCTGATCGAAGTCCCGTCGAAGGTCACTGCCGTTCGACAGTCCTCTCCAGGTGAGGCCGTCAGTGGTGCGGTGGGTGCGGGGAACGTCAGTCTGGGACACCCGTTGATGCAAAAACACCAGGCGCCGATCGTCATCGAACCAGTGCTCGCCTTTGAGATCGATGGCGTTCTCCTCGTATCCGGTGCCCGCTTGCTCGCCAACTCCGTGACCACCTTCCAGGTCTCCGAACCAGCGGGCTGTGCCTCCCAGGAGGATTCGGGTTCGCGCTTCGTTGGTGCCCGGGATGTGCATGCTAAATTCGCCGCGAGCTTGGAACGAATCCTCGGCGCTGGAATAGCGCAGGATGGTCTGGCCCTCGGCATGGAAGTCCGGGCCCGGTGTGGCGTGGGACCCTCTGGTGATGGCGTGGACCGTGCCCCCGATTGCGTCGGTCCCGTACAGCACGGAGCTAGGACCCTTGACGACTTCGAGGCGTTCGAGGGACCAGGCGTCGACCGTGTTCCAATACTGGTTTGGACCCGGTCGGAACACCGAGTTGTTCAGCCGGATGCCGTCGATCAGGAACAAGTTTCGGAAACTCGTGAAGCCCCGGATGTAGGGCGAGCCGTGCCCATGTGCGGTTTCCTGGATCATCACCCCGGGCACGTCGCGAAGCGCTTGCGGTACCGTCCGGTAGGATCGCTGCTGCAGATCCTCGGCTGAGATCGTGGTTGTGGAGTATGGAACATCCAAGGGGTCCTTCTCCGTGCGCGTGGCCGTCACGAGGACTGGCCTGGCCTGTTGGCTCGGCGGATCCTGCTGGGTGTTCTGTGCGAGACCGGCCTGGCAGGTCAGCCCGAGTGCCAGGAGGGTGGCGCAGACCTGCAGTGGTGGAATCTGGGGATCGAGTGCCTGATTCATGAGTCCGGAGCAGTGTGCCGGGTGATCAAGAGCAGTGCGATGATCAGTTCAGGAAACGAGGTTTGTCTGCGTCACTCCTTGGGGAGCGATTCCGAGGTGTGGTCGTGGATGATCCTCAGCCCACTGCCCATGCGGGCAACGACCAGGGTGAAGAACCCCGAGGAGGGGGATTCCCGATCGAGAGAGTACTTGCCGATGACGAGGGCAGAGTCGGGGTCTAGTGGTCGAAAGTCCACCAGCTCGAACGTGACGGTACCTCGTTCCTTGGAGGTGGGATACTTGGTCCGGTACCTGCTGAGCAGGTTGTCGATCCCACGCGTCACACCAGAACTTCCACAAAACGTCATCGTACGGTCGTAGTACGAGACGAACTTCTCCAAGTCGCCGTTGTTCCATGCCTGGCGTTGGACAGCCATCAGCGTTGAGACCTCTGCACGCGTAACCGGGGTCGAACAGCTGGCGAGTGCGGCGGTGATGACGAGTGATACAAGGTGTTTCATGGGCCGGCGAGTCTAGTCGAGCGTCGCACCGGTTCCTCGTCAAACGACCCACAAGTCGGTGAGGGGCCTCCTAGGCGGACCCTCTGTGCACTATGGTGGGCCGGCTGATGAGCAGGCCCACAGACACGCGAGGTGATGTATCCCGGGTTCGGTTGTTGAGCCGGCGTGGGATTGGTCTGCGGGCTGCATCAGTCCTGGTGGGCTTGTCGCCGCTGATTTTGCTCGAGGGGGTGTTGTGCTTGGCGGGGCTGGGCCAAATATCGACCGCCGAAGATCCCTACATCGGATTTGTCGATGTCCAACCGCTGTTCGTCCACAACCCGCACACCGATCGGTTCGAGATCCCGCGAACCCGTGAACTGTTTCAACCGGAGTCGTTTCCAGCGACGAAGGGCGATCGAACGTCCCGTGTTTTTTGTCTCGGTGGGTCTACCGTGCAGGGGCGGCCTTACGGCATCGCGACTTCGTTCTCGACCTGGTTGAAACTCGATCTGCGAGAAGCAAGTCCGGATCGAGACTGGGAGGTCGTCAATTGTGGGGGGATCTCGTATGCCAGCTATCGACTCGCGCCGATCATGCAGGAGTTACTCGGGCATGATCCGGACCTGTTCGTCATCTACGCCGGTCATAACGAGTTCTTGGAGGATCGAACCTACCGTGCAGTCAAGGAAACCCCGATCTGGGTGGCACGGGCGCATCGAGGATTGAGCCGCTTGCGGTCATACAACGTCATCCGCTCGTGGTTTGTTGAGGACGTTCGGGTGGCGCCGCGCCAAGCATCCAAGGATCGATCCACACTGGCGACGGAGGTGGAGGCCTTACTCGACTACCGAGGCGGACTCGATGCCTACAAACGCGACGCCACCTGGCATGCCGGAGTCGCTCGGCACTTCGAATTCAATTTGCGAAGGATGGTTCACATGGCGCAGAACGCCGGGGTGCCGGTCGTGCTGATGAATCCGGTGGCGAACCTGAAGGACAGCCCGCCGTTCAAGGTCGTCCACCGGGATGACATCACCGAGGAAGATCAGGGCCGCTTCGATAGTTATCGGAACGCAGCTGGATCACTGGACCAGCCCGCAGAGCGCCGGATCGAATCGCTGCGGGCGGCGAGTGCGCTCGATGCTCGACATGCGGGCATCCATTTTGAGCTCGGCAAGAGTCTGGAGGTCAGCGGTGCTCATGCCTTGGCCAAGAAGGCGTTCATGCGGGCCAAGGACGAGGACATCTGTCCGCTACGGATGACCGAGCCTCTGCACCTGGTGCTCGCTCAGGTTGCCTCGGAAACCTCTGCCCACTGGTTGGACGTGCGTGCCTTGTTCGAGCACTTGACCGAGGATGGGATTCCAGGCAACGAGTGGCTTGTGGATCATGTGCATCCTTCGATTCGGGGCCATCAGCGGATTGCTGAAGCACTTTGCCGAACGATGATCCAAATCGGGATCGTCGAGGCACGACCCGGTTGGGAGTCCCAGATGCCAGATCGCTATCGTGAACACCTGGACAGTCTGGAGCCGGTCTACTACGTCAAGGGCCGTCAGCAACTCGAGGGGTTGCGGATGTGGAGCCAGGGCCGTTCGTCCAAGGTGCGTCGGACGGATCAAGCGAAATGAAAAAAGCCCGCGTCCGCAGGCGAGACACCTGCGAGCGCGAGCCCTTCGAGCGGGGTGTGGGGTCGACTAGCGTTGACCGACCTTCGATGTGCCGCCTCGTGTTACGGCGATGCCCAGCGTGTTCACGCTCGGGTCGAGGACGTAATACTGGTGGTGCACCTTCAGGCCAAAGTAGGCCGGAACGTTCGGGACCGGGAACGTCACCTGGCCCTTGCCCTGGGAATCGAGAGCGATGCCGAGCGCGTAGTCCGGGGAGACGAGAAGGTCACAACCCGATGCACCCAAGGGCGCCAGGGAGAAAGGCAGCGCTCCGCCGCCCCAAACGGTGTTGGAGATTCCGTTCAAGAGTGTTGCGGGTGCGTTTGCGCGGCCTTGTTCGATGGTGACATCGAATGAGTGCCCGATTTCCGGCAGCCCATCATTGCTCAGGAGTGGTACGGCATTGCCACCGCCCCCTGCACACAGGACCCGGAAACTCGACCTCGAGACGAGACCCGAACGGGCGAACGCCCCGGAGCCCATCGGTGGGCGTCGCCAGAACGCGATGCCGCTCGCCCCGCTAGACACGTTGGCCAGGTACGTGGTTGCCGCCGAGTGATCGACCGACACGTAGAAGTTGCCAGCGGGGACACTGACGCTGATATTGGATCGGTAGAACCCCGGCGTTGTTCCGATCGTTATCGTTCCAGATGCCAGTGGTGAGGTCGATGGCATACCACTGCCAGTGTCAGCGTAGATCGCGGTCTGCACGGTGACGGGTGACGAGCCAGTCGCATCGGAGTAGACCTCGAAGCCGGTGACTGTGCGAGCCGTCGAGTTGATGACCTGATAGGCATACTCATTGGCCGCCGTCGTGTTGGTCAGTGTGCCGCCGGTCGAGTTGTTGGATACGCAGAAGGACGGACCCTTGCCGGTGCCTTGACAGCCGTTACCAAAGATCGTGAAGGTCGCAGCGTTGGGGTTGGTCCGCTTGGGGTAGGGCAGTTTGCGCTTGAGGGCCGCCTTTTCGAGGTCGAGGTAGTTCGGCGTGCCGTTGTTGAGGTTGCCATCATCGTCATCCACGATGAACACCTCGCGCACCGCGTTCGGCTGGTTGGTGGCGTCCGCTGCGATCGAAGGGATGACGATCTTCTCGGCGATCGCTGGGCCAGCAGTGCTGCCGTGGGTAACGATCAGGTTCTTGCGGAGATCCCAGGCCCAACCCATCCAGGTCTGGCCTTGCTGGTGGACTCCACCGCCGGCCGGATAGGTAAGGGTGTTGTTACCGGTCCGGATGCCGTTGGTCGTGCCGGTCCTAAAGCCAGCTCCGAGTTCAGGCTGACCCGAACGATACAGCCCGAGCAGATCGCCCCAGCCCTCCGACAGACCATCGGTCTGCGAGATGCCACCGAACACAGCGTCGAGGCCGTGACCCCACTCGTGCACGATTACGGTCTGGAAGGCGGTCATGTTGCAGCCACCGCCAGCGGTGTAGAAGTTGATCGTGTTGCTGGTGTAGTAGGCGTTGC
>JAYZDB010000309.1:0-10450 GCA_036338025.1 Planctomycetota bacterium
GGCCCGTGAACTACTCGCAGCAGCCATGGCATTCGACGTGGGATCAAGAGCCACCCTCAACCTGGCCCTACTCGACCTGGCCCAGGGCGACGAACCGGACCTGCCGAAGAACCTGGCCATCGATAGCCTGCTGGCCGCCAGCCTGGTGGCACGCCACGAACCTGCCCTGGCGGTACCCTTCCTGGTCGGGCAACTGAAGGTCACCCCCAACCACCTCGGGTGCCAGTGCGTCGCGGCAGTGATCAGCCAGAAGGCACTGGTCTCGCCCCACGTCCGGACCCTGGCAACCAAGAGCGGTGCCAACCTGATATCCCTGGTCGCGCTGCTCGAGCAACCCCCATTCGGCCGCCTGGCGATGCGCTTCGCCCAGACGCTCGTCGACGAGAATCCAGGCAACCCGGCGGCACTCTTGCTGCTCGCCAAGGCGAGCGGAAACGCCGACCGCCCGATCGAACTACAGGCGGCCTTCGACAAGATCCGCAACCAACTTGGCTCGGACATCGTCCTGATGACCGCCGCTTTCCAGATCCTCAGCGAAACCGAGCATCCGGCACTGCAACAATCCAAGATCAAGGACCAGTTGGCGGCATTGGCGCTGCGAGGTGGCGCCAGCACCCCACCCGCACTACTTGCCCTGGTGCTCAAGCAGAACTCGGCAATCCTCAAGGTACCCGGGGCCCACAACAAGATCCTCCCGATGGTGAAACAGTTCTGGCTCAGTTTCCCGGCCTTGTCAGGGATCGGTCTGGAAGAAGTCGAGTTGCTGATCGACTCCGGTAGCCACCGGGATGCGATCAACTTGCTGCGCAAGATCGAACGGCTGCTACCAGACGAACAGAGAGGAGAATACCTGGTCCTCTACTACCGGGCAGCGACGGTCTTGTCCGAGACTGCGACGCCCGCGGAGCGAAACTCCTTGGTAGCCGAAGCGCTGCGTCGCTTGGACAAAGGCGAAATCCACGGTGCCCCGCTACACTTCCTGCTCGGTTGGCTCGACCGGGCACTCGAGGCCTTGACGGACGCCGCAGAAAGTAGAGTCGTCCATGACAAGATCCTCACAATCGAAGGCAGTTATCTGCGGCAGCACCTCGAAATGTGTCCAGCCACCAGCGAGGCACAATTGCACTTCCTCCAACTGTCACTGGAGCGCCTCGCCAACCGGCACGGATACGAAAGAGCCATGCAATCCCTCGATGCCGTGCTGCGTCGGGATCCTTCCTTGATCGCAATCTGGCAGTTACGGGCTCATTGGCTTGGCCACCTCGGACGCGTCACAGAAGCCACCAAGTCACTCCTGTGGATCCCGCAGTATCTCGATAGCCCAGAGATCCTCGACATCCTGATCCAACTGCTCGCGCGATCAGGGCAACTGGTTGAGAAGGGCCAGGAAGTCCTCTCCCTGGAGAACTTGTCAACCGCCTCGAAGCTCTCCCTGGGCCTCGCCGAGCTGCGGCTGGGCCGCTACCAGACCGCCGCCACGACGCTGGCGGCAGCCAAGCCACAGCGTGACGGAGCACACCTATATTACCGGGCCCTGGCGCTGCTATCGTTGCAGGTGCCCGAATCCCTGGGCCTGGCCAAGGCAGTCCTGCAAGAGCTGATCGAGGGCCACAGCACCAGCCCGTATCGCGCCAGCGCGGCAGCCGTACTGACTGTGCTCTAGCAGCAATCAGCGTCTAGGGAGCCAGAAGATCAAGCACCGGATCTTCTGCGAGCAAACGCTCATCGACAGCCGACAGAGCCTCGGTGAGACCCACGAACTGGTAGCTCTTCAGCAGTCGTGAGAGCTTGCTCGCGGTGCCGCGGAGATTGACGTAATGCCGGAATCCGCGGAGTCCGCCGAGGTCCCGGCGTGGCTGATCCGGGTCCAGCTCCCAGGGATGCAAGTACAGGCACCCTGGCCAGCCAGCTGCCTCCTGTTGGTGCAAACCCATGCGTAGCAGACGCAGAGGAAACAGGCGCAGGTACCCACCGCCACCCACCGGGAAACGCCGCCCGAACACCGACAGGGTCAACGGCGGAAACTCCGTGATCGTGCCGTCCGGCGTCGCGATCCGGTACGGGGAAGTCGGCGCGCCGTGTACCCCGTAGTCGGGATGCCGTACCGGATAGATCGAACTGTCGAGGGTGAACCCGGCCTCGGCGAGAGCCGGCAAGGCCCACGGCGTTTGGCGAGTAATCGACCAGGTGCAGGCTCGAAAAGCCCGCGGAGCTGTGCCGGTGATTTCGCTGAGGATCGCACTGGATTGAATCAGCTCGGCCCGAAAGCCATCTTCACCGAGCGCGGGCAGCAACTGGTGATCATAGCCATGCGAACCTATCTCGTGCCCAGCAGCCGCGACCTCCTGCACCAGGTCTGGCATACGTTCGGCAATCCATCCGAGAAAGAAGAACGTCGCCTTGGCATCGTGGGCTGCGAGTAGATCCAGGAACCGTCGGGTGGAATCGCCGCAACGGAGTTCATGCGTCTCCCAACTCGCACGATCCACGACGTGCGCCATGTTCAGGACCTGGAACCAATCCTCGACATCGATTGAGAGAGCGTGCTTCATCTATGCTGGATCAGGTCTTCACCGACTGGTAGGAACCGACGAAACATGTCGAGACACCGGGCTTCGGCCGCCTGCAAACCATCCTCGTCTACAAACGCCTCGATTCGAATCAAAAAGCCAGGGGTCGCCTGGCGGAACAGAGCCGGAATTGCATTCTCCAGGTAGAAGCCTGCGTAGCTAGGGGTAATGAAGTCCCGACCGACGAAGGCGTAATAGCTGATGTAGTCCCGTAAGGGGTTGTCATGGAGTGTCGCCAGCAGACGTCCAATCGTCGCCTGACGCCCACCTCCGAGATCCAACTGGTGATTCTCGTCGACGCTGATGTTGAACCCGGAGCCCCTGATACAGATGTGGGGAGGATGCAAGCTCTTCCAGTTGCTGTCATGAAACACAACCGTCAGGTAGATCAGGTGTCCTCCGGCATCGACGTATTCCCGCCACGCGACATCCCGGGTACCCAGCAGGCGTTCGATATTCGGAGTAATCTCCCGTTCGAGATGCAGGCTGAAAGGACCGAGTTGCGTCGGCACCTGGGCCGCCCGCTCTGACCGCGTGAACGTCGGGCGCACGGAACTCAGCAACAACAGCGCCGGGGCCAGCAACCAAAGGAGGATGGAGGACCTGGTCAGGCGCCTCGCGACGGACGGGGTGGCTGGAGGGACAGTCACTGGATGCTCGCTCATGCCGTCACCTCCTGCCCCGCCACCCGCTGCTTCTTCCGCACCCGCTTTTCGAGCCAGGTATCCAATACCAGCAACACGCCGATGTTGACACCCCAGGCGATGAAGTTCATCAGAGTGTGCCCATCACCACCCGCGTATTGGATATCCACGTCTCTGGCCATGAAACACAGCCCGACGATTCGCAGGATGTTCACGGATACCGCCAAGGGGACCGTCACAGCAAGGATGACCATGCGGCGCTGCCAGCTGCGCGAGCCGATGAAGAACGCCAGGCAGTAGCCCAGGGTCGTGAGAGCGAACAAGGACCGTAGTCCACCACATGCGTCTGCCACCGGTAGCATCAATGTCTGACCCGGGATCTGTAGGTTGGCCCCGTGGCGTGCCGCACCAAGCCCCAACAGGTTGCCCAGGTTGAGGGCACCATCTACCGCCAACTCCTTGAGCTCGAAGGCAATTCGGCCGGTAAAATCCATCGGCATTGGGGTCGCAAACAGCAGCAGCATGATCACCGGCAGGACCGCCCTCAAGCGGCCCACACCTAGAGTCAACATCACGACTCCAGAGACCGTGAAGACCAGGCTGGCAGCCGACAGGGAATCCACCATCTGAGCCGCCCCACAACATCGGAGGATCAGGCCGACACCCAGCAGCCACCATCCACGCAGATCGACGTCAGCGGGGATCTTCCGCAACCTGGAACGTTGGTTGTATAGAACGAATATCGCGACACACGGCAACAGTGGGCCGTGCGAGTAGTATTCGCCCTGTATCCACCGGTCCCAGATCCACTTCATCGAATCACCGTAGGCGATCAACAAGGGCAGGTAGAAAGCGAAGAACAGCCGAGTCATCGCAATTCCTCGTACGCTTCGAGCACTCGCCCGGCGTTGCCCTTCCAGGTCCAATCGTTGTCAAGCAGTGAGTCCCGACCGGCCAGGCCAATCGCGGTAGTTCGCTCCGGGTCGCCAACCAGGTCTTCGAGGCGCAGCGCCAGGGCGTTCTCATCATCCGGATCAAAGAGCACACCAGTCTGGCCGTCTGTGATCAACTCACGGATGTTGGGTTGATCGACAGCCAGCGTCGCAACACCTGCTCCTAGAGAATCGAACACCTTCAGCGGCGACGCGTACTCGTTGATCGCTGGTACTAGCGCAACATCGAAAATGCTGCAGACCGAGGGGACTTCAGCGGCCGGCACCTCGCCCAATGCATGAACCCGGCCCGCCAGTCCGGCAGCCGCGGCTTGCTCGACCAGGCCCGAGAGTACCGGACCCTCGCCGGCGATCACGAAATGCAACCGCTCGCTCTGGATGCGCTGCATGGCGTCAACGACCCGATCGAGACGATGCCACTCCCGCATGTAACCGACGAAACCCAAGATGAAATCACGCTGTGGTATGCCGAGCCGGTCCCGAAGTTCCCGACCGACCTGGCGGGCCCGATCGTCGAGTCGGCCGGGTTCGGCGCCGTTGCGAACCACCCGCACTCGCGACCGCTGGGCTCCGATCCCGACCAGTCGCTCCGCCAGCACATCAGAGACCGCCAGCACCCGCCCTGCTCCGGCAAGGACTTCCTTCTCGGCCTTACGAGCGAGATCAGGGAAGCGCAGCAACTGCAAACGCTCCATCTCGTCACACATCGGCGAATTGACCTCGAGCAGCAGCGGCACACCTAACTGTCGGGACGCCAACAATCCGGATCGACAGTGCAGCGCGTATCGTTCATAGATGAAATCGGGCCGGAACGTCCTGGCCGCCGCCAAGATCATCGAGCGACCTTTTCTGGTGTAGAGAATCTCGGCGCACTCTCTCGCCAACCTCGGCAGACTAAGCTTCTGCCAGAATCCCGGTACTTCGGGTTTTGCCACCCCGTTGCTGCCAACATCGCCGGTCGCCTTGGGCACCAGTGCACACTCCAGCACCTCATGGCCAGCTGCGCGCAGAGCGCCAATCATCTCGCGCACGTGCACCGCCTGACCGTCCTCGGCGCGGATGCGATGGTGGTAGAGAATTCGGCGCCCGTTCATGCGACCAGTTCCTGAAACAACTTCGACAACATGGCGACAGTCTCGTCCCATGAGTATCGATTCGCCTGAGCCTGCGCCTGCACTGGATCCGGTGGAGTGACAAAGAACTCTCCCATCGCCGCTGCCAAGGCAGCTTCGTCCCTGGGCGGCACCAGCCTCGAGACCTGCGGATTGGTGCAGATCTCGGGGATCCCGCCGACCTCGCTGGCAACCACGCCGAGACCGCTCGCAAGCGCCTCGGTGACGACATTCGGCCAGCCCTCTTGATAGGACGGCAGCACCAGCATGTCACAGGCCCGGTAGGCCTCAGCGACCTCGGATTTGGCTAGCCCACCGAGGAACACGACCCGGGAAGCCGGCAACAAGGCGGCAATCCGGGCCTTCTGCGGCCCCTCTCCGACGATCACCAGGACACTGTCACCGCCCAGGTCACGCAGGGCCGCGGCAGCGTGTTGAAATCCCTTGGCGTCGACCAGGCGTCCGACCCCAAGAACCAGCTTGCGGTCCTCGGGCAGGCCGAACCGTCGGCGCGCAGCCAGCTTTCCGGCAGCATCGGACGGTGGCCGAAACACCTCCAGATCAACCCCGTTCCGAGCCAGTTGAGTCCGACCTGTTTCACCCAGCACCTGGTCGAACTGCCGACAGAGTGCACCACTGACGGCAAACAAGGCCGCAGCCTTGCTCATTCCCGACCGCACTTGCACACCGATGGCTGGATGCTTGGCGATCACGTTGACATCCGATCCACGCGCTGTCACGACACCCGGCATCCCGAGCTGGTCGGCTATCCGCATCGCAGCAACGCCATCCGGATAGACGTAGTGAGCATCCAGCACGGAAGATCTACCGGCTGTCAAACCCTCCACAACCGGTCGGCAAGCCCGAGCGATGCGAGCAGCCTGACGGCTAAACGAAACCCCCGGCAGGTGCAGGTAGCGCACGTTATGCACCTGCACCCCATCGACTTCCTCACGTTCCGGCATCGCCGCGAATACCCGATCTGCTGACCTCCGAAACAGACGCGGCACCCTTGGAATCGGACACACGACCTGCCACTCAAGACCACTCGCCTCGGCGACCCGACGCATGCGTTCCTGGACGAATCGGCCATGGTGCGGCCTGCACGCGCTAGGGAAGAGGTTGGTCAGGGTCAGAATCTGTCCCGTCACGCGACCCACCTCCGTAAGAATCGATCGAACACGAGAAGTGCCCAGAGGATCCGACTGTGATCGCGCAATCCCGAACGATGCTCACTCAGCACGGTCTGGACCGCTGGAATGTCGAAGAAGGTCTCAAGCGGGCCATCGTGAAGGGCTCGCTCGAGCGACTCCCCCAGCGAACCCCGCAACCACTGCGCAAGTGGTACTGAGAATCCCCGCTTCGGGCGGTCCAATGCCTCGCGACCCAAGCGACCAACCAGGCTGGAACGCAAAAACCCCTTGGCCTCACCATTGAGCAGCTTGCGATCTGGCGGAACACCCGCTGCAAACTCCACCAGGTGATGATCCAGGAACGGCGAACGCACCTCCAGAGACACGGCCATCGATGCCCGGTCAACCTTGGTGAGGATGTCGCCGGGCAGGTAGGTACGACGATCAGCATGCGCACAACAGACCAATGGGTGGCTGTCGCCAGCCTCACGGTATGCATCACGCACCGGCTGAAGCGGGTCCTGACCGCGCCACTCAGGCTTCAAGAGAGGTATCACCTCGGATGGCAGGGCGGCGCTGACCGACCGGGCGTAGGCCTCCTCGGGTGAACAAGCGAGGTTCTGAAGCGTCCGCTTGAAACGCATCCAACGTGGCAGGAAGTCGAACTTCGGGTAGATCGTGCCAAGGGCTCCCCATACGCCTCTCGGCAGCATGCCCCGGTAGGCGTTCTCCCTGACATCGAAAGCGTATCGACGGTAGCCAGCGAAAATTTCGTCGCCACCATCACCCGATAGAGCAACCGTGACGTGTCGCCGCGCCATCCGGCTGACATGGTAGGTCGGTATCGCACTTGAGTCGGCAAAAGGCTCGTCGTAAACATCCGAGAACCAATCGACGTCCAGCATGTCGTCGACCCTCAGGACTTCTTCGTGCAATTGGGCCTGGCACGCCTCGGCTGCGGTGCGGGCATGTTCACGTTCGTCGAATGCAGGATTGTCGAACCCCACCGTGCAAGCGATCACCGGACCGGTGGTCACCCGGCTCATGCTGTCGACGACTGCAAAGCTGTCAACACCACCAGACAAGAAGGCGCCGAGCGGGACATCCCCCATCAGGCGACCCTCGACCGCGGAATCGAACCGGCTAATCAGTTCTTCCTGCTGATCGCGGAGGTCTGGAGTCGAACCACTGGATTGCGCCGGCATCAGTTGCGGGCTCCAGTATTCCTGGACATCCATGCGACCATTCTCGATCGAAAGACAAGACGCCGGCGGCAATTTGTGGATCGTCTCAAAAATCGTCTTCGGATCAGGCACGTAGCTGAGGATCAAATACTGCCCGAGCGCATCCCTATCGATTGCGCGTGAAACCCGGGGGTCCACCAGCAGGGACTTGATCTCGGAACCGAACAGGAACTGGTCATCCAACAAGGTGTAGTGGAAGGGCTTTTGTCCCATCCGGTCGCGAGCCGCAAACAAGCTGTGGTTGCGCTCATCGACGATTGCAAACGAGAACATCCCGACCAACCGCTCGGGGAGTCCACGGCCCCACTCGAGGTAGCCGTAGATCAGGACTTCGGTATCACAATTGGTCCGGAAACGGTGACCAGCCGCAATCAACTCAGACCGCAGCTCCCGGTAGTTGTAGATCTCGCCGTTGTAGGTAACCCAAACCTCGGCAGCCTCGTCGCTCATCGGCTGGACACCGTTGTCGAGATCCACAATCGCAAGACGACGGTGTCCGAGACCATAGCCCGGCCCCATACGCAGATCAGCGCCATCCGGTCCACGGTGCTGTTGGGAGTCACGCATCGCCACGACCAGACTTTCGTCAACGCGACCGTTCCCGTGCAAACTGAAGATACCGTTAATTCCACACATCGCGTGCTGCTCAACGCCCCCACGTAGGCATGCTGGCCTCCGGCACCGGGGACTTGCGCCCAACGGTGATCTGTCCAGTCAACGGGCTATCCATGTACTCGACCGACATCTCCGGCGGTGGATTCGCAAGCTCCCGCTTGACGATCAGGACAGTTGCACCAACCAGGCTCACGAAGTGGTAGACAAGATCAAAGTGTCCCCGGTTCAAAAACATACTGCCCACCATGAAGCAGACGTTGACAGCCTCGTACATCCGCCCGTAGCGCCCTACCCAGTACAGATCCGGTCGCACCCGAGCCACCCGCCGCATCCATCCGCACGACACAAACACAGACAACAAGAGCATCAGATACAAGAAGATGGACAGGGTGCCGCCCTCTGCCGCAATCTGCAGGTACGAGTTGTGCGCGACGTGCACAACCCCGCGATATCCCACGGTCTCGCCAAACTCCAAGGCATTGGCAATGTAATTGCGTAGCCCCACCCCAAATACCGGGTGAGCTTGCCACATCCTCAGAGCCACCCCCCAAGAGTCCAGGCGCGAGCGGATCGATGAGTCCTCTTCGCTCGACGCCGTAATACTCATGACCCGCTCCTGGACGTGCTCCGGCGCAAACAAGACGAACCCCAACAGGGCCACCAGGAGGAACAGGAACACGTGGAACAACTTGCCCGAACGCCAGCAGATCACGGAAATCGACGCACACATGGACAGGAACCCGCCTCGTGAGTGCGTCAAGAGGATCGTCACGGCGGTCAGGAACACCCCCGCAAGACAGAACTTCCGGACCCATGGATTCTTCTCAACACCGCTGAGGTAGAACAACAGCGGGATGTTCATCGCCAGCGCCAGGGCAAAGTCGTTGTTGTCCTCGAGCATTCCGCCCGGGCCTCTGAGGATTGTCGCACCCCCGCTCACGAAACCCATCAGGCCATTCTTGATCGAGTAGAACGCCAAGGACCCACAGATGACCCACAAGATTGCCCGCAACCGCTGCTTGCTGTCGATCTGGCTGAGAGTGAACAGCGCGATCAGGATGATCTTGATGAACTCCACAAAGTAACGGGCGGTCAAGGGACCCCATTCGTCCGCCAGCAAGAGCCCAATAGTGATGATGGTACCTAGCGCAACCAGCAGATAGGATCGGATCTCACGAGTAAAGAACCGACGCTTGTGAGATTCGTACACATACCAGCCCACGAACATCGTGATCGCGACGTAGAAGCTGAACCGCATGTTGCGGGCAAAACCCCAACACAGATTCTGCGGCCGCATATAGGCCAACCACGAGAACAGCAGCAGACCTATAAATGGTCGGCGGAAACACGTCGGCAACAACAGGACGACGAAGCCGAAAACCAGAAGATCGCGCAAGGAAGACCTCTACTTGGGCGCACCCAACAATAGGTCCAGGAATTCCGTAACGAAACTCGGCAAGCGGGTCGGCGTGATGTAGTAGATGGTCACCACCGTCAAGGACAGGACGAGAACAATCACCGCAAACAGCGCGAGTTTGGCGCGCCGGTCCCGCGCCTCGAAAATCTCCGCCTCGGTCTCGAGATAGCTGAGACTACCGAGTACTGGCAGGCCCAGGGCTGACTCCACGTCTCCGACACTCTTGAAGGTCATCTGGAGGAAGTCGATCAGGATGACCAGACCGATCGCCGCAGCCAGGCCGACGAGACAGCCGATCAGGGCTTGCAGATATGAATTAGGTTCGGTCGGACGAGTAGGAACAATGGCCTCCTGCAGGATCTCGAACGGCTTCTCCGTTCGGATCAGCCGCATCGCCCGGTTCTTGGCAATCAGTTCGGCGTTGAGGGACTTGTCACGCTGATCAAGGTTCTGAAGGACGCGGCGCAACTCGTCGTAATCGACATAGATGTCCGGGAGCTTGGCAAGCCGACCCTCAAGCTGATTCAAGCGCTCCTTGCGGAGGATGCGCTGCTGCTTCCTGAGTTCGGCGCTACGCTTCAGTTCCCGCAACAGACCTTCGATCCGCTGGTATTCTGGGTTCGGTTTGGTGGATGCGGCGCCGCCACCGGCGACGTCTTCGAGCTCTGCGAGACGAGACTCGGCATTCTTCAGCATCAACTCGGCCGGCTTGTAGTCCGGGTGGATGGGCTTGCAGTTCTTCAACTTCTCCTTTGCCACCAG
>JAYZDB010000310.1:0-5131 GCA_036338025.1 Planctomycetota bacterium
TGATCTTGACGACGCTAGTGGCGTTCCTGCCGTTGCCGGCCTTTTGGTACTTGGGCGAGCTTGCGGCCTTGTTCGCCTACCTGGGTTCGGCGCGGTTGCTATGGGTGTTGGTACGGCCGGCAACCGCTCGGCCGCGCTGGCCGTTCCTGCTGCACGCGGTCTTGTTCGTCGCGTCGGTCATCTTGATGATTCCGGTCATCCAGCGCGACCCGATCCGTGATCAGATCGGCGCAGTGGCGGCGGCGGTCGGTCCGGATGCGACGGTGGTGTTCCTCGTGAAGACACCGAACGATCATTCGATGTGGGTGCGTTATTTTCCGGGTGCGCAGGAGCCTGATGTCCGGGCTTTCAATCCCTTCGTCGTGGACTACCTGGTTGCCGACAAGGTCGCCCCGATGCTCAAGGATTTCCGGCGGCGGGTGGATGCGCAGGCTGCGCAGTCGGGCCCTGTGTTCCTGGTCGAGGAGTCGGTGATCGGGGCTGCCCCGTCCCGCTACCAGAACCAGATGAAGAAGTTTCTCGCGGATTTGAAGCGGGATTTCTCGTTCCACTCCACTGCGGTGCCCAGGCTGTTCCGGTTGAAGAAGCGGGTCCCCTGACCCCGCGTCGATCCGCTGGGTATCGAGGGGGCTGGCCTGACCCGGATCGTTATCGCTACGCAGGCGTAGCAATGCGGTCGGGGGCTTGTGGATCGACACGGAACCGGTACTCCTGCCGCCTTCTCGCCGTAGGATGCGTCGCTAAGATGGGGCTGTGCCGGGCTGCTCCCGCTACTCGCCCTCCTGACCTCACCGCCAGTCCATTGAGGCTAGCTTCCGCATGACCCCTGCCCTTCTCCGACTTGCTGCCACCCCCTTGGTGGGACTCGCCCTGCTCGCGGATCTGAGCGCACAGCCCGATCCCAAGAAACAACCGATACCGCTCGGGACGGTGGAAGGTACCGCGGTACGTGAGCAGATGTGGCGGGCTCCGACCGCCGAGGAGTGGAAGAAGCCGGTCCTCATCACCTGGCAACGGACCTGGGAGGATGCGGTCCTGCTGTCCAAGGAAACCGGCAAGCCGATCCTGATCTGCACCAATATGGATGGTGAGATTGCCAGTGAGCACTACGCGGGCGTGCGCTATCGACAACCTGAGGTGGCCAAGATCTACGAGCCGTACGTCTGCGTGATGGCGTCGGTCTATCGCCACAACTCGCGCGACTACGACAAGCGCGGTCGCCGCATCGAGTGTCCACGCTTCGGCAGTATCACCTGCGGCGAGCACATGTGGATCGAGCCGGCCTTGTTCAAGAAGTACTTCGAGAACGACCGGGTCGCGCCTCGGCACATCATGATCGAACTCGACGGCAAGGAGACCTACGATCTCTACTACGCATTCGACACCCGGTCGGTATTTAATCAGGTCCAGAAGGGGATCATCGAGCGTCGCAAGGACCTGACTCGGCAGATCCGCGAGCGTTCGCTGGTCGAAAAGGTCGTGAGTAACGATCATCGCGACAAGGTCCTGGTCGAGAAGGCTTACCTCGGTGGTGACAAGAATGCCCGCAGACAGTTGCTGCAGGCGGTTGTTGCCAGGCCGCAGGGTGCGCAGGCTGACCTCCTGCGCCTGGCGGTCTACGATCTCGATGTCGAGCTCAACAAGTTGGCGCGGCAGGCGCTCGCCAAGACGGATTCGGCTGTCGCCATCGACGTCATCAACGAGGCATTGCGCGCGCCGATGGAGGATTCCGAGCGCCGAGATTTGGTCGCCGCGCTGCGTCGACTCGCCAAGTACCATTCGCGGGCCAGCACCTTGGCGGCAGTGCACAGCGGTCTGTCTGGCCGGTCGGCTCACGTGGATGCGAAGGCCTGGGATGAAGCGCTCGCAACCAGCAAAGCCGGCGCTCCACGGGAACTGGTGGCGATCGAGTCGCAGTTGGAATACCGCGCGGCTGCTACCAGGAGCCGGCCAAAAAACGCCAACTCACATCTCGAACTCGCCGAGGCGTCGCTCGAATTGGCGGTCAACCCACAGACCTCCAAGATGTTGTCCCGGGACTATCGGACCGCGCCGAAGTACACGCAGTTGATGTTCGATGACGCGCGGCGCGCGGCACGGACGGCTGAGAAACTCGGCGCCAAGGGCTGGCGGGTCGACTCCATCCTCGCGATCTGTGACTACTACCTCGGCGCTACCGAACGTGCACACCAGCGCGTGGAGATCGCCGTGCGGGCAGTACCCAAGGGCGACACTGGCTGGAATTCGATGGCGGTGCTGGGGATCTTCGCAGAAGCTCGCATGCAGGCGATCAGGCTTGCGATCAAGGAGAAGAAGAAGTGGCCCCGGGAGTGGTTGACCGATCTTCACGCCACCTACTCGGTGCTCTCAAAGCACCCTCGTGGCACCGACTCGCAGGTCGTGATGCACTACGACTTCCTGCTGTATCTCGGCGCCAAGCGACAGGGAGGTCGAGCCCTACGGGCTGGGGTCAAGCGGTTCCCGGACTCCGGTCGCCTGCATGACAGGATGCGTGGGCGCCTGCTGGCGGACGGCGGGATCGATGGCCTGGAGCGTTACTACGCGGCTCGCCTGAAATCGGCGGATGCCACGCCAAACCTGACCTGGTTTGCCGGCTACGCATCGATCGTCGTTGCGGAATTCCGGCGCCGCGCCGGTGAGAACGACCTGGCCCTCGAGGCCTACGACCTGGCCATCACCAGGTTCGACCAGGCGATCGTCAAGAACCCGAAGAGCCGCTCGACCGCCGACCACTTCGCTGCGATCGCGATGGCTGGCAAGGCCCGGGTTGCGATGGAGCAGTCGCGTTACGATCGGTCGGTGGCGGATCTGTTGGCATCCTTCGCCCGCAAGCCCTCCGCAGGTGGTTCCCTCGACGGTCTCAACCAGACCCCGATGGACACCGCCAAGCTCCTTCGGTCCCGACTGCTCGCCGGCCAGAGGTCGGAGCAGCTTGCCAGGCTGGATGCAGCGATTGGAAAGCTGCCGCCCATCGCGTTGGAGTTGCCGGACTACGAGAAGCGCGCCCAGGCCGACGGGCTGCGAGTATTCCGTAGCGGCAAGATGCGCCGACCTGGTTGGCGTGACCGCTTGAAGCGTCGCTAGCCAGGCCGGTGAACAGCTAGATCGAGCGCCGAAAGGCGAACTCCAACGACTCGACCAAGGCTCGGATCTCTGTGGCGGAGGGCGCCCCGCCGTCGTGGGATGTCGGCTGGCTGCCGGTATACCGGTCGGCGAAGAGCTGTTCGATGTGGGCTTGCGTGGTTTGTGCCAACTGCTCGCCGACACCGGCTGCGACCAGTTGCTCCCGCAGTTGATGGCTGATCACGGCCGCCGGTGTGCAGTTCATGCGTCCCGCCAGGTAGGCAACGAGCGAGTCACCGAGCCGCGATGCGTCAGCCTCGATGTCCTGGAGGAACACCCGGTGGGCGGCCAGTGCCCGTCTTCTTATCGGGTCGGCGGCGCGCGCACGCTGATGCAGCATCGATCGCAATCCGACGCTGAACAGCCACGGCAGGGAGCTCAATAGAATGAGCAGGAACAGCCCGGGTGCGCCCAGGTTTGAGGTGTGCAGGACCCGATCTGGCGAGGCCTTGAGGGCGTATATGTCGTCGATTCCCGGTTTTCCCGCGGCTGGCCGGTCGGTGCCCGGTGCCGTGCCCCGCACCGTCAAGGGAATGCGTGCTGACTCGATGGTCTGGTAGCGACCGGATCCGGGCTCGAAGTAGGAGAAGGCAATCGCTGGGATGGCTCGGACGCCGGCCGCTGGCTCGATGTCGAAGACCAGCACCCGTGAGGTCGGGGTCTGGCGTTCGACCCGGCCCAGGACGTGCAGACCCGGATCGTCGCCTGGGGATGGCAGGGCGAAACCGCCGAAGTTGCCTTCTCCCTCCAGCCGGAGCGTGAGCTGCAACTGCTCCCCGGCAGTCAGTGTTCGTGGATGTGCCTCGGTCTGGATCCGGAACCGACCGACCGCCCCTGAGAACGCGGCTGGCCGGTTGGTGGTGGGCAGGGCACGGACCTCGAGTGATGCTGCGGAACTTCGTATCTGCACGTCGCGGGGGTCGATCGGTACCCGCCCGCGCAGGGCATCGTTACGAAAGCCGGTGGCATGAGCAAAGCGCAACGACGCGGCCGGCAGTGTGAGGGAGCCGACCCGCTCGGGCACATACTGTCGCTCGATCTGCAGCACCGTGTAGGTCTGACCGTCACGTTGCTCGTCCGGCAATCGCCGGGCGATCTCCGCTGCCTGGTTGACTGCGATGCGCATCGTCGTGGGGGTCTTGCCGGGCGTCACTGCCAGCGCGGCCGGGGCTACGGGCTCCAGTCGGCGGGTGCCTTCGAGTTGGTCCAGGAACGCCGCGTCGATCTGGACCGGTAGATCCAGGCGGATGCGGAACAGCTGGATCAGGTGATCGCGGGCGAAGGTCTGCTCGACGCCGAACCGAAGCCGTACCCGAATGACCTGGTGGAAGTATGGCCGCTGCGTACTGGCCGTCACCTCCAGGAAGGCCCTGGGAGAATCGATGGGCTTGACCTGTGCCCCCAGGGGCAGGGCCAGGAGCAGAATGGGCGCCAGGTAGGTGCTGTGCATCCAGCCCCCAGTATCGAAAGCGATGGCTGAGCCGGCAAGGGGTGGCGTCGTGGGAATGTCGGCTGGCTCTTGACGCGGTGGGTCTCCATCCGCACGCTACCGCGCCCGCTGCGCTGGATCCCGGTCGCGGTGGTGTCGCGACATTCCCCGTGGGAGTGGATTCGAGCTGGTGTTCGGCCTGGTCTTCAAAACCAGTGGGGGTCGCCCCAAGGCGGTCCCGGTGGGTTCGATTCCCATGCACTCCCGCCATTTCTTCCTGCCCTGGCATCGAGGTTTCGATGCGCGTGCAGGGCTGGGAGATACCCGTTTCGGCCGCCGGATTTCTCTTCAGGTCGGGGTCGACAGTAGGGTGAGGGTCGTTAGCCTCCCCGCCGCCTCCAAGGCTCGTGTGGTGGCCAAGGAAGGCGAGCCCTTTCCGACGCGATGCCGGAAGACAACGGGTCTGGTTACACGGGCTTCATTCATCAGGTATTGCACGACAACTCCCTCAAGGATCATCCGGATCTCGATACGCTTGAGTTCTACATGTGTGGTCCG
>JAYZDB010000311.1:0-5877 GCA_036338025.1 Planctomycetota bacterium
TTTCGCCGCCCTTCTTATCGCCCTCGCCTCCTGCGAGAACGAAGCTAGTAGTCGCCAGGATGGCAACGCAGTATCCGAGGGGATTCATCATGGGTAAGGTCCCTCCCAAAGTGGGATCAACAAGTAGTTCGGTTGCGAGGACGTAGCTCCAAAGCCACCCCCTCCGTGCTTTGTGGGAAGGTTGACCAGAGCAAGGGTCTGCCTCAAGCATGCGCTACCGGTTTTTACCGTAATGACCCTAATTTTTGTTAGGGAGGCCAGGGGCGAGACTCCTCGGTGGATGCCCCTGGGATCGGCTCCGACCCTGGAATGTTTGGGGAGAGTTATCCACACCAGGACCGCCTCCGAGGCGGGATGCAGCCGACCCAGGGCCTCTAGGAACGGCCTGGTGGGCCCTAAATCCCCGTGCCATCGCGACAAGCAATTGCGGCTCGGCGGCAATGGACCTGGCAGGCGGTTTTTTTCTCCATTTCTATGGGTTTAGGAGGCATCCGAGTGGCTGGCAGGGACCCTGGGACCCCTAAACTCCCTCTCGACATGGTCCGAATGGAACGCAAAACCACCTGCAACCGGGACTGTCCGGACGCCTGCGGAATGGTCGCAACGGTCGAAAACGGCCGTATTGTGGCTCTAAAGGGCGATTCGGCCCATCCGGTGACCCGCGGCTTCCTGTGCTATCGGACTAGCAGGTTCCACGAGCGGCTGGACGCCACCGATCGGGTTCGCCAACCGCTGCTCCGTAAGAACGGGGAGCTCAAGCCGGTTTCCATGGCCGAGGCCCTCGACGTTGCGGCGGATCGACTGGGCCGGATCCGGGCGGAGTCCGGCCCTGGGGCGATCTTTCACTACCGGTCTGGGGGTAGCCTGGGCCTGCTCAAGGCGATCGCGGACCGCTTCTTCGAGGCATTTGGCCCGGTTACGGTCAAGTCGGGCGATGTTTGCAGCGGAGCCGGGGAGGCGGCCCAGGTCCTGGATTTCGGGGTCTCGGACAGCAATGACCTCGCGGATCTCCTCCGCAGCCGCCACATCCTGCTCTGGGGCAAGAATCCGTTCGTCAGCAACCTTCACCTTATACCCCTGCTCAAACAGGCGCGGGCCGCGGGCACCCGGATCACCCTGATTGACCCGATTCAGCACCAGGGGGCCAGTCTCTGCGACCAGGTGATTCGCCCCCGCCCCGGCGGAGATCTCGACCTGGCGCTGGGGGTCGCCCGGCGCCTGGTGGAGGCTGGACGCCTGGACCCGCAGCTTGCCGAAAGATGTGATGGCTTTGAGGCTTACAGCGCCCTGCTGGCTCGCAAGTCCGAGCCAGAATACGCTGCCGACGCTGGGGTCCCGGTTGCCAGCATCGCGGAGCTAGCGGATGCCCTCGCCGATGGGCCGACGGCGATCCTGGTCGGTTGGGGCCTGCAGCGGCGCGGGCAGGGGGGCGCGATCGTCCGGGCCCTCGACGCCCTGTCCGCCATAACCGGCAATCTTTTCCGACCAGGCGGCGGATGTTCCTTCTATTTCAGCCGACGGGGGGCCTTCCGGGCTCTAAGTGAAGGGACAGCAGCCCGCTACGTCCGCGAACCCTTGTTTGCCTTGGATGTGCCGGCGATGCAGGACCCGCCGATCCGGGCTATCTGGGTCACTGCCGGCAACCCCGTCTGCATGCTGCCGGATTCACCCGGCGTCGCTAGCGTCATTGAGTCGACGGAATTCGTCGTGGTCGCGGACCCGTTCCTGACCGATACCGCCCGCCGCGCCGACCTTGTGTTGCCGGTCCCGGCGTTGCTCGAGGACGATGACCTGCTCGGAGCCTACGGACACCACTACCTGGGTGAGTCCCGGGCGGTAGTGCCGCCGCCACCCGGTGTGCTGCACGAGCTTGAGTTGTTCCAGGAACTTGCAGGCCGGCTGGGTCTGGGCGACCAGCTCGCAGGTTCGGTCGAGGATTGGAAACGGCGCCTGCTTGAGCGGGTTGGCCCCAAGGGGGTAACGCTTGAGGCTTTGCGCGAGGGAGCCTGCCGCAATCCCCGGGGTGGGGAGTTGCTGTTTCCCGATGGGCGCGTCCAACCGCCGAACGGCCGGGTCCAATTGCTGGTCGATCGCGAGCCGCCGGCTGTCATCAGGGATGAGGAATACCCGCTCTGGTTGTTGAGCAACTCCACCAAGGAGAGCCAGGCGTCGCAATGGGCGGGCGCTGGGCTTGGATCCCACACTTGGGTCACGGTGCATCCCGAAGCCGTACCTGGCCTTGCGGAGGCGGATATCGTCTCGGTCCGCAGTGCACATGGAGAGGTCCAAGCCGAACTCCGATTCGACCGGGACCAACGCAAGGACATCGCGATCATGCCGAAGGGTGGACACTTTGATCGCGGTCATTCGGCGAATACGCTGATCGAAGCGCGTGCCACGGACATTGGTCTGGGCGCCAGCTATCTCGATTGTCGTGTCGCGATCCGAAAGGACTAGCCTGGGTTTGCCCCTTTCGTGACCTCCGCGGCCCTCCGCTTCGAACTCCGTGCGTATCACCGGAACCAACATCTACAGTCTGCTGCACTGCTCACATGCAGTTGCCTTGGATCTACACGAGGATCGTTCCAAGCGCCGACGGATCACAGAACCCGAGGAGTTTGTGCGCAAGCGGGGCCGCGACTGGGAGGACCGATTTGTAGCCACCCTTGAGGACTACCAGGAGCCGAGCTTCGAGCGCGGAGACTTCGAATCTGGCGCCGCCCAGACACTAGCCTTCCTGCGCGAAGGTGTCGCGGGTGTGACACAGGGCGTACTGATGGAGGACGATCGTCTCGGCATCCCCGATCTGCTGCGCCGAGAGTCGGGTGACTCTGAGTTGGGGGATTTTCACTATGTTGTTGGTGACATCAAATCGTCGGGTCGACCGCGCAGTGACCAGGTCCTGCAGGTGGCGTTTTATTCACGAATGCTCGCCCGACTGCAGGGTCGTGACCCGGAGTACGGCTACCTGATTCTCAAGACCGGAGAAGAACGGCGCTTTGTGCTTGCTGACTACGCGGCAGCTATCACAGAGGTTGAGGAGAGCGTCCTGCAGTTGGCACGCGACCCTTCGCAGTCACGACCTTTCTTTGGGCGGGGATGTTCTGGTTGCCATTGGTCCGAGATCTGTATTCCGGAGATGCACGCGGGCGACGATCTTTCTCTGCTGCAGGGGATGACGCGCGGTGTTCGGACCACGCTGGAAGAACGAGGTTTTGAAAACTGCGAGTCTCTGCACTCCATGCTGGTCGATTCTGAAAGCAAGGCCACCCATCTCGAGTCGGCACTATTGCGACGCCTCAAACAGAGCGCGCTGGCGCGAACTTCTGGCGAACCAATCCGGCAAGAGCGCGGCGCGCAGCCGGACTTGGAGAATGCCGCTGTGATTCATCACCTCTACGACGCGTTCTCCGATCGCTTGTTGTACATCGGCGCGCAGTATCCCGCGCGGGAGGACGGAGAGGTTTTTGAGGAGTGCCCGAAGAGTGCTGATGAAGAACTGGCGTCATTCGAGCGGGTGATCGACCAGTTGCCTCGCAAGACTCCGGTCTTGCACTACTCTGATGCACTGCCACGTTGGTACTCCGAGACTTCTGGTGGATCGGTAGAACTCGAAGCGCGGTTCGTGGATCTCGCCCGGCGTGCGCGCGGAGTGGCGGTTTACCAGGGACCGGTGTTTGGGGTTGCACAGCACGTCCAGTATCTGTTGGGGGTGGATCCTCATCGCGAGGGCGAAGCGGATGCGGCCGCGATGTGGTCTTCCAAGGCCGAGGGAGAGCAGTGGCTACTCAACAAGGGGCGCAGCGATCTGCTCGATCTGTGTGGAATCGTCGATGTGGTGGTTGAGCACAGCCTGTCGGAGGATCATTGATGGGTTTGTCACTTGAACAACGCTTGCTTTCGATGTTGCGCCGTGAAGAAGACGGCGAGGCGCGCAGTGTGAGGGATATGCGGGCGCTGCCGGCCGAAGATCGCGCGTTGGAAGGCGAGTGCATCCAGGGCGTGGTGTTTCGGCGTCAAGCGGGTCAGAACCGCTTTGAATTCGAGGCAAGCGAGAACATGAGCAAGTTCCGGGTCGGTGACTCAGTGCTGGTTGGCGACGGCGTGGACTTCGAGGATGCCGTATCGATGGAATTTTGTGGTTACGACGCGGACCGGGATACCCTGTCTCTGGGGCGTGATCCATGGGCGCGCAGCCAACTGTACGAATTTGAGATTGATGGGAGTTACTGCGTTGACCGCCGTCCCTTGGGTATTCGTGGGCGCTTGCAGCAGGTAGTCCAGGATGGATTCGCAAACGAACTGGTTCGTTCTGTGCTCGAGGGTAATCACGAAGTCCGTTGTGATGAGGATCGCAAGCAGCGAGCACTCGATTCCCTCAGCAAAGTCTCTCTGAACGAAGTGCAGGTGCGTGCCGGCGCGATGGCGATCGCCACTGAAAGCCTGGCAATCGTGCAGGGCCCGCCGGGCACTGGCAAAACCCGACTGCTTGCGGAAATCTTGGGGGCCTTGTGCGGTGCAGGGTGCCGTATTGCGCTATCAGCTTTCACGCATCGAGCGGTCGACAATGTTCTGCTGGCGCTGAGGAAACGCGACCCAGACCTGGCCTTGTTCAAGCTCGGATCCAAGAACGATGAGATACTGCGTCGCGCGGGTGTGCGGTCGGCAAATCCTCGACGCGGTGGGTTTCCGCTCTCAAAGTGCGTGGTGGCCGGCACCAGCTTCGCGCTCGCCAAACTCCCTGAGGCCGAGACGTTTCATTTCACCGTGTTCGACGAGGCTGGTCAGTTGCCGATTCCGCACGCGATGGCGGGGATGCTGCTCGCCAAGCGCTGGATCTTCGTGGGTGATCACGCCCAGTTACCGCCAGTGATCACTTCGCATCATGTCGACCGGGATGCCACGGTGTCGATTTTCGAGCACCTTCACAACAACTACGGCAGCGAGATGTTGGATGTGACGTACCGGATGAACGGTCCTCTCAGCAAGGTGATCGGGGACGCCTTCTACGGCGGCCGCATCAAGTCGGCAGTGCCCGACTGTCGGATGCCTTTCACCCCGGGCGGCAAGTACGACGAGATCCTTACCCCTGACAAGTCAGTGGTGATCGCGCGCGTCGATCACTCGCAGCCGGGAATGCGATCTCCGGAGGAGGCGGACCTGGTTGGAGAGTTGGTGTATGAGCTTCGAACCCAACACGGAGTTGACGCGACGGAGATCGCGGTTCTCGCACCGTTTCGCGCTCAGGTCCGCTTGTGCCGATCGGCATTACAGCGCCGATCCGTTCCAGACCAGGAGGACATCGTGGTTGACACGGTGGAACGGATGCAGGGTCAGGAGCGTGAAGTCATCCTCATTTCGCTCGCCGTTGGTGATCCGGACGCCCTGAGTAGTCGGGCAGCATTCTTCTTTTCCACCAATCGACTGAACGTTGCCATGTCCCGTGCCCGCTCCAAGGTGATTCTGGTCGCTTCGGAAGGTGCATTTCGTGGTTTGCCGATGGACCCGGACAGCCTGCGGGCAGCGTCCTTGTTCAAGTCGCTGTTCAGGACATTGCCGCACGGAGTCGGGTAGCGGGGACAGCCTCTGGGTCGCAACAGACCGCCGGAAGGGTGCCCAGGCGCTGACCTGATTTTCTAGAGCATTTCCCTCACGACGTGCGCGATGAACATGAGGATCCCCAAGATCACTCCTAGAACCAGCGTCCTCAGGATGTACCTGGGTATTGATTTGTGCCTTGGTGTTGTCACGTACGACCGACCAGGCTCAGGAATTCGTCTTCCGTCATGGTGTTGAGTTCCAGCTTCTTGGCCTTTTCGGCTTTGCTGCCCGCCTTTTCACCGATGATGACGTCCGAGACTTTCTTGGTTACGGACT
>JAYZDB010000312.1:0-10210 GCA_036338025.1 Planctomycetota bacterium
GTTCGCGATAGTTTTCGTGCCGACTTCTGGAGCCTCCGAACAGGGTCTCACCGACCACCACGATGGTGGTGCCCGGGTGCTCTTGGAGGATCTGCTTGGTCGCCGTGATCAAGTCGGCATGGCCCTTCCAGGGGTCGAGCCGTGCGAAGACCCCGACTAGATTCTCATCGTCGCCGAGATTGAGTTCTGCTCGCACCTCAGTGCGGGTGGGGGGTTGCTCGAAGAAGTTGGGTCCGACGCCGTTGTAGACAACGTGTAGCCGGTCTTCGAGTTGCGGGGGTACCGCCAGACTGTCGGCGGTGGCCTGCGAGTTGGCGACGACCCGTTCTGCCTGGGTGCAGATCTTCCTGGCCGCCTCGGGATAATCGATGTCACGCACGTGCCAGATCGTCGGCACCTGGCAGAGTTTGGCGGCAAACACGCCGCAGTAGCCGGCGATCATGCTGTTGGTGTGCACCAGTTGGATGCCAGCCTTCTTGATCAGCCGACGGATCTTCAGTCCAGCGCGCATGATGCCCCAGAGCTTGGCGAACTTGCCGCCAAACAGCATCGGTACCAGGTGAATCTCGGCGCCCAGTGCGCGGGCTTGATCGGTCAGTGGCCCCTCCATCGAACAGACCAGGTGCGGCTCGAATTTTTCGCGGTCGAGTCCACGGATCAACTCCAACAGGCTGAGTTCTGCGCCGCCACACTCCGCTTCGTGGTTGACGTAGAGAATGCGCTTGCGCTGTTGGAATCCGGTCATCGTACCACGCAAAGAAACTGGTAAGCGGTCAGTCTACCGAGCACCGGGATCCACCCGAGGGAGCGCCCGAGCATTCGACTCCACCGGCCCGGTGTCTCCAGCAGGCGGTGCGATGTCCGCAACTCGACGATCTCGAAGCCGGTTTTTGCGAACAGTTCCGGCAGGTTGTTGCGTGCAAAGAAGCGCAGGTGTGTGCGGTCGTGGATGCCCCGCTCGCGGTACGGCCAGTAGCCGCGCGCCAGCACGCTCCACCAGGTGGTCCAATGTCCGATGTTGGGCAAGCTGATGACTACCTGACCGATCGGGCACAGTTGCCGGATCTGGCGCAGTGCCGACCAGGGGTCCTCGAGGTGCTCGAGGACATCGCCGCAGATCACCAGATCGAACTGTTGGCCCTCCGCAATCAGGGCGTCCAGGGCGGTCATCGCGTCGACGGTCAGCACTCGATCGAGGTGGTCTGCAGCGCGCGTGGCCATGGTCTGGTCGAACTCGATGCCAGTGACCTCGGCGGCCGGGTTGCGGGTCTTCAGGGCGGCGCCTAGCGCGCCTTCGGCGCAGCCGATATCGAGCGCCCGGTGGCAGTCGCTCGACAGCATCGCGAGCAGGTCGGGACGTGCACTGACGTAGGACGGATTGGGTTGTGTCGTGGTCGTGGTCATCGTGTCATCGAGCGAGCATGCCAGCGAGTGATAGGAACGAGCGTTGCGGCAGATTTCGAGTCATCGGTTGCTGGCAAAACACTTCCCAGACCCAGAAGAACATCAGCATCGTGATGCCGCCGCCCAGGAACAGGCGCCAGGTCGGGTCGCTGAGGCCAGCGACGCAGTGCCAACCGATCAACACCGCAACGCCGGTGGTCAGGAACGCCGGCAACAGTGCCGCCACGAAGTCTCCGGCGTTGATTCCGAGAAGCTGGCGGATCCAGACCATGCTGGCGATGGAAACACCCAGCGAGAGCACAGCGACACCCAGCGCAATGCCGGGCAGGCCGAGGCAGGCGTTGCCGAGGTACATCGCGGGCAGGAACAGGAGCAGCTGCACGGCGGTCATCCTGGTCAGCCAGTGCGGTTTGTCGAGGACGAGAAATGCCGGCGAGAGCGACGCATTCAGACCACGGGAGAGCACGAAGGGCACCAGGGCCCGGGCGACCGGTGCGGCTTCACTCCATTCCGAATTGCCGCCGAGGAACGCGAAGAACTCGTCGGCGAACGCCAGGAACAGGCCGGAGATCAGTACGCAGGCGGCGCTGAGGACACTGAGCGATGAAATGACCGCGTGTCGGAGCCGGGCGGGGTCGTGACGCATCTTGACGTAGGCGGGAGTCAGGACGTTTTGCAGACCGTGTACCGCGAGGTTCACGCCGCTGTTTGACCAGCGGAAACTCATCGCGTAGATGCCGAGCGCGGCGAAGCCGGCGACGGATTCGACGAAGATGTCGTCGCCGTTGAGAAGCACGAAGATCATGACCGTGCTGAGCATCAGCGGACGGCTGAATCGCCACAGACGCCGGATTTCGGTGGTCGACAGCCGTAGTTTCGGGAACGGACGGACGCAGACCATCGACACGAGGGTGCCGACTATTGCGCCGAGGACTGGCCCACTCACGATCCACACGGACTCGCCGGTCAGCGGCAAGGCGATGATTACCGACAGGGTGCCGACAAACGGGCCGGCGCTTTCCACCAGGAACGCGCGACCAAAGCGGAGATCGCGCCGCAACCGGATCGTGTGCAGGTTTGTACAGCCCGTGACGACGAAGCTGAGGGAGAGGATCCGCAGGTAACCCTCCATCACGATGGCTTGATCCGGCCAGAGCATGGCGACAAACGGAGCTGCGAACCACAACACCGTGGTCAGCGCGAGACCTCGGATGAAACTGATTGTCCACGCGACGTCGATGGTCTCGTCGCGGAGGTTCGGTTCGCGCAGCAGGGTGGTTTGAAGGGCGGGATTCGTGATCACTTCGGCGAACCCGAACACCGCCAGCGCGAGGATCGCGTGGCCGTAGATCTCGGCATCGAGGGTTGCGGCGATCAAGGCGATGACGACGATCGACAGGCCTTTGACCAGGAGATTTCCGACCAGGGTCAGAAGAGCACCACGTGAGGTCTTACCGCTGAGGTCCTGTTGGGTTTCGTGATCGCTCATCGGAACATCTCCGCCAGAAACTCAGCCATGACCCGTCGACCGACGTCGAAGCTGTAGGACTCGATGAGGCGTTGGCGGGCGGCGTCGCCAAGGTGCGCGCGCAGCTCGGCATCGCCGGCCAGGGTCTCGATGGCCGAGGCCAGTTCGTCGGCGTTGCCAGGGGTCACGACCCGACCGCAGTCCCGCAGGATCGTCGGCACGTCGTTGACCGCCGTCGCGACAACCGGTCGGGCCAGCGCCATTGCGTCGAACAGCTTGGCGGGTATCTGACCAGCAGTGGCGGGCCCGTCTTTGCTCGGGATCGCTACGATGTCAGCCAGGCAGACGTGCTCTGGCAGACGCTCCATCGCGAACGGAGGGACGATGCGCAGGCGGCTTGGACCGAGCAGTTCATGGGCCGTCTCGACCAGGGCAGCGGTGGCAGAGTCCTGGGTGTCGACACCCATGAGCAGCAAGCCGGGCGACCCGGCGGCGCGATGGACCGCGGAAATGAGATCGTCGATTCCCTTGTGGGGACGGATTGTGCCGACGAACCCGACCCAGGTTCGCTCATCCAGGGCGAGTCTCTGTCGCAGCTGCGAGGTGTCAACGGACTCGGGGTCGAGAACCTCGGCATCACGCACGTGGTACAGCAGGTGGCCGCCGAATCGCGCCTCGAGGAAGGTGTTCGAAACCAGGCGGTGTTGGACTTCTCCGACCCGACTCTCCAGCTTTTGGATTCGCGAGGCGTGGTTGGGACGGTGTCGCATCATCGGACCACATGCCTGCGCCATGGCCCGGGCGAGGGGGTGCGGTGCATGACCCTGACACAGGCCGTGTTCCCAGTCATCGATGTCCAGCGCGATCGCAGGGGTATCGAGGTCGGCCTGCAGCGCGATCCCGAGCGAAGTCGGCATCGGCTTGCAGACCAAAAGGCCATCCCCGGGCTGAGTCTGGCTGAGCCACTCGATGGTGGCGGGGAGGTCGCCTGTGCCGCTGACCCTGGGCCCGATCTCGATCGGGATCCGGGTACCGCGCGCCGGTGCCCAGACCTTGCCGTTGCTGGACGTGCCGACGAACTTCACGTCGGCGAGCCCGGACAGCAGTTCTCCCAGCACCAATGCCCGACCGAGGGCATTGCTGGACAGATCGTGGACCAGGATGGAAATCTTCGGGACACCCATGGGATGGTGGATTCATCGACCAAAAGTGTCGGATTCTTGAACGATCCCGCCGGATCCTCCAAAGCCAGGAGGGGGCCGGAATAAGGGCTATCCTGGCCGGTCAGCTGACGCGCGCCAGCCCGACCCGGAACAGGCCGTGACCATCGGTGAGATGCTCGATCTCCTCGAGACCCCCCTCGCGTAGCAGCTGGGCCATTTCCTCTCCCGGGCGCCGGCGCATTGTCCACGGCGACTCATCGCGATCGACCGCGAGCCGACCGATCATCTCGAGATCAGGGTGGTGGGGCTGGTCGGTGTAGACCAGCAGCCCGCCGGCCTTCATGCCTGCCGCGAGTCCCTGCAGGGTGCCGAGGACCTTGCTGTTGTCGGGGGTCAACTCGAAGATCCCGGTCGCCAGCGCGACGTTGGTCTGCGGGTCGATCGACTGCAGGGCCCGGTGGTCGAAGGCGTCCAGGTTCGCGAATTTAAGGCCGGTGACCCCGAGCTGGTTCGCCAGTTGACGAACCTTTTCCAGGTTTGCCTGGTCGATGTCGCGCAATTCGGCACGGATTGAGAGTTCGGGCAGCGATCGCAGCACTTCGAGGACCTGGCGTCCGGAACCGAGAGCCAGGTCCAGCAGCCGGACCTCACCGTCGCGTTTCTGCGCACTGCGGATTGCCTGGTGCAGGAGTTTCTCGAGGTTGATGCGCCGCTGTTGCAGCACCTTCCAACCGATGTCTTCCAACTCGATATCGTCGTGTTCCATGGTCGCTTGCTTCGCGATGGCGAGATCGGCCGAGTGTCCTTGGTGTCGACCAGCCAACCAGCCGGGAATCGCACGTTATACGTTGGTTTCCAGGAGGCGGAAACCGTCACAATCGTGGAATCTCTTGCCACAATCTGCTGTTGGTGGCGTTTGTGCCGTAAATCGGACCCGGCCGGGGGATCGATATCACGGCCCTGCCGAGGCCTTTCCCACTCATGACCAAGTTCCCAGTCCCCGTCGCTGTCTTCCTCACCCTGTTCCTTTCGGCCTGCGCGACCGGGGAACGCCTCGAATACGTCGGAGAATCGAGCTACCTGTTGAAGGAATCCGCCCTGCCCGGGGGCGGGGAGGTCTCCTACCACTTGCAGGTCCGCGCCGCCGATTCGGCCAAGGTGGTTGTGCAGACCGAGCGCGAGGCACCGTACTCCGAGGTCGGCATGGAAGTCGCGGAGTTGGACCGGGAACGGGCCCGTAAACTGGGAGACCATGCTCTTTCGGGCCTGCTGGTCAAGGCGGTAGCGGAGGGTTCACCGGCGGCGGCGGCCGGGATTGAGGTCGGGGAGATCCTGGTCCGGGTCGCTGGCAAGCGGGTCGTCTTCTTGGAGGCTTTCGGGGATGTGGTCGCGGTTTTGCCAGCTGGCAAGGCTTCGGAGTTCCAGCTTCGTGCGTGTGGTGATCCGGAAGGTGACCTTCGTACTGTCCAGGTGGTGCCAGTGGTCGAGATGCGGCGCCGCTCCGATATTGAGGACGTCCCGCTGATGGGTGTGGAGTCCAGGAATCCGGTGGCCTATCTGGGTGTGTCGCTCCGGAGCTTTCCGCCGGCTCAGACCGAGGCGGTGTTTGGTCACAAACGCCCCGTTTCGGTGCTCACGGGTGTCGTTTTGGGCTCGCCCGCATACCGAGCTGGTCTGCGTGCTGGCGACATCATACTCCGGGTCGACGGAGCCGAGGCTCCGGGTCCTGAGGGTCTGATGAACTTGCTCCGTAGCAAGGGACCCCGGGCCGAGAAGATCGATGTCGAAGTCCGGTCCAAGTACGGGGACTACAGCGCTCGAATCGAGCTCGATGACTACGCTGGCGCGACGCAGACATACTTGCCGCTGGCGTGGTTCACGCGGGTCAGCGCGAAGCGGACGCAATGGAACGTCGCCCTCGGCGGGTGGTTGGTTGGGTACGACAACAGCTACTTGCCGACACGGAACCGTCAGACCGCCGAGCGGGGTCACTTGACGGCGCTGGTGGGACTGTTCCGGCGGGAATGGAGTCCTTCGGGCACTTCGACCCGGCTGCTCTGGTTCATCAAGATCGAGAACTAGCCGCCCAACCTGGGTTTAGCGGTTGCCGCGCCAGGCGGTCTGGCAGCCGTACAGGGTGTGGTGCGAGCGGGTGATACAGCTACGGGACCGTTGTGCGAGCGGTATGTTGTTATGGTGAGGCCAGGTGGTGGGCGTTTCACACGCCGCTTCGTGTTGCCGCCGCCCCTTCGTTGTCCCCCCAACCAACCCCGAGATTCAGAATGCTCTCTCCCCATTCGTTCCTCCCTCGCAGTGCGTTTGCTTCTTTGTCCTTGGTGCTGTGTGCGAACTCGGGCGTGTCTGCCCAACAAGATCACCCTCGCGTGGTGGAACACCAAAAACACCAGGCGATGGCGGCCGCCTCGCCGCATGCCAAGAACGCCTGGCAGTTTGTCGGTCCCGTGCGGATGACGGGGCGTCTGACCGACATCGAAGCGCACCCGTCGCAGCCTGCAACGATCTACGTCGGGTCAGCGTCGGGCGGTGTGTTCAAGTCCACTGACGAGGGCAAGAACTGGTCTCCGATCTTTGATGACTACGCGACGGCCTCCATCGGCGATCTAGCCATTGCGCCCTCTGATCCGAACACAGTCTGGGTTGGGACGGGTGAGGCCAACATCCTTCGTAGTTCGATGGCTGGTACCGGAATCTACAAGTCGACCGACGGCGGCAAGACCTTCCACTACAAGGGGCTGCCCGAGAGTCATCACATCGCCCGTGTCCTCGTGCATCCGAAGCAGTCGGACATTGTCTATGTCGCTGTAGCCGGTCACGAATACACCCACAACCCGGAGCGCGGCGTCTACAAATCGACGGATGGCGGCGAGTCCTGGACGAAGGTGTTCTACAAGGACGAGAAGACCGGGGTCATCGACCTGGCGATGGATCCGAAGTCGCCCGACACTCTGTATGCCGGCACGGCGCCACGCATGCGCTACCGGTGGAACGACCCGAAGCCAGGGCCCGAGAGCGGCATCTACAAGACCACCGATGGCGGTAAGTCCTGGCAGGCCTTGACCAAGGGATTGCCTGACTTCAGCAAGGGTGAGTATGAGCGGGTTGGGCTCAGCGTTTGTACGAGTCAGCCCAAGACGGTCTACGCGGTGCTGAACCAGGTGAGCGGCAAGCGCAGTACGCGAGGCGCCGAGGTCTTCCGTAGCGATGATTTCGGCCAGACCTGGCGGGACCTCAAGGTCAGCCGCAGAGTTCGCGGGACCTTCTCCAGCTACGGCTGGTTCTTTGGGCAGATCCGTGTCGACCCTCTCGACCCGGAGGCGGTGTACGTCATGGGTGTGTCCTACGTTGGATCGCGTGATGGTGGCAAGACCTGGAATGTCCGCCTGGCACGTGGTCACGCCGACTACCACGCGATGTGGATCAACCCGACGGACTCCAAGCACGTGCTGGTCGGCAACGATGGCGGCATCCTGGTTTCCCACGACCGGTTGGCCACCGCCGACCGGCCCCGCAATCTTCCGATTGCCCAGGCCTACAACGTTGCCATCAGCCAGGAGAAGGGTGGTTTCTGGATGTACCTGAGTTGCCAGGACAACGGTGCCTGGCGTGGACACGTCGATGTCAGCAAGGACCGCAACAAGATCGTACGCGAGACCTGGAACAGTGCGACTGGCGACGAGTCGGGACGGCATGCCGTCGATCCGACCAACGCCAACATCGTCTACTCGGTCAGTCGATACGGCGGCCGGGTGACACGTACCGACTACAGTTCCGGGGCTTCGGAGGCTTCTGCGGGCCGTCGTCGTCGGTCGCGCTTCAAGACCAAGAACATCCACCCCGATTTTGGCAAGGAAAAGAAACGTGCCCAGTGGGTATCTCCATTGAAGCTCTCGACTCATAGCAACAAGCGCCTCTTGTATGGTGCCCAGTTCGTGTTCCTGACCGATGACGGAGGATCGAAGTGGCGGCGAATCAGCCCCGATCTCACCAACTACCATCCAGATCGGCAGGGCAACATCGCGCACGCCATCGTGTTCGCGGTGTGTGAATCACCAGCTGAGAAAGGCGTGATCTATGCCGGCACCGACGACGGCAACGTGCAGGTGACCCGCAATGGCGGCAAGTCCTGGAAGAACGTCATCGCGGGTCTGCCGGAGGGGCGGTGCATTGCCAACATCGAAGCCGACCATTTCACCAAGGGCACGGTATTCATCACCGTCAACGGCAAGCGCCACGACGACCTCGGAACCTATGCCTACAAGTCGACGAACTACGGCAAAACCTGGAAGTTGATCACCGCCGGCGTGCCTGGCAGTTCGGCAAACGTCATCAAGCAGGATCCAGCCAAGGCGGACTTGCTGTATCTTGGCACCGACCGTGGCGTCTACGTGACAACGGACGGCGGCGAGAATTGGCACGTGCTCGGCAAGGCCCTACCGACCGTTTATGTGCACGACCTGGAGATCCAGACCGTCGAGGACTACGCCGTGATCGCAACCCACGGGCGGGGCAATTACATCCTGGATATACGCGCTCTACGGGGCCAATAGAGCTTGAGCTAGACCATGATGCTGTGTGGACCAACGGACACGGGAGTGGTTCGAGTGGTGCGTAGCCTGTAGACCTGATCGCAATCCAATGTCGACACCGAGTTCCGAAGATTCGTTGGGCTGGGCTGCCCTGCTCAAGAGCAACTGGAACCAGCGCGGTGACTCGCCATCTCGAGACTTCTACGTTGCATCGCACGTGGGTTGGCAGGATTCCGAGGTCTGGCACCAGCAGGCGGCCGTCGACACCGGGATGATGTTGAGTGAGTTGGATGCGGGTTGGCTGGCTCGCGCCCAGGTCTTGGAGATGGGTTGCGGTGTCGGTCGGCTCGTCCCACATCTGCTCGCAGCCACCGACTCCTACACCGGTCTCGACATCGCCGAGTCGATGGTCGAGGAAGCTCGGCGGCGTTGCCGTGAGCAGTCCCAGGCCCGCTTTTTCGAAAGCGATGGCACCTCGGTTCCCGAAGCCGCCAGGGATCGCAGCTACGATCTGGCCATCGCCCTTGCGGTGTTCATCCATTGTCCGAAGCAGGTCATCGAGTTGTTGATGCGGGACATCTTTGCAGTCTTGGCGCCGGGAGGGCGCCTGCGGTTCCAACTACTGGGTGATCCGGAGGATTCGACCGGCATCGAGGTGGCTACCCCGGATCAAGTCAGCGTCGACGACGAGCGCGGTGCTTTGGAGCGGTCCGAGGCAGTCGAGGCCAGTACGACGCCGGTCGACATGGAATTGATCGATGACCACTATTACATGGGGCACACCTTTGGTTATCAGGAGGCAGGAGAGCTTCTCGATGGCATCGGTGGCGAGTTTCAGCTCAAGCGGTTCGACCTCTTACATATTTACGGAGAACTCTCGAAGCCCTAGTGCGTACGGGTTCCGACCAGAACTCAGGGTCCTTTCTTCGCTGATGGGAACCACTTCAGTAGCTCGTTGACCACCAACTCGTGACCTGCGCGGTTGGGATGGTTGGACTGGGACATCAGCTTTGCCAGGGGTTTCCCTGCTGCGATCTTGGTGAGGAAAGCCGCAAAGGAATCCGCGAGACCGACCCGGTGCGTGGCGGCGAGTTTGCGGAGGAATTCAGCTTGCTGGGTCAGCGGGTCTTTGGGGTCCGTGAGCTTGGAGCGTTGATCAGCGGTCGGTGTCAGCAGGATGACCGGGATCTTGTTCTTGCGGGCTGTCTTCAGCATCGACTCCATCGCTTTGCGGGATCGCTGGAGGCCGAGGCGTCGGTCATTGAGACCGTAGTCGATGGTGATCAAGTCCGGCCGCATGGACAACACGTCCCGATCGAAGCGTTTGCTGCCGCGTTCTGATTCCTCCCCGCCGACGCTGGTGACGATGACATTGATCACGGCATGGGGAAATCGCTTTTTCAACGCGACGTGCAATAGGTGTGGGTAGGCGTTGAAGGTGTCCACGGTCGGAGTCTTGAAGTAGCCGGCCGGCACGCTGTGGCCGTGGCACACGATGTTGATGGTGCGATTTCGAGGCCAGCGTTTTGTCATCTCATCTCGCAGGCCGAGCAGGTAGGTCGCAGGATCAGCGGTTGCCGGTGATTGCTCGTGGTACAGGGTGGGCTGGACGGATCCGGTGAGGAGCA
>JAYZDB010000313.1:0-15975 GCA_036338025.1 Planctomycetota bacterium
TCCTCCTCCGTTTTCTTGGTCATCTGCACGCCGAGTTCGCGTGGTAGGTTGAGGGTTGCTATCCCCTGGTCGAGGGTCACCGTTTCTGGATCCATGTCCTTGAGGAGAGACGCCATCTTTGGCTTCTCACCTTCTGGCAGACTCTCGGCATCGCCGCGTTGGAAGTAAGGACCGAAGCGACCGGTCTTGACAAACACCGGCACGCCGAAGTCGGGATCTACGCCGAGCGATTTTGGACCCTGCGCGCCCTTCTCCAGTAGATCCAGCGCCATCTCCAGCGTGAGTTCATCCGGTGCCGTGCCGTCGAGTATGCTGACTCGCAGGTCGCCGCAGGAGAGGAATGGTCCCCAGCGGCCGACTCGGATTTCGACCAGGGTGCCGTCCTCGTTCTTGCCGAGCGGGATTCCACAGACAACTCGAGGGTCGATCTCGTCTTGGACCTTGCGGAGCGTCGCATCGAGGCCGGGGTTTCCGTTGCCGTGGAAGAACTCTTTGAGATAGGACAGACGATCGCGTTTGCCGTTGCTGATCTCATCGAGGTCGCTTTCCATCTTGGCGGTGAATTCGTAGTCGACCAGGAAGGCGAGGTGGCTCTCCAGCAGGTTGGTGACCGCGAACGCTGTGAATGTGGGAACCAGCGCGGTGCTCTTCTTGTAGACGTAGTCACGAGCCAGGATGGTGTCGATGATCGAGGCGTAGGTCGAGGGGCGCCCGATGCCGCGAGCTTCCATTTCTTTGATCAGACTGGCTTCCGTCAGTCTCGCTGGTGGTTGGGTCGTGTGCTCGCTGGCTTCGAGGTCCTTGGTCTTGACCTCGTCACCCTCTTCGACGTTCGGCAGCAAGCGCTCGGCGTCGGCCAAGGCAGCTTCGGAGTCTTCAGCGGTCTCCACGTATGCCAGCCGGAAACCCGGGAACTCGACGGTCTTGCCGGTTGCCTGGAATTCGGCCTCGTCGATCCCCAGGCCGAGCACCGTGCGGTGTCCGCGGGCGTCCATCATCTGGCTGGCGACGGTGCGTTGCCAGATCAGCTCGTAGATGCGCTTCTCGTCCGGCCCGGTGGCTGCAGCGAGTTCGTTGGGGTGTTTGAATGTCGCTCCAGCGGGGCGGATCGCCTCGTGGGCTTCTTGTGCATTCTTGACCTTGGTCGCATAGATCCGCGGCTCATCAGGCAGATTCTCGTCGCCGTAGGAGTCCTTGATCAGGCTGCGTGACGCCGTGATGGCCTCGCCCGACAGGGTGGTCGAGTCGGTACGCATGTAGGTGATGAAGCCGTTTTCATAGAGGCGTTGGGCAGCCTGCATTGCGCGTTTGGCAGTGAAGCGCAGTTTGCGGCCGGCCTCTTGTTGCAGCGTGCTGGTGGTGAACGGCGGCGCTGGTTTTTGCGTGTAGGGCTTCTTCTCGAGCCGCAGAACCTTGGCGTCCTGAGTCTCAAGGCGTTCTTGCAGGGTCTGGGCTGCGGCCTGTTCGAGGTGGACGAGCTTCTTGTCCGGATCCTTGAGTTCGCCGGTGTCGGGATCGAAGTCCTTGCCGATCGCCAGGCGCTTGCCGTCCAGGGTGATCAGATTGGCGTCGAAGGGTGTTTCCGTGCCCTTGGCGAGGAAGGAGCCTTTGATGCCCCAGTAGTTGGCTGGCTTGAACTTGATCCGGTCCTTTTCGCGTTCGACGACCAGCTTCACTGCGACGCTCTGGACGCGGCCGGCGGAGAGTCGCGGCTTGATCTTCTTCCACAGCAGTGGCGAGACCTCGTAGCCGTAAAGCCGATCGACCAGGCGGCGGGTTTCCTGGGCTTCGACCAGATTGGTGTCGATCTCGCGGGGCGAAGCGAGGGCTTCCTCGATGGCCTTCTTGGTGATCTCGTGGAACACCAGGCGGCGGATGTCGACCTTCGGCTTGAGTTCCTGGAGCAGGTGCCAGGAGATCGACTCCCCCTCGCGGTCTTCATCTGTTGCGAGGTAGAGGACGCTGGCTTCCTTGACGAGCGCCTTCAGGTGGCGCATGTGCTCCCGTTTGTCCTTGGGAACCACGTAGAGAGGGGAGAAATCCTCTTCGATGTTGATCCCGAGCCGCGACCATTTTTCCTTCTTGTACTTGGCAGGGACCTCGGCGGCATTGGCCGGCAGATCGCGCACATGCCCGACGCTGGCCTCGATGATGTAGTCCGAACCCAGGAAGCGGGAGATAGTTCGGGCCTTCGCCGGGGATTCGACGATCACCAAGGCCTTCGAGTTCTTGGTCTTGGCAGCGGCTTTCTTCTTCTTCTTGGTCGCCATATCGGGGTCTGGGCGTCTTGTTAGGGGCACCCTGGTCGGGTTGTCAAGGCTTGTCGGTTGCTGTGCGGGCGTCGCTGGAGCGGGACGAGCGGAGAAATTTCCCACCTGGCGCCTCGCCCGATGCTGGGGAGATCTCCTAACACCCTTCTATGAAATATGTTGAGCCCCCATCGTTGGAGAGCTGCGATCGCCAGTCCGAGGAGCTCAAATTTGCCGGCGGAAAGCTACCGGGTCGGGCGGTACGCTGGGGCCCCACGACCGGAATGACTAGCCCGTCCCCCCCCACCCAACAGACCCTCTTCCCGGACCTGGGACCGCCCGAACCGAGGCTGGACCCGGACGGGATCCATGCCCTGCTGGCCGGATTTGACCAGTTTGGATCGAAGTCGGTGTCGATTCGGACCTTGGCGGGAGGTCGGGCGATCGACACCTATGTCAATGAGTTCTGGACCTCCAAACAGCGGGCTGCCAATAGCTTGCACGAAATATCGTACCGTGCCTGCTTCAAGCCCCAGTTGCCCCGGTTCTTCTTCGATGCCCTGACGGAACCCGGTGATCTGGTCTACGACCCGTTCTTGGGCCGGGGTACCACCATGCTGGAGGCCGCCTTGTGTGGTCGACAGTCCGTAGGATGCGATGTCAGTCCGCTGAGCGTCCCTTTGACCAGGCCGCGCATGACGCCGCCGACCCTCCCGGCGATCGAGGAGCGGATCGCCGAGATTGACTTTGGCGGCGCCGTCGACACACCCGACGAGCTCCTGGTGTTCTTCCATCCCGATACCCTGCGGGAGATCTGTGCCTTGCAGGCCTATCTCGCGTCGCGCCGCCTCGAGGGTGCGATCGATGAAGTCGACCAGTGGATCGAGATGGTTGCAATCAACCGACTGACCGGGCACTCGAAGGGTTTCTTCTCGGTCTACACCTTGCCGCCCAACCAGGCCGTGACCCTCGAGTCGCAGAAGAAGATCAATGCGCGTCGCGACCAGCGGCCGGATCGTCGGGATGTCCCCGACCTGATCCTGAGAAAGACCAGGTCGTTGCTGTCTGATGTCGACGACGCAGTGCGCGAACAACTGGCACAATTCGATGCGGCCACCATCCTGGTCGGTGATGCCGCCGATACGCCGCACGTAGCAGATGACAGCGTGCGCCTCGTCGTGACGTCACCGCCGTTTCTTGACGTCGTGCAATACAAGGATGACAACTGGCTGCGTTGCTGGTTCTGCGGAATCGATGCGGAGGCGGTGCCGATCAGCGTGCACCGCAAGGTCGACGAGTGGCGGGACAAGATGACCAAGGTGTTCCACGAGCTGATGCGTGTTCTGCAACCCGGCGGCTACGTTGCGTTCGAGGTGGGGGAGGTGCGTGGTGGCAAGGTGCGCCTGGACGAGGTCGTGGTGCCGTGCGGTCGCGCGGCTGGTCTGGACCCGGTATTGATCCTGATCAATGACCAGAAGTTCACGAAGACCGCGAACTGCTGGGGAGTCGGCAACAACCAGAAGGGCACCAACACCAACCGGGTGGTGCTGTTCCGCAAGGCGGAGCGCTAGCGCACAGATCAGCCCTCGAGGGGTGTTCTGGCCTTGCGGGCTCGGTGCAGGCTTCGAACGTGGTTGGATGGGCTAAGCGACCGATAGCTGTAGCCGTGATAGACCATGGATGCGAGCGGCCCGAAGATCAGGATGAACACGAGCCAGGTCCACTGAGATGTCTGGGCGGCGTTGATCACGGCAGTGATCCAGACCACTACCAGTGCGAGGCAGAGGGCTCGGGTCCCGAGGAAAAGGAGGCTCGCTAGGATGGCGTCGGACATGGCTGCTGGTGCTCCGGGTGGGTGTTCAGAGGGCCATCTGGACCTACAGCTGAGCGGCCGGGGCATTCAGCGCCCCTGTCTGACCTCTGCTGAGGACAGGTGCTGTGGAGCAGCCTGGTTCGCTTGCTTCTGGTGGGTCGCGAGCGCAGCTCCATGGACCGATACAAAACCCTGAAAATAAATGCCTTACGGAGTTTTTTGCGAGCTGTACCGGGGCCCGTATTGGGAGGTACTGCCTTTGCAACACACCGGCCTACGGACCCGTCAGGAAGTATTTCCATGAACCGATCTCAGGTATTCGCTGTCTTCGCTTTCGCACTTTCCCTGAACAGCTGTGGCAACTTCTCGGAGGCCCCCTCTGACCGACCCTGGCTCAACAGCCCGCGGATGGAAGAGTGGCGGGTGCTCAAGAGCAAGAAGGCCGCAATGGCCTCTAGCGGGCTGGTACCGCAGATGCAGGAGTTTCTCGGTGCGGGGACGATGTTCGTCTGGAACCACTCGTTGGATGGCGGCCCCGGGTGGGAATACCTGCGCGCCAGCTATACCTACGAGAACACCACCAGGCAGAAGTTCGACTGGATCCGGGTCTGGTGCGAGGTTCTGGACCCAGACGGGCGGATCGTCAACCGGGGCGAATCGGTGCTGATGCACCCCTTGGGCTACATGATGGGGCCGAACGATACCTGGTCGGACACCATCAAGGTACCGACCCGAGGGGCCCACCTTCGCAAGGGTTGGAGCTGGCGGGTCGGTTGTGAACCGGTCTTCATCAGGGTCTTGCCGACGGTCCGCGCAGCTGGGATCCGATAGGCCGGGCCGGCGGTGGGTGGAGCGCGGATCGGCAGGCATCAGCCCCGTCGGCAGGCGCGCAAACAAACTCTTGACCTGAGACCTGAGATTTGAGAGAAGCTTGGTCCCCCGAAGGTAGTCGACAGGCAGGGTTTTCAGGGAAATACTCCCGGAATCCACTCACCCAAATCCCCCCAATGCTTGTGCCCATAAAGACTTATTTCTGCGCGCCATGTATACGGCATAGCGGAAGAACCGGCCGTCATTGGGGCGCCTCCCAGCCCTCCTGGGCGCCCGATTCCTTCGCAGGAAAGCCAATCTCCCACCGTTTTGAACCAGGAATTTTGCCCTTTCTGGGCACGAATCCACGCGAAGACGCATGAACCAGAACAAGAAGTTTGCCCTCGGCGGCGGAGGCTACGTCCTCTACGCGCCGGACTATCCCCGCTTTCAGACTGCCCCTGGCTTCTCGGACGAGGTGCACCTCTACAACACCGCCGTCAAGCCGATGTTCCACCTGGCGTTTCTCGACGCCGGGGTGCCGCTGGCGATGACCTGCACCAACCTGGAGTTTGTCAACGGCAAGGCCGTGTTGACCTTTACGGATGGCAAGTCCCTCACCGTTGTCGAGGAGCGATTCGTTACTACCGACGACCGCTGCGTCAGCAACGTCAAGATGGAGGTGTCCGGCAAGGAGGAGCGTGAGATCTCCGTCGTGCAGTGGACTACGACCGACGTCGAGGGCGAGGCGCCATCGCTCGAGGGCGACAGCTTCCGGGTCCGCCGCAGCCTCAACGCTCCGGACGGGACTGCGATTCCCGTCGAGATCATCTGGAGCAGTCCCAGCTCGAAGGGTGCGAAGTGTCTGCAGGCGTTCCACGGTCTAGGCGGTAGCGACCGGCCTGATTACGAAGAGACCCCTTGGTACGACATGGGACCGGAGTTCCCTACGCCGAGGGCCAAGCGCCCCATGCAGAAGCCCAGCCCCATCGTGGATGAAGCGCGCTGCTACCTGGGCTTGTTCCGCATCAACAAGCTGAAGGGCGTGAACAAGGCCGAGCATCGATTCGAAGCCAACGTCGTCTTCAAGGGCAGCGGCATCAACTACCGTCCACGCCGGCCTGATCCGAAGGACGAGAACAACTACCAGGCCTTGATGAGCAAGGCGCCGAAGTTCCAGTGTGAATCCAAGGAGATCGAGCGCATCGTGCAGCATCGATTCCAGATGCTGCACCTGCTGCGGTTGCCGAGTGGTGTTGGCAACATGTCATCGCCGGCGGTGTGTGCCGGTAGCGGTCGCCTGCACCAGGTGTCGGCCTTCCATGCTCCGGCCCTGGTACGTGAGGCCCGCTGGCTCACAGATCCGGCTTATGCTCGCGGATTGCTCAAGGTGTTCTTCGAGAACATCCGGCAGAGCGGATTGGTTCCTGGCTGGATCGGTTTGACCAGGCTCACCAACACCGACTTCTTCCACACCGATTGGGGCGGTGCGTTTCAGGCACTCGACGCCATGCATCCCGATCGCGCAACCAAACGCGCGGTCCTGATGGGGATGCAACGCTACGTCCGCTGGTTGTCAAACAACCGCGACCCCGAGGGCAGTGGTTTGACAGACATCGTCAACCACTTCGAGGCAGGGCAACCGCACACGCGCCGCTTCACCGTGATTTCGGAGAAATCTGATCGCACCGAAGAGCAAGACGAAGAATTCCGGGTCAAGGGCATTGATGTCAGTGTCTATCGCTACCGCCTCGTCCGGTTCCTCTACAAGGTTGCTGATGAGATGCAGGAAAAGTCGATGGCCAACCGGTTCTTTGCGGAGGCTGAAGACATCCAGGCCAGTATCCAGAAACGGATGTGGGACGAGAAGGCCGGCATCTTCATGGATGTAGATCCCAAGACTCGCCGGCGGACCGGCGTGAAATCTGCTGCTGGGTTCTTTCCGCTGGGCACCGATATTCCAAAGCCCGCGATGGTCGAGAAGATGCTCTCGTCGCTCGCTGACCGAAAGGAGTTTTGGACCAAGCATCCGGTCCCGACCCTGGCCATCAGTGATCCGTTCTACAATGGGGACGCGCACTGGAAGGGAACCCGCATCGAGAATCCCTCGAATGGGCGCACCAGCTTGATGTCGAACTGCCAGATCATGGAAGGCTTGACCTACCGCGCCGAGCGCGGCGACAAGAAAGCCCGGCGATTGCTGGGCGAGTTGTTCCGTCGGACCATCACCATGGTATCAGGGGAACTTGACAAGGTGGATGAGCCTACGGCCCACGAACACTACCACCCGGTTCACGGGCGAGCTTCGCGGTACCTGGGGTCCAGCATGCACCTGGGAGCATTCATGCTCGATACGATCTTCCGAGTCGGCGGTGGGTTTGCCGTGCGGTTCGGTGAGGTCCAAATGGATCCGGTGATCGATGACATGCCGGACTTCAAATTGCAGGGTCTGCCGATTGGCAACAAGCGGTTCAACGTGGAACGCAAAGGCAAGCGCGTGAAGATTCTGCCTGGCTAATGATTCCGACGTTTGAAGATGTCCTAGCTGCCGTTCCGCGGATCGAGCCGTATCTACACCGTACGCCGGTCCTCACGTCCGCGACCCTCGATGCGGAACTTGGGGCTGAGGTGTTCTTCAAGTGTGAGAATCTCCAGAAGATCGGCGCCTTCAAGGCGCGCGGTGCCACCAACGCGATCATGGCCTTGAGCGAGGAGAATTGTGCCCGCGGCGTGATCACTCACTCATCGGGCAACCACGGTGCGGCGGTCGCATTCGCTGCCGCCAGGCGCGATGTTCGATGCAAGGTAGTGATGCAAGAGGGCGCCTCCGAGCTCAAGGCCTCTGCGATACGTGGCTATGGGGCCGAGGTCGTTCTTTGTCCGAAGGGTCAACGGGAATCGATGACCGCAGAAATCGTGGAGAAGGAGGGGATGTCGTTTGTTCACCCGTTCGAAGATCCTCACGTAATCGCAGGCCAGGGGACTGCAGCGCTGGAGCTGCTCGATCAGGTTCCCGATCTCGATGCCGTCATCACTCCGATCGGTGGAGGTGGATTGATGTCGGGCACGACCTTGACGTTCACTGCGCGGCGGCCGGAGGCGGAGATCTTTGGAGCCGAGCCGATGGCCGTTGATGATGCATACCGCTCGATGCGTGACGGCAAGTTGCACCCAGGCGTCTCGAACCCCGACACTTTGGCCGATGGTCTTCTCACAGGCCTCGGCGAGTTGCCATTCACGATCATGCAGTCACGCGGCGTCGAGGTAGTCTTGGTCGACGAGCCGGGCATCGTGGAGGCCTGTAAGTTCCACCTGCTGCGGATGAAGACTCTGGTTGAACCTTCTGGTGCCACTTGTCTGGCCGCAATTCGGGCGCTTGGCGACCGCCTCAAGGGGCGACGGGTCGCCGCGATCATCACGGGCGGCAATACGGACCTAAGCTGGCTCTGAGCCAGGTCTACTTGTTGGTGGCGTACCAGGGCGAATAATCGACCTCGTATGGCGGCGGGGTAGCACTGCGTTGATTACCAGGCCGCAAGTAGTGGTCAAACCAGCGCAGCGACCGGATGGCGTAGTCGAATTGGTTGGTGTTGGTCCGGTTGCCGTGGCCCTCCTTGGGGTACTGCACGTACCGCACAGGCGTCTTGGTTGTCATCTTGACCGCGCGGTAGAGCATGTGCGGTTGGCTCGGATGAACCCGAGGGTCACTCGTGCCACCCAGCAGCAGGAGCGGTGTGCGGCACATGGACGCAAACGTCAGCGGACTGCGGCTTGCCAGGTATTCGACCTGTTGGTGAGCGTGCTTTTCTTCGTAGTGCACGAAGTAGAACTCCCATGAAATGTCGCTGGTGTACCACTTCGTGCGGATGTCGACGAACGGCACAAAGCTGACCGCTGCTGCGATGTGGCTGGTGCCCTTGGTCGCGGCCCACGCTGTCGTGTATCCACCATACGAGCCCCCTCCCATGCCGACTCTCTTTGGATCGATGAGGCCTTGCTCGGCAAAGTGTCCAATAGCGTCGATGTGGTCGTTGAACTCGCCTCCCATCAGGTCGCCGTGGTCGTGCTTGGTGAATTCCACCCCGTAGCCGGTACTCGAACGGTAGTTGGGGTACCAGGCGAAGTAGCCACGTGCTGACAACAACTGACCCCAATGGCTGTATGAAGTATTCCAGCCGTCGGAGAAGTGCGACTCAGGTCCGCCGTGTACGACGATGACCATTGGGTAGCGGGTGCCGGCCTTGTAACCGACGGGGTAGATCAGCAATCCCTCGATCTCGAGATCATCACGGGCCTTGAAAGTCACGGTTTGTTGCTTGCCCAACTCCGCCTGATCGAGCCATGGATTGCTGTTGGTCAGGCGACGTACCTCTTTGCTGTCCGCCGCGATCGCGTAGACCTCAGCGGGATGCTTTGCGGTAGATCCCACCACGTAGGTTTGGTTCTTGCCCCAGGACACAGCGGTGAATGCGACGCCCTCGCCGCCGTGCAGAATGGCCATGCTCGCGGTCGTGGGATCGACGGTTGCCAGGTACGTCCGTACCCCTTTGCTCACGATCGCCTGGATGAGACCGCCATTTGACCACTGGATGTAGTTGACACTACCGCGGAACCCTTTGGTGAGGGCGCGCGCCTTGCCGGTCGCGACATCGACGGCGTACAGCATTCCGTTGTGTGGGTCACGCTTGTCGGCGGCGCTCAGGTAGGCAATTGTCTTACCGTCCGGGGACCAGGACATCTTGCCGAGCTTGCCGGGGTTGTCGATTAGCTTTCTTAGCTTGCCGCCGAGGGTCACGACGTGGATGCGCTTGAACATGTAGCCATCGTCAACGAGATTGCGTGGTGCCAGCGCGAGGGCGAGCTGGCTGCTGTCGGCTGACCACTCGAACGCGGCCACAGAGCCACTGCGTGTCAATCGCGTGACCTTGCCGGACTTGCGCTCCCACAGCCAGAGGCTGATGTTCCGGTAATCTTCGTCGTGCACCCTTTGCTTGAAGCCGGCTGCGCTTGCTTTGACTTGTGCCGCAGAAGCGGAATCCAGCTGAGTGTAGGCGACGTACTCAAAATTCGGACTCCAGTGGAATGCACGGACGCCGTTCGGCGTCTTCGTGATGCGTGAAACCTTGCCGTCGACCAGCGACTTCGCCATGACCTCATTGTGTTTTGCGCCAGCGACCTTGCCGGCAAAGGTCAGCAGGTTGCCCCACACGGCGAAGCTGCCTCCCCCGGTCAGGAACAGGGATTCCTTGGCGTCGGTGCCAGCAGGCAGGTGGTACAGGTAGCGGCGAGCTCCACCGATGCCGTCTTTGGCGAGGCGGGGCTCTACGCGAGTGAACAATACGCCGTTTTCGCCGGCGTCGATTACCGACGTAGCGAAGCGGAGTTTCATTACCTGGATCGGTGTGAGTCCTTGTGCGTGGACCACACTCACGATGGCGAGAAGGGCGGCTGGGGGGATTGGGTTCGTCATGGATGGGTGTGACGGTCAGTGGGGAGATCGGCACCATATCTCCTCTAGCCTGAAACGTGAAACACATGCGATACGGACAAATACCGAATTGGTCAGCTCGATCTCAGACCTCGGCGTGTCGGAAGCAACTCGTCAGGTGGTCGTTGACCATTCCGGTTGCCTGCATGTAGGCGTAGCAGATTGTGCTGCCGACGAACTTGAATCCCCGCTGGCGTAGGTCCCGGCTCATCGCGTCGGATTGCCCGGTCTTGGTCGGCACTTCGGATTTGTTGAGGAATCGATTCGTGAGAGGCTCACCGCCGGCAAATTTCCAGATGTAGTCGGCGAAACAGCCGGACTCCGCCTGGATCGTGAGGAAGGCTTTGGCGTTCGTGATCGCGCTCTCGACTTTCATTCGGTTCCGGACGATGCCTGGGTCTGCGAGCAGTTCTTCAACTTGTGATGGTTGGATTTCCGCGACCTGGACCGGGTCGAAGTCAGCGAACACCTTCCGGTAGTGCTCTCGTTTGCGCAGGATCGTGATCCAAGACAGGCCTGCTTGTGCGCCTTCGAGGATCAGAAACTCGAACAACTTGCGATCATCGCGGACCGGGACAGCCCACTCCTCGTCGTGATAGCTGACGTAGAGCGGGTCGGTGCCGCACCAGTCACAGCGAGTCCGAGTGGGCACGGCTGGTCAGAAGGCGGTGCCTACCAGCGCTTCGACCTCGGCGCGTTCCTTCGCCATGCCGACAGTCAGGACTTCATGACCCTCTGCTGTGCATAGCACGTCATCTTCGATGCGCACGCCGCCAAAGCCGCGGCCGTCGTTGTGTGAGAGGAAGTCGCAGGCTTTGTCCCAGTTGACCTGGTCCTTGAACTCGCTGCGAAACTCGTCGCTTTGCAAGATCGCTGGCACGAAGTAGATTCCGGGCTCGATGGTGAAGCACATGCCGGCCTGCAGATCCATGTCCAGACGGAGATAGCCGGTGCCGAACTGCTCGCTTCGAGCACGACCCTCCGGGTACGCGATAGCGTCACCGAAGCCCTCCATGTCGTGTACATCGATACCGATCAGATGGCCGACCCCGTGCGGGAAGAACAGCGCGTGGGCACCACACTCGATGAGGGAGTCGGGGTCGCCGTTCAGTATCCCCATGCCGACCAGGCCCTCGGCGATGGTGCGGGCCGAAATCATGTGGAGATCGCGATACCTGGCGCCGGGGCGTACCGCATTGATCGAGTCCTTCTCTGCCGCCAGCACGATGTCGTAGACCTCCGCAGCGGCACCTTCGAACTTGCCGCTGACGGGCCAGGTTCGCGTGACGTCAGAGCAGTAGCCCGCCTTCGACTCAGCGCCGGCGTCGAGCAGTACCAGGTCACCATCCTGCAGCGTGTTGCCGTGGTGGTTGTTGTGCAAGACTTCGCCCCGGACGCTGAGGATGTTGTTGTATGCCGGCACGCAGCCGTGCTGTGCCAGGATGCCGGTGACGATGCCAGCGAGTTCCTGCTCGGTGCCACCCGCGCGGGTGTGGGCCATCGCTGCTTCATGGGCCTTGACCGTGATCGCCGCGGTATCCCGCATTGCACTGATCTCCTCTGGCATCTTGACGGCGCGTAATTGGCCTATCGCCTGGATCAGCTGTTTGTCGGCGATCTTGCTGCTGTCGAGGAACTCCAGTGTTTCGCCGGTCGCGCGCATCGCAAGCTCGGTTGCTTGCCGGTCTACGACGGCGATACTCCGGACCTGTCGTCCGGTTGCTTGTTGCTGCACGCTTTCGACCAGCGATCCTACATCCCGCACGGATGTGGTGCCGTGATGGGCCAGCATGGCCTCGAACGAAGGTACTGCTCCGTGCCAGAGGGCGTCTTCGGGGGTGCGCTCCTTGAGGTAGAGAGTTACGGAGCGATCCGCCGGGTCGAACAAGGCAGCGCTGCCTGGCTCCGGGGAATCGAAGAAGTACAGGAAGTTGCTGTCCGGGCGGTACGGCGAGACGTTGGCAGGGTAGTTCCGCGACACCTCACCGCCGGCCACAAGCAATACGGGCGTGTCGATCCGATCGAGAAACTGTGACCGACGTTCCGTGAAGTGTTCAAGGCTGGGCATGTATAACAGACTAGCTTGGGCTACCTCTGGCTGCACTGGTAGAGCCACATTGGCTACAAACTCTGCCCGAGACCCTCACAATTCCGGAAGTATCGGGCCGCTCGCCCGTTTCGGGCGTCTGCCCCCTTTCCTACACTGAACAGACCATGCAACGAATTGCCGCGTTAGCCCTGCTTCTCTGCCTGATTGCTGGTCTGTGCTATCTCTTGACCGACGGTGGTTTGCCTACACCGTCTGTTGGGCCGGATGCTTCATCCGAGGTCGAGGTGCAACCAAAGCCGCGCGAGGTGAAGCCGGAGCTGAAAAGGCCAGCGGGTGAGGAGGAGTTACGCGCTCCAGTCGCACGGCCGCCATCAGGGAAGGGGCTGTATGGTCGCCTGCAACTCCCGGATGGTCAGCCGGTCGCTGGGCTGAAGCTCGCGCTCTACCGTGGCTGGCCCAGTGAGGCATGGCTGTCTGAGAGCGAAGCCGCGCCCAAGGAAAAGGCGGAGTCGTCGTGTGCGACGGATACGGCCGGACGGTTCTCACTCAGTACCAGCGAGTCCGGCAAGTTTCGGATGCGCTTGATGAGTGAGGACTATGTGTTCATGGACAGCGACCCGAAGAGGCGACGTGTGAACGTCGAGGACTTCGATCGTCTCGACCCGGTCATCGTAGGCCGCGTCGCTTCCATCCGGGGCACAGTGCTCGCGCATGGTCGCGGGGTTCCAGGCGTTGAGATCGTCGTAGGCCGTCCGCTGGCTGGCCTCGGGGCAGGCTTGTTTGCTGCCTTACGCCCTGCGGGACAGCGGGTGGAGTCAGGCGCCAACGGGGAGTTCTTTGTTCGCTCTGTGCGGCCAGGCAAGGTCTCCATCAGCAGTCGTTCACCGAATCACCTGCCGGTGGAGCTCGTCCGCGAAGTGACGCCGGGCGAAGCCGTGACGGGGGTCGTCTTCGAGTTGCGGGTTGGCGGATTCCTCGAGGGGGTGGTCGTGGATGACCGGGGTGTTCCAATAGCGGAAGCCAAGGTCGAGGCTGCGCGCGAGACCGAACTCGCTGGCGGTGTCCGCTTCAAGGGCTTCCGGTCGGGGGAGGCCACCTTGACCGACGAGAGCGGCTGGTTTCGGCTCGCGGGCTTCGCGAAGCCAACGGCACATCTACGGGTGACGAAGCATGGGTTTGCCAGTACGGAGTCGAGGAAAATCAAGGTTGGACGGACGGATGCCTCTCTCCGGATAGATCGGCTTGGTGAAGTACACGGAGTACTGGTGGACCAAGAAGGTCAGCCAATCGCTGGGAGCGAGGTGAGCGCTCGATTGGATGGAGCTTCAGGCCGGGGCTTCCTTCAAGAGTCCTCTGGCAAGTGGCGCAGCACGAAGACGGGGGAATTCACGCTTCTCAACGTCTTTCCTGGCACCAACCGGATCTCCGCGAAGTCGGTGTTGGTGTCGCATGCTGACGCCTCCATCGAAGTACAGGTGTCCCCTGGTCAAGTCGTCAAAGGGCTGCGGCTGGTGGCTCCAGTTGGTGCAACTCTCACAGTGACCGTCGTCGACGAGAAAGGGGCTCCGGTGTCCGGGGCCAGGGTGAAAATTTTATCGCGTCTGGATCCAGAGAACATGGTGTTTTCGACGGGTAGCAAGGGCACGCAAACCAGTGCCCGCATCAAGTCGGTCAGGAAGACGCTGACGTCTTCGAATCTGACGGGGGCGCTTTCTCTCGATGGTGGGGGTTGGCTGGGCGAGGCGGTGACGGACGCGTCGGGGCGCGCAGTCCTTCACGGATTACCGTCGGTCAGCGCGGTTGTCAAAGCGACGCATGAGTCCCCCGACAACATTGTCACCAAGGGCTTTGTACTGCGGCGCCCAGAGGAAGTTCAGATTCCAGCGAAGGGCCAGGTCAGCTGCCGCTTGGTTATGGAGGAAGGCGGATTCGTAACCGTGACCACCGTCGACTCCCGTGGTGCGCCCAGACCGTCCACGAAGTTCTTGATTGCTCGCGAGGGGGATGACGCCGGGGGGAGCACTCCGCACGAGACAGGCACGGCGGGGCAGGTTCGCCTCGGACCACTCGGTCCCGGAAGATACCTGGCGGCCATCAAGCCCCCATCCAAGACGGAGATTCTGGGAGGCATGGTGTTTGTCGGGAATCCTGGGAAGGAGTTGGGCTTGCCGGGCTCGGAAGTCCCGTTCGTGGTCAGGCCTGGTGGTCAAGCGGAGACGGTGCGCCTGGTCTTTCCGGTGTTGACCACAGTCTACGGGATGGTGCGAGACGCGGCTGGTCCCGTCCGTGGAGCAGAGGTTCGCCTGGTGAAGCAGGGCGAGCACGCGTTGCCGTTCGGGGGCAACCAGACCAAGTCAGGCACTGACGGACGCTTCGAATTGTCCGGAGTGAGTGCGGGAGAGTATGTTCTGGAGTTTGGGCGGCCGGGCGCGGCGGTTGCGGGTGAAGTGGAGATCAAGCTGCTCCACGACCAACCCGAATTTGAACAGAACGTGATGATTCCCGGGGGCTCCTTGTCGCTGCGAGCGATCGATGCTGCCGGGTCGGCGGGCGTGGAAGGCGCGCGCGTGACCTTGACGAAGGTCCGTCGTAGTCCCCCGGGGGGGGGTGAGCGGACCACCAGGAGCCGATCGAGGGTCATGGTGATGGGTGTATCTTCCGGAACGGGCGGCGGCTCGACCTTCACGATGACGGGCGGATCCAAGGGGGTCAAGACGGACGCGGAAGGTCGCGCAACGGTCCTGGACCTGCCAGCGGGGCGCTACCAGCTGGAGCTTGCCCACCAGCGCTTCATGAAGTTCCGCAAGGAGATTGAGATCTCCGAAGAGCAGGCGTTGGACGTGGGCAGCGTCAAGCTTGCGCAAGGGTGCGGCATTCGCGGCCGGATCAAATGGGAGGCCCCGCCGCTCGTGCCGACGATCTTGGTGCAACTCACCGATGGTGAGGGAACCGTCCAGAAGGATGGTGTCAAGGTGATCCAGGGCACCCGCTTTACTTTTGACGGCCTACGTCCCGGGCTCTACCGGGTGCGGGCGCGGTCCGTCCTGCAAGAAGGGTGGACGGAGAGTGACCCTGTGCAGGTGGTCGCGGGCAAGACCGAGCGCGTCAACCTGACCATCCCCTCGAAGAAGTAAGGCCGGTTAGTCGTTGCGGTGTTGGTCCAGTGCTCGTGACCACGCCTGGTGCAACTCGGACTTGAAGCGGTCCTTGTCATCCTTGTGGGCTTCCCACAGCTTGCCGGCGTCTACCGTTTCGCACCGTTCGCGCATCCAGGCGATGTAGCTCTCGATGCGAGCAGCCGTTTCTTCTCCGTGGTCACTGCGACCGAGCCGGCCCCCACTGTCAGCACCGACCGCCAGGGCGAACAACCTGGCGTCGAAGTTCTTGTCCCGGAAGTAGCGGTCGTAGATCTTGGCGCGGGTGCCCGCCCGAAGCTCGGGGAGCTTGCGGGCGACCAGGTGCAGGCTACAGACAGCTTCGGCAAGTCGGCGCCCAGCCGCATCTGTAAGGCCAGGGAGGCGATCGAGCATGGATCGCAGCGGTTCGATGCCGCGATCCTCATGGC
>JAYZDB010000314.1:0-4996 GCA_036338025.1 Planctomycetota bacterium
TGTGAGTAGATCGTCCGCCCGAACTCGCCGCCCCAGATCACCAGGGTGTCATCCAGCATGCCGCGCTGTTTGAGGTCCGCGACCAATCCGGCGGCGGCCCGGTCGACGTCCTTGCACTGATTCCGGATGTCACGAGGCAGGTTGCCGTGCTGATCCCAACCACGATGGAACAACTGCACGAACTGCACCCCTCGCTCCGCCATCCGGCGCGCCAGGACGCAGTTGCGCGCAAACGTGCCAGGCTTGCGGGCGTCCTCACCGTAGAGTTCGAAGGTCGAGGCCGGTTCGTCGCCCAGGTCCATCAGGTCAGGCACCGAAGACTGCATCCGGTAGGCCATCTCATACTGGGCGATCCTGGTCAAGGTCTCCGGATCGCCATCGCGTTGGTAGGTCGCCTGGTTGAGCTTGGCGATGCCATCCAACATGCGCCGCCGAGCCTGGCGGTCGAGACCCTTGGGATCGTCAAGGTACAGTACCGGCTGTCCGCTGCTGCGGAACTTGACGCCTTGGTGGCGGCTCGGCAGGAAGCCGCTGCCCCACAAGCGGGCGTAGAGGGCCTGCAGGTTGCCTCTGCCACGCGAGATCATCACCACGTAGGAAGGCAGGTCCTGGTTGCCGCTGCCAAGCCCGTAGCTCAGCCAGGACCCCATGCTCGGCCGACCGGGCTGCTGCACGCCGGTATTGATGAAGGTGATCGCGGGGTCATGGTTGACCGCCTCGGTATTCATGGTCCGGACGATGGTGATGTCATCTGCGATCGAGGCGATGTTGGGTAGCAACTCGCTGATCCATGTGCCGTGGTCTCCATGACGCTTGAACTCGAACATCGGCGCCACGCAGGGGAACTTCTTCTGCCCGCTGGTCATGCCTGTCAAGCGCTGCCCCATCCGCACGGAGGCTGGCAACTCCTGGCCGTGCAACTTCCGGATCGCGGGCTTGAAGTCAAACAAGTCGATGTGCGACGGGCCACCAGACATGAACATGTAGATGACCCGCTTGGCGGTGGGCTTGTGATGTGGCAGGACCAGGCCCTTGTCGGCCAGCGGAAGCAGGCTCTGCGCGCCCAGCCCGCCTTGCGCCATCAAGGTCGCCAGCGCGGCGCCGCCGAGGGTCGTGGATCCCTGGCCCAGGAAGGCACGTCGCGAGAGCAGTTGCTGGTATTCCCTGGCTGGGTTCATGGTCTATCCCTTGGTCAGGGCCTCATCGGTGTTGAGAATCATGCTCGCGACCACCATCCAGGCCGCGTGTTCGGCGGCGTCGATGGACTCATCGCGCCTGGCTTCGCCGGCCGCCAACATGGCCTTCGCTGACGCGGGGTCACTGCGATATCGGGCCAGCGCCGGCTCCAGGCTCCGTTGGAATACCTTGACTTCCCACGGCTCGGGAGCGCGACACAAGACCAACTGGTAGGCGAAGGCCACCCGATCCACGACCCCGCCACCGTGTTGGATCATCCGCTGCGCCAAGAACCGCGACGCCTCCAGGAACTGCGGGTCGTTCAGGGTCACCAATGCCTGCAACGGCGTGTTGGTCCGTCCTCGACGCAGCACACAGCGCTCGCGGGTCGGCGCGTCGAAGATCCGCATGCTCGGAGGTGGCGCGGAACGCTTCCAGTAGGTGTATAGAGAACGGCGGTAGAGCTTGACGCCCTTGTCCTGGCGGAACCGCAGGCCGCGATTCAAGCTCACCTCGTTCCAGAGCCCGGGCGGCTGGTACGGCTTGACGCCGGGACCGCCGAGATCCGCGACCAGCAGGCCGCTGGTTTGCAACGCGACGTCACGCAGGAATTCAGCCGACAGGCGAAAGCGCGGCCCGCGCGACAACATCGAGTTGTCCGGATCCCGCTCGAACCGGCTGGACGCACCGCGCGTCGACTGGCGGTAGGTCTGTGACATGACCATCTGCCGGATCGTGCGTTTGACATCCCAGCCGTGGCCGACGAAGTCCAGGGCCAACCAATCCAACAGCTCAGGGTGCGTCGGATAGCTGCCTTGCGACCCGAAGTCCTCGACCGTCCTCACGATCCCGCGACCGAACAACATGTACCAGAAGCGATTGACCGTCACACGTGCGGTCAGCGGGTGCCGCTTGCTGGTCAACCACTGGGCCAGGCCGAGGCGATTGGCGGGGCGGCCCTCAAGCGGCGGCAGGGCAGTCGGCACGTCGGGCTTGAGCTCGTCACCAACCGGGCGATCATAGGCGCCGCGATCCAGGCGGAAGGTCTTGCGGGGCGATTGCGACATCACCATCACGGTGGTCTTTGGTCGCTGCAAGTTCGCAAGGTCACCCTTCTGTTTGTGGACTGCGGTGTGCAAACCGACCCACGGTGCATCGTGCGTGCGCAGATAGAAATCACGCATCGGAGCGAGCGCAGCGACGGTCCGCTCTTCAGACGGTGCCCGCAAGATCGACTCGAACCGCGCACCATCGAGCAGCATGCCGACACCGACGGCACTCAGATTCCGCTCAAAGAAATGCACGTCTGCAATGCGTCCCTGAAAGTGCGAGCCGGGATGACGACGCCCTAGATGGAGCGGAGTCTTTGTGCGAATGGTAGCAGTCAGGTTGTCGTTGTTGACCTGCACCGGGACATGCTGACCATTGATGTAGATCTTCAGACCTGCGGCCTTGGAAGAACCATCGTAGGTCACAAAGACATGACTCCAGATCCGGTTCGGGATGGTCTTTTTGGTGGTGACCTTGATCGCATTCGAAGCCCACTTGTGAATCAGGTGCACAGCCACCGTCTGCGCACCGCCAGCCAAAAGGTCAAAACCCCGGTGACTGTTGGCGTCATCCATCCGAGCGATCACCGCACCCTGACGTTTGGCCTCGGGAAACACCCATGCTCCGTACGAGAACGCGTCCGTCCGTTCGTAGTCGCCGACAGTTCCCAGACTGACGAAGTTCTTGCCGCCGTTCACCCTGAGACTCTTGCCGGTTCTGCCCGCCAGCCACTGGATTTTGCCGTGAACCTTGGCGGTTGGTGGCAGTACGCCATCCAGCGGCAGCCGTACGGCAACCCCAGGCGGCGTGTTGTCGAACACCCCAAGACCATAGATCCGTTCCTTCAACCATTGGCGAAAGCCCGGTTCAGCAGCCCGGCTACGCTCCGTAAGCTGCTTTGACAGATCTGCCAGGCTCGCCTCAGCTATTGGCAGATCGCGGCGCTGCTGCTTGCTGAGCACTCCTACAACCGGCTTGGCATTGCCGCCCCGGGTCTGCATGCCACCGTCTTTCGTACCATTGAAAAACGCGTAGAACTTGTAGAACTCTTCCTGCGTAAACGGGTCGTACTTGTGATCGTGGCACTGACAACACTCGAGCGACATCCCCAAAAACACCATCGAAGTGGTGCGCACCCGGTCCACGATGTAGCTGACCCGTAACTCTTCCGGGAAGGCCCCGCCTTCGTCACTGGTGCAATGATTGCGATTGAATCCGGACGCCACCTGCTGCTCGATGGTGGCCTGTGGGATCAGGTCCCCGGCCAACTGCTCGTGGGTAAACCGGTCGTATGGCATGTTGTCGTTGAACGCCGCGATCACACCATCGCGCCACTTCCACATGTCGCGTGGTCCGTCCGCATGGTAGGCGCTGGTATCGCCATAACGCGCGGCATCGAGCCAGTCGAGGCACATCCGTTCCCCGTAGTGACGGGACGCCAGCAAACGATCGACGAGCCGGGCGTAAGCCCCCGCACTGGAGTCGCCAACAAAGGCTGCGACCTCGGCGGGGGTCGGCAGCAAGCCGGTCAGGTCGAGCGTGACACGCCGGATCAGGGTTCGTCGGTCCGCAGCAGGGCTCGGTTCAAGACCCTCGCGTCGCCACTGGTCCGCGACGAATCGATCAATGGGATTCGAACTCCAACGCGCCTGCGCGACCGTCGGCGGAATTGCTTGCTCGGGGGGAATGAAAGCCCAGTGACGTTCGTATTCCGCACCCTGCGCAATCCAACGCCGCAGCACAGCGATCTGCGGAGCGCTGAGAGCTGGCTTCTTGGAATGCACCGGCGGCATCCGCTCTTCGGGATCGTGGTGGCCGACCCGGCGCAGCAACTCGCTGGTATCCGGCGAACCAGGCACGATCGCACGCACCCCCTTGTGGTCAGCGATCGCGCCGTCCCGAGTATCGAGGCGGCGGCCAGCCTTGCGCTGCTTGACGTCGAAGCCATGGCACTTGAAACAATTGGCAGCGAGGATCGGGCGGACGTCGCGGTTGTAGGAAACGCGATCCGGCGTCGCGGCCTGCGCGACGGTCGACACGGCAAAGGCAGCGGTCATCACCACGGCGGTGGCGGACCTGACGAGTTGTTCGGGGCCAATCATCCACCGGTATCTTAGCAGGCCCCGCCCACAGTCGGGCTAGCGCTGCTGCGCTTTCCACAAGGTCTCATCCGACCACCGATCGCGAGGAGATTCCTTACCCACCGGCGATCGGCTCAAGTCTCTCGGCCGAATTCAAGGACTCAAAGCTCCCGTCGAGGGCAGACTGGCGTGATACTCCACGGCAGCCAATTGCCCACGGTTCTCGCGAGGTCCCTCATGAAACGAACGTTCCTTCTCGCCGTCACCGCCACGCTGACCGCCGCATCGCCGATCGCGCTCTGCTTGCTACCCAGCGAGCCGCCCAGCGCCGCCGCACTCACCCGACAAGCCCAGGAATTCCTCGCCGCCCTCGACGCAGACCAACGCAAGCAGGCCCAATTCGGGTTCCGGGACAAGGAGCGCACCAACTGGCACTTCGTCCCGAACGTCTATCCGGGGATCACGCTCGCCAGGCTCAGCATCGAGCAGCGACGGACCGTCCACCGCCTGCTCCTCACCACCCTGAGCGCCGCCGGCTACCACAAGGCCACGACCATCATGCAACTCGAGGACGTGCTACGCCGCTTGGCGGAGGCGCAGGGACGCAAGGCCCCCAGCCGGGATCCGGGCCGCTACTCCCTGGCCTTCTTCGGCCCGCCCTCCGACACCAATCCCTGGGGCTTCCGCCT
>JAYZDB010000315.1:0-5389 GCA_036338025.1 Planctomycetota bacterium
TCGGACGCAGTCCGGTCCATCCAACGCCTGGGAGACCGCGGCTTCGACTCATACCTGGTCGGTGGCTGTGTACGAGATCTCCTGCTCGACCGTGACCCAAAGGACTTCGACATCGCGACGGAGGCCCGACCCCAGCAGGTCAAGCGGGCGTTTCCCCGCAACTGCCGCATCATCGGGCGACGCTTCAAGCTGGCGCACCTGCACTTCAACGGCAACCAGAAGATCCTCGAAGTCGCCACCTTCCGTAGCAGCCCGCTGCCTCCCAGTGCCGACAACGACGAATCTGGTGAGTTCGATTCCGCTGCCGATGATGATGGCAGACCGGCAGATCCTGCGGCCGAGGACGACGCCAAACGCCAGGATGACTCCTACGCAGACCCGGAACTCCCCGATCAGGATTCGACCGAGGACGCTGATGATGATTCCGATGCCGACCTCCTGATCATCCGCGACAACGAGTTCGGCACCATCGAGGAAGACGCACTACGCCGCGACTTCACCATCAACGCACTATTCCTCAACCCGCTCAAGAACGAGATCATTGACTACGTCGATGGGATCTCGGACGTCGAGGCCCACATCATCCGTACGATCGGCGACCCGGTCACGCGGTTCCGAGAGGATCCGATTCGGATCTTACGGGCGATCAAGTTCGCTGGCCGGTTGAGCTTCACCTTCGACCCAGCTACCGGGGACGCCATGCGGGAGACCGCGCCCGATCTGGTACGCGCCGCACCACCCCGCATTCTCGAGGAAATCCTGCGCCTGCTACGCGGTGGCCATGCACTGCCATCGTTCCAATTGCTGCGAGATATCGGCGGCATCGCTCCCTTGCTGCCAACGGTCCACGAGTACCTGCAGTCCTCGGATCCCAAGGAACGACGAATCTTCTGGTGCCTGCTGGAGACTCTCGACAACCACATCAACAACGGCGCCGTACCGTCGAATGCCGTACTGCTCGGCTGCCTGTTCCTGCGCCCAGTGCTGACCCGGTACGCCAGCAGCGACGGCGGTAGCCCTGCCACGGTAGCAGAAGAACTGGTTGGGCCGCTGGCCCAGGACCTCCGCCTGCCGCGCCGCGACACCGGCGCGCTCAAGCGCGTCTGCAGCGTGCACCCCCGGTTCACTGCATCCGGCAAGCGTCGCTTCCGGCTGGCATCCTTTCTGCAAGACCCATATCTGCCGGAGGCCTTGGAACTATTTGAACTGAGTTGCTACGCCACCGGGGAGGACTTCGAGCATCTCGAACGGTGGCGCGAACTTCGATCGGAGGCGAGCGACGATGCCTCACACGATGAAGCTCCGGTCGATGTCGCCAAGGAACCCGACAAGTCAAGGAGATCCAAGACCCCGGCGAAGCGCTCCCGCGGCAAGCCCGCCAACGAACGCAGCAAGCGCACCGTCGTCAAGAAGCCTGCCAAGAAGAAGGCAAAGACCCAGAAGAAGCCCTCGAAGCGGGGTCGTAAGAAGGACGAGGTCCTCACCCTCGAGCCTGAGGCGATCGATGTTTCGGCCTTCGATCGTGAATTAGGCCACCGGGAGATACCACGATTCGACACGATCGTGGAGGACGCTGGCGGCGTCAGCAAGCCCAAGCGCCGCGTGAAGATCCGTGACGATGACGCCTACAAGCCTCCGCCGCCACCGGGTACAGGCGACGCCGCGCCCCCGTCACCACCGCCCAAGGACGACACCTACGGAGATTGGTAGAGATGGAGAAATCCAAGGTCACTACCGAAGTCCTTCGTGCCATGAAACAAGACGGTGAACCGATCGCCGCCTTGACCGCCTACGACTATCTCTGGGCCCAACTTCTCGACGAAGCGGGTGTCGACATCTTGTTGGTCGGGGACTCGGTCGGGACAGTTGTCCAGGGCCGCGACACAACGGTGCCGGTCACCATGGACCAGATCCTCTACCACACAGAGATGGTGACCCGGGCGGTTTCACGCGCCCTGGTGATTGCGGACATGCCCTTCATGTCCTTCCAGACCAGCCTGCAGGAGGCGCTGCACAATGCTGGCAAGCTCCTCAAGGAGTCCAACGTCGAGGCGGTGAAACTCGAGGGCGGCCGCGCTGTCGCCGACACGGTCAGCCACCTGACGAGTGCCGGTATTCCAGTCATGGGCCACCTGGGCCTCACCCCGCAGAGCATCCACAAGTTTGGGTCCTACCGGGTGCGAGGCGACAACCTCGATGATGCCGAGGAGATATTCGCGGACGCGATGGCACTCCAGGACGCCGGCGCATTTGCAGTCGTCCTGGAGAAGATTCCGGTCGACCTGGCCGCCAACATCACCGCCGAGCTTTCCATCCCGACCATCGGGATCGGTGCGGGTCCAAAATGTGACGGGCAGATCCTCGTCACCCAGGACATGGTCGGCTTGTTCACCCGCTTCCGCCCCCGCTTTGTCCGGCGCTACCTGGAACTCGCGGAGATCCTACAGGGCGCGTTCGGGGATTACGTACAGGACGTCAAGAACCGTTCGTTCCCGGACTCAGACGAGAGTTACTAGACCAAAGCCAGAGGCGCGGCGGCATACAGCCCAGGCATAAACCGATCCGGTTCCCGAGGCAGCACGGCGCAACGGCGATAACTACGAAGACGACTTGCCGGTCTTCTTCGCGGACTTGCCAGTCTTCTTCGCCGCCTTGCTGGTCTTCTTCGCCGCCTTGCTAGTCTTCTTCGCCGTCTTGCTGGTCTTCTTCGCGGCCGTCTCGGTCGTCTTCGCGGCTACGTCGGTCGTCTTCTCGACTACCTCGGTCTTCTTCGCAGCCGTCTCGGTCTTCTTCTCGACTACCGCGGTCTTCTTTCCGGCCGCGTCAGCATCTTCGGTCTTCTTCGGCTGGGCCGGCGGACGGAAGCCGAGCTTCTCGCGGTAGGCCTGCCAGCCCTTGCCCATCTTCTTCCGCTTGTAGCGGCCGGACGTCGCACCACCGGCTTTGCGTCGTGACTTTGCCATACTTGGTGCCTACTTCTTGACCGCCTCGCGGACCATCACGTAACCAGCAGGTTTGCCTGGAATCGCGCCCTTGACGTAGAGGAGATTGCGTTCTGCGTCGATCTTCACGACTTCGACATTCTGCACCGTGATCCGGTCCGTGCCCTTGTGCCCCGGCATCTTCTTGCCCTTGGTGACACCCTTGGCCGTCGAGTATTGGCGACCGATGCCACCCTGACGCCGATGGCTCTTGCTGTTGCCATGGGTAGTCGACTGCCGGGCAAAGTTGTGGCGCCGGATGGTCCCGGTGTGACCCAGGCCCTTGGAGGTTCCGGTGACATCGATATACGACACGTCCTTGAGAACATCGACCTTGATCTCGTCACCTTGCTGGTACGGGGGCAGCGCGTCGTAACGGAACTCCCTCACATACCACATCGCCGGCGAACCGGAGCGGGCAGCATGACCGACCTCCGCCTTGCGGCTGGCCTTGTCATTCTTCGGATCAAAGCCAAGCTGAACACTGTAGTAACCATCATCCCGTCGCGGGCGCTCAGACTTGCCGTTCTGCTTGCCCCGGTTGTTGGCGGCGTTGCGGTCGGATTCGGGGAGCTCGCTGACTTCCTTGGCCTTGACCTGCATCACCTTGCAGGGCCCTGCCTGCACAACGGTGACGGGGACGACGGTGCCGTCTTCTTGGAACAGTTGGGTCATGCCCAGCTTCTTACCTAGGATTCCGATGGTCATCTGACGGGCGTATGTTGGCTGGTGGCTTCGGCCTGCGGGCGCCAGGGGCGTGTCGACTGGCGGGTGCCAGGATGCTGGGACCGGGCCGGAAGGGCGAGGATTTGTAGGCAATTCGCTGCCCCGAAGCAAGCCTAAACGTAGGCCCGGACCGCCAGGAACAGCAAGGCCAGGACCAGCAGAACCAGCGCCAGCCGGGTCGCCGGTGTGGCGAAAACCGGCAGCGGTCGATCAGCCTGCGCCGCCGCACCCGGAACTCCTCCGCCAGCCCCGCTGAGGTCCGATTCCCCGGCATCCAGGAGTGGATCGCCGACCAGCCGTGGCCTCGCCTCCGCCCCGAACGAGCGGGCGAATGCCCGGCGCACGAACTGCGGGAAGGCAGCCAGCTTGAACAGGTTGGACTCCCCCAGCCGAAAGGCCAGGTGTACCGAACTCGAGTCCGGACCATCGACAACCACGCCGAGAACACCGGAATCCCCGCGCAGCAAGGTCGCGCTGTTGGCCGGCAGTGCCTCGAGGTCTCGCCAGGCCAGGGCGCTCTCGATACGGAGCTCCGAGAGGTCCAGACCAGTGGTCAGGGGATCGACGCGGTCCCAATCCTGTAGGCGCGGGGCGATCGACCGATCCGTTCCCCCACCCAAGACGGTCCCGAAACTCAGGACCCGCAGACCCGGACGCAGGTCCGCAAGTTGTCCACCATCCGTGATCAGGAACGCCGCCCGGTCGGCTGCTCCCTCGACAAGCTCGCCGCCAAACTCGCCGGCCAGGGCGCGCGCAGCCGCCCACACCGCTTTGGACGAGTCGGACTCGGCCCGTACAGCGATGGTCGGACTCGGCGGCGCCGGCACCTCGACCACCACCTTGTCATCGAGTCCCAGCCCATCCTTGAAGGCGGAATCGCCCACCGCGGGTCGCAGGGTGAGTTCGAGACGCCCGCCGCGGGTTCGCGTCAGGGGCAAGGTCAGATTCCTGGCCGCACCGGCTGTCAGTGACAAATCCTGCGACAGCGAGCCAGCAACCCCGCCGGTCACCACCAGGCGCAGGCTACGATCCGGACCGAAATTCTGCACCGTGACGCGCAACCGCAGACTCGGTAGCGGCCAATCGTCCAGCACCTCGCAGGCGGTAATCGCCAGGTTGCTACTACGCGCCCCGACGACGGTCAAGCTACCCTCTTCTGGCAGGCCGCCAACTCCCAGGCCATCGGTCAAGGTCCAGACTGCTGTCGTCTCATCGCGGACCTGCCGAACCAACCGAAGCAGGTCGACACCAGCCGCGCCAGCAGGCTCGGTCTGATCCAACCGTTCCAGGATCGTCGCCCGGTCGCCACGCAGGATCCGGACCTCGTCAGCGTACAGGCCTACCCGCACATCGATGTCGGTCGGGATCTCCTCGAGCGCCTGCTCGAGTCGCCGTTTGGCCTGGTCCCAGGCGCTGCCACCGCTGCCGCGCGCTGCCATGCTCGCCGAAGTATCGACCAGGACCACGAGATTCTTCGCTCCAGGGCGACCCCCCAGGCTGGGTTCGCTATGAGCAACGACCAGCGCGATGAATGCCAGCGCCAGCAACACGAAGCGCAGCCATCGAAAACGCAGCGGACGGCGCCGAAGTCGCTGACGGGCTTGCACCCACAAACCGAGATAGGCAGTGGAGTGATCCCGCTTGGGGCGCGGCGGTCGGCTGAGCAGGTAGAGCACCGGCAG
>JAYZDB010000316.1:0-4876 GCA_036338025.1 Planctomycetota bacterium
GTCCGGGTTTCCGGGTGATGGAGAGCACCAACCTGCGAATGCTCGAGGCCGGCACGTGGAAGGACCTGACCAGCCAGCCGCGTACCTGCCACATGCAGGCATTGCGGCAGGTGGTGACACCGCTCGGGACCTTCAACTGTCCCGCCTATCGGGGCGTCGCTCATGCCAAGATTGGCGAAAAGGATCTCTATAAGGATTCCGCCGCCGCCGCGGCGACGTCTGAGAGCACCAAGAACTTGCTCGACAACTTCGACGCGGCGCACAATTGCCGTGAGGTGACCTGTCTCTACCATGCTACCAACTGGTGGATCGAGGGCATGATCCGTAAAGGTGGGGATCATGTTGAGATCGAAGCGGCCGAGGAACGGCGCGACTTCTTCCTGTAGTCCCACGCCATCCATGTCCTCCGCCTGGAAACTCGTTGCGCTGCTGGCCATCCTGAGCGCGGGAGCCGGGTGTCGAAATCGTACGGACGCCAGCGGTCCGCTGGTGTTTGTCGCCGCCTCGTTCGAGAGGGCCATCGCAGCTGTCGATACCCCAGTGGCCTTACGGGTGCAGTCGGCCTCCTCGTCGGTGTTGGCGCGGCAGATTGCCAACGGTGCCAAACCGAGTTGCTTCGTTTCCGCCAACCTGAAATGGATGGACTTCGTCGAAAACACGGGCCTGATCGAGTCGGGTTCCCGGCGCACCCTGGTGGGAAATCGACTTGCGCTGGTGGTACCGAAGAGCAACCAGTCCGCCTGGAGTGCTGAGGGTTTTGACGGTCGTTTCGTCGTTGGCGATCCCTCGCACGTGCCGGTCGGAAGCTACGCCAAACAGGCACTTGTAAAGCAGGGGTGGTGGGACAACCTGGCAGATCATCTCGTGCTCGCACCGGATGCCAGTACCGCTCTGCGCTTCGTTGAGCGTGGGGAGGTGGACGCGGCGGTCGTATACGAGACCGATGCGATCGCCAGTGACCAGGTGCGGATCGTGCATACGTTCGTTGATTCGGCGGTGCAATACCAGATTGCCGGTTTGAGAGACGGTGACGAACGGGTCCAGGGGTGGTTGATGAGTCCGCAGGCGATGGCGGCATACACGGAGCTGGGTTTTTCCATTCCGCCGTCGGCGGCAATCGCCGCAACAGCATTCGAGCGAAGGGCACCAACGGCGCCGGTTTCAACCAGGTCCGCGCTGTCGCTCTCGCTGTTCGTCGGAATGATCGCGACCCTGCTTGGCCTGTTGCCAGCGATGGGATTGGCACACTGGCTGGTACGCAGTGAATCTCCGCTGCGGCCGGTTGTCGAGGCCGTGGTGATCTTGCCGATGGTGCTACCACCGGTGGTGGTGGGCTATTTTCTGCTGGTCTTGTTCGGACGTGAAGGCCTGCTCGGGTCGGTCCTGTCTGATTGGTTTGGACTACAGTTGGCGTTTCAGTGGCAGGGAGCTGCCTTGGCGGCCTTGGTGATGGGCTTTCCCCTGATGGTTCGGACCATGCGCCAGGCCTTCGAAAACGTCGACCCGGGACTGGAGGAAGCCGCAGCCACCCTCGGCGCCTCGCGGTGGTCAGTGTTCCGCCGGGTTTCTGTCCCACTGGCAGCGCGTGGCCTGGTAGCCGGGGCGGCGCTTTGCTTTGCGCGTAGTCTCGGTGAGTTTGGGGCAACGATCACGTTTGCGGGCAATGTGCCTGGGGAGACCCGCACCCTGCCCTTGGCGATCTGGACGGCGCTGTCGCGAGTCGATGGCGAATCGGCGGCCTGGGAACTGACCTGGTTATGTGTCGGGGTCTCTATCTCTGCGACCATGCTGTGTGAATTCCTCGTCCGGCGGCCACGGAGGTCCGTGATCTGATGCTCAGCGTGGACCTCACTTGCTCCCTGCCCGAATTCGAACTGGCGGTTGATCTGTCGGTCGGAGCCGGGATCACGGCCCTGTTCGGAGCATCCGGCAGCGGCAAGACCACGCTCTTGCAACTGATCGCCGGCGTCCGGCATGCGAAGCAGGGACGCATCGTCTGGCGGGACCAGGTGCTGTTCGACAGTGATCAAGATATCTGCGTCCCGGCCCGAGACCGGCGTATCGGAATCGTGTTTCAGGATTTGCGCTTGTTCCCGCATCTGGATGTGAGGGGCAACCTGTTGTTTGGCCATCGTACAATCCCCGAGCGAGGGAAAGACCTGCAGCTCGACGATGTGGTCGCGGCACTCGACATAGCAGAGATGCTGGACCGGCGTCCGGAACAACTCTCAGGCGGCGAACGGCAGCGGGTGGCGCTTGGCCGCACACTGCTGACGATGCCGCAACTTCTCCTGATGGACGAACCGTTGACGGCGCTCGATTACAAGTTACGCGATCGGATTCTGCCGTACCTGCGCTGGGTTCACGAGTGTTTGGAGATCCCGGTGATCTACGTCAGCCATTCCTTGCCGGAAATCCTGGAGCTCACCGATCAGGTGGTGGTGTTGTCGAAGGGGAAGGTCACCGGGGAGGGCGAAGTGTTCGATGTGCTCGGAGATGTCTTGCGAGGAGATGAAACGGTGGGGACCGCCAGTGTACTGCCGGTCGAGATTGTAAAGATCTCGTCAGCCGGAGATTCGGTGCATGGGCGTGTTGGCGAGCAGGAGGTAGTCCTCCCATTCGATGCCTCGGCATCCGAAGGTGGTCGCGGGCGGGTGGCCCTGCGCCCCGAAGATGTCATGCTGGCCAGGTCACCGCTGCAGGAAGTGTCAGCGCGAAATCAACTTCGGGGTCGGGTGGTGCGTATCTCACCGCTGCACGGACGCTTGCTGGTGCACCTCGAATTGGCTCCCGACGCGGTGCTGCGTGCGGAGCTTACCCGTGCTTCGCTCGAGGATCTGGCGGTCAGCACCGGCGCCGAGTTCTACTGTGTCGTGAAGACCTCGGCATTCCGCTGGTTGTAAGCAGTAGACTCCCGCGAATTGATCCGCACCGAGATTCCCCCCCATGAGTCGCCGTCTGCTGCTTGCCATCCTCGCCTCCTCGTCTTGTCTGGTCAGTTGCCAGACCGTTTGGATGGAGTCGATCGAGCGGCTGGAATTGAATAGCGAGGGTATCCGCGAACTCTACTGCAACAGCCGCGACGGTCGCATTGAACTGGTCGGCGACCCGGAGACCGACAAGATCACTGTATCGGTCAGGAAGGCCGTGGGTGGTGTGGATCCCGAAGATGCTCGAGCCGCGATGGCGGCGCTCCAGATCGTGAACGAGAGCAGCGAAGGGCGCATGCACCTTGGCCATCGATGGCTGGCAGGCTCCCAACGGGATTGGCGGTCATCGGTGTCGTTTCGGGTCGTCTACCCGCGCGATCTCAACACACTGGTGGAAACACGCAATGGCGACATCCGGATCCGTGGAGCGAGAGGTCGCTGCACTGCGACCAGCCGCAGCGGCTCAATCGAGGTGCAAGGCGCGCTGGCATGGACACGCATCCGCACCAGGACTGGTCGCGTCGGCGCCCGATTGTCTAGCGGTGGTGGTCGCAAGAAGTTCACCTGCGATATTGTGACTTTGGACGGATCGGTGAGCCTCGTCCTGGATCGTGGTGCGTCCAGCAGGGTCAGTTGTGCGACAGCAAGTGGTGTCCTGGACTGTAATCTCCCGCTTCGGAAGTTCAGCATCAAGCGTCGCAGCATTGGTGGGACCCTCGGCAGCGGCTTGGGCAGTGTCACGATCCGTACGCAGAGTGGGGGGATCAGACTTCAGACGCGCTCTGCTACCTTCGAGTGAGGCGCAGGGATCTCGCCGGTCTTCCCGCTGAGTGTTGGACTCGGCGCGCGGATCAGCGTTGAATGCAGGCATGCAGTATTCCAACCTGGGACACTCGGGACTGATGGTGAGCAATGTGAGCCTCGGTTCATGGTTGACAATCGGGAATGCGATCGAGCAGCCGGCCGCCGATTCCCTGGTCGGGTGCGCCATCGATCTAGGGATCAATCTCCTGGACACCGCGGACGTGTACAACCGTGGCGAAGCTGAGAAAGCCCTCGCGAAGTCCATACAGGGCAGACGTCGGGAGCATCTGGTGATCGCCAGCAAGTGCTACTTCCCGATGAGTGAGGACGTCAACGACCGGGGACTGTCACGCAAGCACATCTTCGAGAGTATCGAGCAGTCCCTGGGTCGTCTCGATACAGACTATCTGGATCTGTACCAATGCCACCGGCCGGACCCCTTGACTCCGCTCAGTGAGACTGTGATGGCGATGGATGATCTGATCCGCCAGGGCAAAACCCTCTACTGGGGCGTCAGCATGTGGTCCGCTGACCAGATCGCGGAGGTCGTCCAATTTGCACGGGCGCACGCCCTGCATCCACCGATCTCCAACCAACCGAAGTACAACCTGTACGACCGTCAGATCGAGGCTCAGGTCATCCCGGCCTGTCAGCGACTCGGAGTCGGTCAGGTCGTATTCTCACCCTTGGCCCAGGGTGTGTTGACGGGCAAATACGCTGTCGGAGAAGATCCGGCTGAGGGCAGCAGGGCTGCAAATCCCAAGGTGAACCAGTTCCTCGGCCCCTATCTGACCAGCCGGCACCTTGAGCAGGCGGAAGAGTTGCTTGTATTGGCGGGGGATTTCGGACTATCCGCTTGTGTGGTGGCGCTGGCATGGTGCCTGCGGCAAGACAACGTCAACAGCGTCATCATCGGAGCCAGTCAGGAATCCCAATTGACCGAGAACGCGACGGCGGCTGACGTGGTCCTGCCAGACGAATTGGTGACCGAACTAGAACGACTGTTTCCGGACCCGCCGGCGGAACAAGCCTGAGCAAACCCGCCCTGGTGCCTTGATTTGACCAGGGCTAGCACCGATCGTCGTAGATCTATGAAGGTATTGGTAGTCGGCGGCGGTGGCCGCGAGCACGCTCTGTGTTGG
>JAYZDB010000317.1:0-14153 GCA_036338025.1 Planctomycetota bacterium
CGACGGCAGGCATCTCTTGGTCTATAACCACACGCGAGGCACCGGGGAATTCCCGAGCGGTCGCGACATGCTGAACGTGGCCATCAGCCACGACGGCAAGAAGTGGTATGCCGCCGCCGTCCTGGAACGTGCGGAAGGTGAATACTCGTACCCGGCGGTCATCCAGACCGCCGACGGCGACGTCCACATCACGTACACCTGGAAGCGCAAACGCATCAAGCACGTCATCCTCGACCCCACCAGCCTCACTCTCAAACCGATCAGCGGTTCGAAGTGGCCAAAGTCGATGGGGTTCGTGACCAAAGCAAGACAATGAGTCTCATGCTCCACCGCCCCCCACGCGGCTGTCTTCATCGACCACAAACGTCGTAAATGGATATATATTATAAATTTGCAGTTTTCAGAGCTGCACGCTGAGAACTCCTCACCCCCAAAGAAGGGGGCGCGTGCCGATGTGTCGAGTATCCAAGCGCGGATGGGTCGTACACACACCCCCGTGATAGAGCCGGGAGCATCGGTTTTTGGGATAGACTAACAAAGCACCTCCGACCCGGGAGTCGTCCAGCGCTCCGCCGTCGAAATGACCAATTCCAACCCACACCCGGATACCCCGAATTCCCTAGCCCGGGTAACGATGCATGATGCGCCGGAGTACGCGTGGAGCTTCGAGCCCCACCACGACTTCTCCTTCGAACTCGAGAACCTGTCCTCGCAAGAACTCGCGGACCCAGCGGCGATCGGCAGCATCAACTACACCGCTGATGTCTATCGGGAAGGCAAGCAGATCCGGCGCGTCGGGGTGGCCCCTTTGCCCGAAGCCGTGCCGGTCGGGGAGAAGCGGGTGTTCGATGCCGAACTCGGCATGTCTGTCGTGGGTGGAGACTACGAGGTGAGCTTCGGTATCGAGCCTGCCAACGGCGGAGAACAACTGCGCTTCGGATCTCCGCGCTACCCATTACGGGTCAAAAACACCATCTTCGAGCCGCTGGTCGAACTGATCAACGCCTGCAACTTCCGATGCAACTTCTGTCCCCAAGGCGAACTCCAGCGCAAGCAGCGACCCATGGACTTCGACCTGGCCAAGAAGATCCTACGGGACTTTGCCGACATGGGGCAAAAGCACCCTATCCGTTGTCACCTCCTCGGTGAGCCACTGCTGTATCCCCGGTTCTTCGATTTCGTGGAGGAGGCCCACGATGTCGGCCAGCGGATTCTCCTGGTCACCAACGGATCCCGCTTTCAGGAAGAGAACATCGAAGCCATCTTCCGCACCAAGCTCGACCAACTCCTCATCTCCCTCAACACCCCTGAGAAAGAGGCCTACAACGAGCAACGCGGCACCAACATGCCATTCGAAACCTACATGCATGGAATCGAACGCATGGTCGAAGAAGCGGTGAAGCGTGAAGAGGGTCCCGAGACAATGATCAACGTCCTCTACGACCAATCCAAAACCAACGATCCCGACGAAATCCGGCGCGTCAACGGCCTCGCCAATCAGTGGGTCAACCTGGTTCGTCGTTCGACTGGACAAAAAGAACTGAACATCGAGGAAGTTGATCACTTCGACCCAAGTCTGCGCACAGAGATCCAGTTGTATGACAACTTGCGCATCATGTTTCAGCCGTACCACACCTGGGGTGAAGGCGAATCCCCTGAACTGCACTTCTGTGCGTTCCCGTGGAAGCAACTGGCGATCCTCGTCGATGGCCAGGCAACCGCCTGTTGTGTCGACTCAGAAGGTGAGATCAACCTGGGCAACGTGCGTGAGAAGACCGTCGAGGAGATCTGGAACGGCCCGGAGATCACCCGTATTCGAGACTCCTTCTGGAACAAGCAGCGGGCGGTCGAACCCCGATGTATGCGCTGCCCGATCCGGCACCACGAGCTCGCCGAGCTGTACTTGAACTGACTCGACCTCGACTGCCGAATCACAGTTTGGGCGGCACCGATCACCAGGTGATCAGCGCGTTTCCAGGGACCGCCAGGAACTTGACTTACGGCTCCGCCCAATGACAAATCACCTGACCACGACCGGTCTGGTAGTAACTCAAAAGTACGCCCCGGGGCAATCCAACGGCCGCTCGATGGGCCTGGTCTACGGCCAGCCCGAAGCTCTCGAATAGAATTCTGTTCACCGCACGTTGATCCTGCATATCATGACCGACATGGCCCCAATCGATTCTGCTGGCAACGCTGGTTCCTCTCGCCGCGAGTTTCTCCGCGCCGGCGCCTCACTTGCGTTGGGAACCGCTGCTGCCCCCTATCTCGCCGGTTGCGGCACACCAAAGATCATTACCCCGAAGTTCGGCACAGTGGTCGGAGCAGGCAAATTTGTAAGCCCGAAGAAGACCTCGACGATCCTGGTGGTGGCCAATCTGGACGACCCCAAGAACCCCTTCTACAACTTCCCGCTGGATTTCTTCGGGCACGGGTTCGTCGAAGACCCCCTCGACGGCCGCCGCGGCATCATATTCGAGAAACGCGGGTCGGGGGCCTGCGAAGTCGACATGAACACCGGCGATGTCCTACGCACGATCAAGACAGCCGCCAACCATGAGTTCTATGGGCACGGTGCGTACACGCCGGACGGCGCAACACTCTTCTGCACGGAATCAATCGTATCGAAGAACTACCAGGGCATACTCGCCGTGCGTGACGGAAGATCATTTCAAGTCACCGGACAGGTCGAAACCCACGGACTACGCCCTCACGACTGTACCCTGATCGATGATGGCAAGGTCATGGTCGTGACCAATGCGGGCGGCCCCATCGACTCCAAGGACCGACCCAACGTCACCTACGTGGAGCTCGCGTCGAACAAACTTCTCGACAAGATCGAATTCGAATCGGAGTTGATCAGCGCTGGCCACCTGGAACTCGCTGCCAACGGCGATCTACTCTGCATCTCCGCCCCGCGCGAAGGCTTGAAAGACGAGGCCAAGCAGCCCGGCGCCTTCAGCGTCCGCCGCAAAGGTGGCGGCGACCGCTTCACGACGATGGTCGACCCCGATGAAGTCGCGAAACGGATGACCGCCGAGACTCTAAGCGTCGCCATTCACGAGCCGACCCGAACTGCCGCTGCAACCAATCCATTCGGGAACATCATTACCTTCTGGGACCTCGACAAAGGGACCTACCGGGGCAAGTTCGAGGTTCCAATGCCGCGCGGAGTCTGCCTGACCCAGGACAGTAGTCAATTCGTCTTCAGTTACGGTAAGACTGGATCAACTCAGCACCTTGTGCGGATCGATCCGACCACGCTGGGCGAAGTACCGGGCTCGCGGACGGAGTCGATCGGCATCACTGGCTCGCACCTGTTCTTGTACCAGCCGCGCCCTGCCTAGCACGGGAGGTCCGCGCAGGTACGGGGTAGCGGGGTGAGCCTGGACCTGGGCCAACCCAGGTCCAGCGAACTCTTACGGAAAGTACCGGGACTACTTCTTGCCGCCCTGGAGTTCCTTCAGGCGCTCCTCTTGCGCCTTGATGAAGCGCGGGTTGTTCGCGCCACCCTTCTTCATGGCCGTCAACGCCCGCTCGAACTCCTTCACGTCCTTCCGATGGTAAGCGTCGCCCATGATAATAAACCAGGCGTTCAAACCACCACGACCCGGTGGCAGGCCATCACTCTTCTCGAGCGCGCGCAACTTCTTGGCTATCGGTCCAAACGTCGAATCATCACGGAAGTTAACTCCACGAGTAATCTCGGTGACCTTGGCTTCCGCGAGTTTGCCAGTGATCGTCTTGATCTGTTTCTCGTTGAGGATCGTGCCCTTGCCGATCGCCTTGGACATTTGATCCGTATTCAAGTGGCCCAGCTCGAAGCGCCTCATCAAGAATGCTGCCTTGTCAGCCTTTGAGCCCTCAACCGCCTTCTTCTTCAACGCGAAGAAGGCTGGAACTTCCGTTGTCAGGGTCTCGGTGAACCCAGCGACGGAACGTTTCTTGGGTTTGGCCAACACATTCCCATCCTGATCCATGAACGCCAGGTGGGGGAAGCCTCGTCCGCCCTTTTCAGACAAGAGGTCCGGGTACTTCTCACTCTTGATTCGAGACGTGATGTGCAAGAACAAGACGACCTTCTCGGCGAAGTCCGTGAACTTGGCGTCGGAGAGCGCACGGCTCTCCAGCGAGTTGCACGGGGGTCAAGGCGAGTAGGATCGTGTGAAGTAGGTAAAGAGGACCTTCTGGGACTTCGTCGCCGCAGCACGGGCCTTGTCGTAGTCGGTAAACCACTTGGCGTTCTCGAGGAATGGCTTTTTGAGCTTGGCCTTCTTCTTGGCGATAAGAGCTTTTTGACTCTGGGCATGCCCTGGAACGGCGAGCGAACCGGCGCCGATAAGCGCGAGGACCAGCGTCGTAGAGATTGTTGACTTCACTTGTGCAAACTCCCGAAATACTTGGAGACGGATAGAGGGGGGTGCTGCCATCACCTCAGATCAGCCCGCGACGGGCCGCCCGGTGTGGAGCGTCACCGCCAATTGGTGGGCGTCCTATGAGACGCGGCAATCGATCCAATTTACCGCCTCATGCACTGACCACCCCGAAAGAAACGCCACAATGGCAGAAAGAGGCCGATGAACCTCCGCGACGACTCCTGATCTGGTGCATGCGCTCACCGCAAGGATGCTCCAAACCGTCCCGAGGTGTAATCTCCCCGAGCGATGGCCGCCATTACTCCACCCCCTTCGAACAAGCCCATGCCCCGCAAGAGACCAGGCTGTCTCGCTCGCCTCGCGCTGTTCACGGTAGCCCTCCTCCTGTCCCTGGTCCTGGCAGAGGTCGCGGTCAGGATCTTCGCCAACGAAGTCATGCCGCTCTCCTTTGGCCCGAGGTACATGTACCAGAGTGACCCCGAACTCGGCATCACCCTGACACCCGGCTTCGAGGGCCAGTTCGCCCTCCACAACGAGTTCGACGTCTCGATCTCGATCAATTCCCGCGGCTACCGCGATCGGGAGTTCGGCCCCAAACCCGGGGGCGTCACTCGTATCATCAGCCTGAGTGACTCCATGGGCTTCGGCTACGGTGTCACCAGCGAAGATTCCTACCCGAAACAACTCGAAACCAAACTCAACGAGAACCTCGACCAAGCACGCTTCGAAGTGTTGAACGCTGGTGCACCTGCGCGAGGCATCCAACACATGATCCGTGTCCTCGAGCGCTCGGCCTGGTTCAAGCCGGATGTCGTCATCGCGTCGTTCTTCTTCGTCAACGACCTCGACGACATGCACAACTTTCCAGTGCACACGGTCCGCGGCGGCATGGTGTTTCCACGACCCATCGCCAAGGTGATAGACGACAACAGTTGGCTGGCGTTCAGCATCAACTACTCAAAACTATCCCTGCTGGCATACCGCGCCTGGTTCAACTGGCTCAGAAGGATGCGCGGCGATAGCACCCGGCTCGGTGGAGCAGTTGCGCCACCCGGGCGACTCTGGGGCACAGAAGCGCTGCTCACCGGCGCTGATCCCGACTCTGCGCCAGGAGGTGACAATCTCTGGGCCGAATTTCAAACGCAGTTGAAGATACTGGACGACAAGACCCAAGCGATGGGTGCCAGGCTCGTCCTGTTTACGATCCCACAGGAGTATCTGACCCGCGACGAGGCCTGGGACGAACTCAAGCGCTCCGGCGCGGTCACGGACAAACACGACCGCGACCTGCCCGGCAGGAAACTCACCAAGATATGCGCGGACATCGGCGTGACTTTCTATGATACCGTCCCCGACTTTCGCGCCAAACCGCCCACCGAGACCCGTTTCTTTCCAATCAACAAGCACTTCTCGCCGGCGGGAAATGCCTTCGTCGGGGAGATACTGGCGCAGTTCCTTCGGTCGAAGGAATTCGTTCGATAGGGTGGAGGCTCTAGAACACGAAAGATCGGCCAAACCTATCTGAATAGAAGCCCTGCCCCACGCAATGGGTACACTGTTCGGTCCCCCACCCAAGACGATTGTCCAAAGAGAAAGATCCCATGGCACTCAACCCCCGCAACGCCGTCCTTGGCTCGCTCGTTATCGGCGGTCTACTTGGCTTCTTCGCTCGCGACGTTTTCGTCAGCCCAGAGCAGGGCGCGTCCCAGCTAGATCCCGACTCCTCGATGACTCAAGAGGATGCTGGGCCTGTAGCCTCACTGCGTTCCGAAAACGCGGCGCTCACCGCCAAGATCCGCGACCTGGAAAGCGAGCTGGCCCGCAAGCCACTCCCAAAACCCAGCAGCGAGGAGCCTGACCAAGACCAGGTTGCAGAGAACAAGGCCAGTGACCCCGTAGGCCCGACCTTCAGTTCGGACGAGTTGAGCCAGGTCCTCGCCAAGATCGACTGGAGCCTCCTGGGCACCAACATGAAGGATCTGGTTCCGCTGCTGGGCAAGCTTGCTGAGGCAATCAACAAGGGCGAGACTCCCGATCTCAATGACATGGCCGAGATCCAACGGCTCAACGCAGATCTGCTCAACATTGCCAAGACCATCAGCGACGGCAAGGTACCCGGCAGCGGCATCAACGGTGCATTCACCCACCCAATCGTCGTCGCCAATCAGCTCAGCGCGGCACTCAACGCCGCCGGGCAGGCGCTTGACGCAGACCAGCGTTCTGCGCTGGATCGGGTCATGAAGGAGTTTGCAGCCCGGGATCAGAACCTGCGGCTCGCAGAGGCTGACAGTGAATTCCAGCTCGAAAACCTCGCCCAGGAAACCCAACTGAAGCACGAGTTCTACACCCAGGCCAAGGGCTTGCTCAACAAGGACCAGTTTGGCGCCCTGTACAACGAGGGGTCTGCTGGTCGTAGTGGGCTCGACATGTTCGACAGTGGCTTGATGCTCGGACAATACGCCAAACCGATGACTGCTACGGACGCCAAGAGCCTGGCCGCCAAGACCAGCAAGGCCATGACATCTCAGCTTGGCCTCACCGGTGAGGCAGCCAAACAACTCGATGGAATCATCTCCAAATGGTCCCAGAGTTATCCCTCGACCTACTGGGAGACCAAGGCCGACACCCTGGAACACAAGGGAATGCTGAAGACCTCCCGCATTCGAGAGGCCCTTGGTTACCATGTAGAGTTGACGCGGACGATTCTCGGCAACATCACCCTAACTCCCGCCCAACGGCAGAAGTTGGTCCAAGGCCGCCTGATCCTGGTACCTCTACCGCGCTGAGCCCCCGTCCACGCACCCGGGTCCAGGTCCCGACCACCACCGTCGACCTGGCCAACTTTCTCGTCGGCGCAGTGCGCACCAAACTCAGTCCTGGACCACGTAGGTGCTCGCCATCTTGTCGTGCCAGGTCTGGCTCTCAGGATCCCACAACATCCAGAGGTAGCCGAGCAGACAAACACAACCGGAAAGGATGTAGCCGAGATAGCGAACCACGCAGGCTCCCAGACTGGGGATGTTGCCGCGCAGATCGACGACCCGAATCGAAAACAACATCTTTCCGGGGGTCGCGCCTTTCTTGACCCAGAATCCAATCGTGTAGATCCCGGCGATTACCAGTGAGATCAACGAGAAGGACGGATCCTCAGCATGATCGTCGAACAACACGAAATCGCTCCAGGCGGCGTAGCCAAGCGGAGCTGAAATCGCCGTCGTAATCAGACCGTCGATCAGACAGGCAAGGAAACGCACCAAGAAGCCCGCGTGCTTGTGCTTCGAGCGGACCAATCGCCCTCTCCGGCGCGATCTTGCCCTGGAGACCACCTTGGCCTCGGGGGCCGCAGGTGGACCCCCTGATCCGGCTGATGCGCTGGGCCTGGTCTCTTCCAGCGTGGAACCTCGCGGCGGCAGGATCACACTCTCGCCAAGCTTGACCGGGGCCGACAGGTCGCGCAGCAGGTCGGTCACTGACTGGTAGCGGTCGTCGGGATCCTTGGCCAGGCACTTCTCAATCACCTTTCGTTCGACAGCCCCGACATCGTCAGGAAACTCCGGCGCCTCGTGCTCGTGTTTGTGGAGCACCTGCCACTCGGTGTCACCCTTGAAGGGGACCTCACCCACCAGGCATTCGTAGAGGATGATGCCGAGCGAATAGATGTCACTCCGCGCGTCTCCGATCTGCTTCAAGATCTCTGGCGCCATGTAATACGGAGTGCCACGGCCAAACGACAGGGAGTTGCGCGTCTGGGTGACCATCTTGGAGAGACCGTAGTCTCCGACCCGGGCGATATCGCCGCGCATGAAGATGTTGGCCGGCTTGATATCGAAGTGCACCAACGAGTGGTCGTGGATCGCCTGGATCCCGCGGGCAGCCTGCACAAAGATCTTCAGGGCCTCGTCACGCGACAGCCGACCTTCCTCGAGGCGTGTTTGAAGCGTCCCTTCACCGGCGTGGTTCATCACGATGAACGGAATCCCATCGACTTCGCCGCGATCCTCGATCGACACCAGGTTGGGGTGGTCGATCTGCGCGAAATAGCGAACCGTCTCAAGCTCCCGGAGGACAGCATCGCGCAGAGCCTCGTCGTCCACCTTCAAGAACTTGATCGCGTAGTCCTTGCCTATCGACTCCTTGCGCGCCTTGTAGACCAGCCCGAAGACGCCGCCGCCGAGCTTGTTGACGATCTCGAATCCCGGGATGTAGCCCGGCTTGCGGTGGTTGGCGTAGAACGACTCCCAATCAATAGGATGCAGGGGGTCGGGCTCGGAAGACGGGGGCATGGGGCGAACCATGCTAGCGACGTGCAACAGCAGATCACCAAGGCGATCAAGGGAATCAGCTCGAATCCACTAGCCGCTGCTGCGTGTCAGGTACACATCACGCAAAGCAGGGAAAAAAACACGCATGCGACCGGGTCTTCAGCACCCGGGGAATAGCCGATTCCGAACAGCGAGCTTGAACTCATGCGCCAAACCAACATCCTGACCCAGTGAACCGACTCGTCCTCGCCATCAGCCTCGGTGCCGCTCTCGCCCCCCTATCGACGGGCCAGGATCCAGCTGCCCCACAAGGACGGCCGAACATCCTGTTCATCGGGATGGATGACCTCAACGACTGGATCGGCTGCATGGGCGGGCATCCACAGGCGAAGACGCCGAACCTCGACCGACTCGCCCGGTCGAGCGTGCTGTTCACCAACGCGCACTGTACAGCACCCGCCTGCAACCCGTCGCGCACTGCCATCTTCACCGGCAGGTCACCGCATCGAACTGGACTCTACGCCAACGGTCAGAAGATGCGCGACGTGCTGCCGACCGAGGAACTCATGTCCAAGACGTTTTCGAAGGCCGGCTACCGTTCGATGGGTTCGGGCAAGATGCTGCACTACTTCATCGACGCAGCGTCCTGGGACGAGTACTTCCCACCAAAGAACACCGAGAACCCGTTTCCGCGGACGCTCTACCCAAAGAAGCGGCCAGTGAGTCTGCCGGTCGGTGGCCCCTGGCAGTACGTCGAAACGGACTGGGGCGGACTGCAGGCAAGCGATGAAGAATTCGGCGGCGACTGGCTGGTGTCACGCTGGGTCGGCGATCAACTGAGCCGACGGCACGACAAGCCGTTCTTCCTGGCCTGTGGGATCTACCGGCCCCATGAACCCTGGTTCGTGCCACAGAAGTACTTCGACCAATTCCCCCTCGACTCGATTCAGTTGCCGCCAGGTTACAAGGCATCGGACCTCGAGGACCTGCCCACCGGCGGCAAACGCATGGGGCCAAATCGCTACTTCGCCCACATCCGCAAACACCAGCAATGGAAACCCGCGGTCCAGGCCTACCTGGCGTCGATCGCCTTCGCCGATGCGATGGTCGGCCGGGTGCTGAAGGCCTTGGAAAATGGACCCAATGCCGACAACACCATCGTGGTGCTCTGGTCCGATCACGGTTGGCACCTCGGGGAAAAACAGCACTGGCAAAAGTACACCGCCTGGCGGGTCTGCACCCGGGTCCCCCTGATGATCCGCGTCCCGAAGGGAATCACCGGCCTGCGTGCTGGCACCCGACCCGGCACTTCGGCCCGACCAGTCAATCTCCTGAGCTTGTTCCCGACACTGCTCGAACTCTCAGGGCTGCCTTCGAGAGCCAGCAATGACGGTCCCAGCCTGGTTCCCTTGCTCAAGAATCCAACCGCGGACTGGCCACATGTCTCAGTAACCCACCTGGCCACACCCGGATCGTTTGGACTGAGCGCTGAGAACTGGCGCTACATTCACTATGCGAATGGCGACGAGGAACTCTACGACACCGTGCAAGATCCATACGAATGGAACAACCTCGCCACCATCGAGAAGTACCGAGGCAAGCTCGAAGAACTACGGGGTCGCGCACCCAAGGTGTTCGCCCCCAAACCCCCGACGAAGGACGCCTCCCTGCCGCGACTGAAGTGGCATCCACTCACGACAAACGAGGTCATCCCAGCGTCCAAACCAGACGGCAATGTCTTCCCGGTGGTATTCATCAACCGCCGAAAGACTCCGGTGTCCTTGTTCTGGATGTCACGTACTGGCGAGAGAAAACCCTACGCGACCATCCCGGCCGGCAAACGCAAACGGCAGCAGACCCGACCCGGTGCAGTGTGGGCGATCACAAACACAGGCGGCACGGCGCTGGGGTTCTTCCGGGTCGGTGACCGCAGTGCCCGCGCCGAGATACCGCGATAGGGTTCCTGGAATCCAGGCAGGCGCAACAGGCTCAGCAAAAACTCGCGCCACCACGCACCGAGTCGCTAACCTCCAGCAACCGACCAACCATACTGTCATGCGAACCCACAGCCTCTTGTCCCATGTGAGTGCCTGCCTGATCGGGTGCGCAACATCAGAACCGCGACGTACCGGGGTCTTGAGTGGCGCCGAGACCTACGCCAGGGCACGGGCGGCCAGCGCGGAGATCCTGATCGATGGCCATCTCGACGCCTCGGGCTGGCTGGCGTCGGCCGATGGTCTGGTGGTATCAGCAGCGCACGCGTTCTTGAAGACGAAGATGGCGATCGAAGTACGCCTCGCTGACGGCGAACGCTTGCCGGCCAGGCTCATAGCGCTGGACCGCGGGCACGACCTGGCGCTGTTGCAGATCGTCGCCACGGACCGCAAGTTTGCCCACATGGCGATCGCCTCCGTGATGCCCGCACCCGGTGCGCGGATGTACCTCTACGGTTCGGCGTTCTATCGTCACGCGGTCATGGTCAGCGGATTCATGGCGCGAGCCGAGCCGACCTACGAATACCTGGCGAACCACAGCCAGTACGTCCGGATCTACCACGTCTCAGCGCCATCGCCGCCGGGCACCAGCGGCGGATGCTGGATCAACACCGCCGGAGAAGTGGTCGGCGTACAGTCCGCATTCATGAATCTGAAAGGATCGGGCGGCGCCGGAATTGCATCCATCGGCCCTGTCACCGCCATCACCAGACTGATCCAGCATCGTGAGACACGACGGGTCGCCACCCTCGGATGTGGCCTGGAGGAACTCTGGGCGCAACCGGCCGGCTACATCAAGCGATACCCGCAGGGTATCAGCGGCCTGGCCCCCGTCCTGCCCAAGAAGGACGGTCCCGCGGACAAGGCAGGGCTCAAGGGCGAGATGGTCATTCGGAGGATCGATGACAAGCCTGTGAACACCCGCAACGAACTGCTCGACATCATTCGAACTCACAAACCGGGCGACTCCATCTCCCTGACCGTCGATCTGCCTGACGGGAAGGGCCAGAAGCGGATCACGGTGCAGCTCGGCGGGCTGGAGTCCAGGAGCCCGTAAACACCTCAGCAGCCAACCCTACCCACCATAGCCTCTCACCAGCACGCCCTCCCACTGCCTTCTATCAGCCCGTAAAACCCTCATTGGGTTCCGGTTCTGCGAACGGGGCGACACCCGTCCTGGCTCCGCTGATCGGATAATTCCACGCTCTCGCAGCTGTGATGCCATGCGAGAGGCCTACAATTCGACCATGCTTGCAAGCCGCCCACCTCGTCCCCCCAGCCACTACGTCGCTGCCTTTCTCACTCTCGCGTTCCTCGGCTGCGTCTGCCCCACCGAGGCGCTGGCTCAGACCAGTCCCACCGATCAAAGCTCCTTCTGGGGCCTCGGCCGGAGCTGGGAGGTGAAGATCAAGATCACGCCAGAGGTCCTGAAGGCGCTCTACCCGGAGGGTCGCACCCGGATAGGTCTCTCGCAGCGCGGTCGCTTCAAGTATGGCAAGGCCAGCGTCGAGATTGCTGGCCACCAACTCGCCGAGGTCGGCTTGCGCTTCAAAGGCAACTCCACCTACTGGAGTTCGCCGTCCTCGCTCAAGAAGTCCTTCAAGCTTGACTTCAACCGGTTCCGTAAAGGCCAGGAATTTCTCGGGCTCAAGAAGCTCAACCTGCACAACAACGTCACCGACCCATACCAGATCCGGGAGGCGGTTTCCTATCAGATCTATCGTGACGCTGGCGTACCATCGGGTCGGACTTGCTTCGCCCGGGTGTACCTGACGGTTGCAGGCAACGAGAAGTTGCAGAATGCCTACCTGGGCAGCTACACCATGACCGAACAGGTGGACAAGGAGTTCCTTGCCGACAAGTTCCAGGGCGAAAAGCGCGGGTTGATCTTGAAGCCTGAAGGACGAATCCTGCCCTACCTGGGTCGACAGTGGAACGACGAGTATGAGGCGGCGTTCATCCCCAAGACCAAGGCCAAGAAGTCTCACACCAAACCCCTGATCGAGTTGGCTCGATTGGTAGCCCAAAAGGACGACGAGGTGCTGGTAGCTGGCGTCGAGGAGGTCTTGGACGTCAGCGAGTTCTTGAACTACTGCGCCGTGACCGCATTCCTGGCCAACCTGGACAGCCCGTTCGCGCTCGCCCACAACTTCTATCTGGGCGTACCCCACGGCAGCAAGAAGGTGGTCTGGATCCCCTGGGACCTGAACCTGTCGATCGGCGGCTTTCGCATGATGGGGTCCGCTGGGTCCGGGCTGAGCGTATTCAAGCCCACTTCCTTGCCCCTGTTCACGCGGCTGATCGCAGCGCCAAAGTACCGCAAGATCTACGAGCAACATCTTCGCGCTCTGGCCACCGGGCCAGGCTCGTCTGAGTCTTTTCTGGGGTTCCTGGCCATCGCCCGAAAAACCACAAAGGCGGCCATCGCAGCGGAGACGGAACGGGTCGATGCAGTCACCAAAGCGTCCGGCGGAGAGTCCGGAGGCATCGCAGCACTCCTCGCACGTGGAGGAAGATCGTCGCGACCTACGGGCGCAGCCCTCGACGAGTATGCCAGGACGCGCGGACAACACGTGCTCGATCAGATCGCCGGCAAGACCGAAGGGCGAGCAGCCGGCAGCAACAGGATGGGCAGTTTCGGCTTCAGGCGTAGCACGCAGACTCGCGAGATCATGGCAGTCTTGCGAGACCTCGTGGCCCGCGGTCAGGTATTGAAGCTGCGCAAGGACACGGTGGTGAGCGAGGCGACATTCACCTCGGGCATCGGCACGCTGTTCGGCAAGATCGACACGGATCAAGATGGTGCAATCACCCAGACCGAGTTGATGGCCGAGATGTTCAATCAACGAGGTGAAGGTGCATCGCGTGCCGAGGCGCGGCGCGTCCGCCGCCAGGCAGACAGCGACAAGAATCGCAAGATCTCCAAGGCAGAGTGGCTCAAATTGTACGCGGACAGCTTGAAACAGTGGGATGCCGATGCCGACGGCAAACTCAGTGCTGAGGAATTGAAGAAGAAGTAACCGCCAACGCTAAATCCACCCGCCGGGGTCACAGGACGCAGCAAGCCCAGTCTGTCTCCGCTACATTCGCAAAATGACAGGAACAGTGCAGATGAGATGACCTCCAACCTAGTTGAGGCACCGAACTTGCGTTATGTTCCCGTGATTGGCGTCATGCCCCAGCTGCCCCCAACAGGCAGTTGCCCCCCATACCAGAACCCTCCCCCCAAGAACTCGGAGACCGGATTCCGTGGCAGAACCATCCCAACCCTCAAGCGCAGAAACTGCGCAGGCTGCAGCCGAGCAGTTTCGTGGTGTTCACACAAAGATCAAACAATCGATCCAGAACGTCATCGTCGGACAAGAACCGGTTATCGACGCCGTTCTTACAGCGTTGCTGGTCGGTGGACACGTAATGCTCGAAGGCGTACCCGGACTTGGCAAGACGATTCTCGTCCGCTCCTTGGGTGAAGCAGTCGACGTCAGCTTCTCCCGGATCCAGTTCACTCCCGACATGATGCC
>JAYZDB010000318.1:0-9054 GCA_036338025.1 Planctomycetota bacterium
GGTGGCGGGTCACCAGGACACGCATGTCTGCCATCAGACCGGACCCGTGTCAGTGTGCATCGTCTTCGCCGGGCAGATTCTCTGGATCGTGAAGTAGACCCTCGCTGGAAGCAACCGCCGTCGCGACTGTCGCATCGCCAGTGACGTTGAGAACCGTGCGGCACATGTCCAGCGGCCGGTCGACTCCGAGGATCAACCCGATACCGGCCGGCGGGACGTCGATCTGCTTGAGGACCAGCACCAACATCACGATCCCGACACCCGGGACGGCGGCGGTTCCGATCGACGCGAGGGTAGCAGTGAGGACGATCATCAACTGTTGCTCGAGGTCGGGTATCCTGCCCATGGTGGCCGATGCGATGAACACCGCCGCAACGCCCTGGTAGAGGCCGGTACCATCCATGTTGATGGTGGCGCCCAGCGGCAAGACAAACCCGCTGACTTCCTCGTCGACGCCGACGTTCTTCTCGGCGCAACGCATGGTCACCGGCAGGGTCGCACCCGACGAACTCGAACTGAACGCCAACAACTGGGCCGGCACCATGCCCCTGAAAAACCGCTTGAGGGGTACCTTGCCGAGGAACTTGAGGATCGGCACATAGACCAGGGTTGCGTGAGTAACGAGAGCGGCGACCACGCACAGCATGTACATCGCCAGTGCCCCCATCAGTTCCCCGAGGAGTTCGGTCTCTTCGCCCATTTCCGCAACCACTGAGGCGATCAAGGCGAACACACCAAACGGCGCGATCTTCATGATCAGCATCACCATCTCGATGATCGCATCGGACAGCACCTGGAAGACCTTGATGGCGTGACCGGCGGAATCGAGCCGCGTCAGTGCAATGCCCAGCATCACGGCGAAGAACACCACGTGCAGCATGTTCGCGTTGGCCAGCGCTGCGAATGGATTGGTCGGCACGATCGCGTTGACCATCTGTTGCAAGATGGTCTGGCCACCCAGTTGCTCAGCGGACGCAACCCGGGTGCTGACCTTGTCGGCGTACTGTGCGGATAATTTCTCGACCAGCTCCGGTGAGATCCCTCCGCCAGGGTTGATGAGGTTGACAATCACCAGGCCGATGGTGATCGCGATGGCTGTCGTGCCAAGGTAGAGCCCAATCGTCTTGCCCCCGATTCTCCCGACCTTGGAGGTATCGTTCAGGCTCGCCACCCCTGCAACCAGCGAGAACAAGACCAGCGGCACGGCGATCATCTTCAGCAAGTTCATGAACAGCGTGCCGAACGGCTTGATCCAGCCGATGACATGCTCGGTGGATCCCAGGTTGGCCGCCGCCAGGCCGTAGCCGACCCCCAGGCCCATGCCGATGAGGATCCACCAGTGCATCGCGAGTTTCTTCATCGCGCGCAAGGCTAAGGGATGGTGGCCCGGATTGCGACTCAGCCCGCAGCTTGCTCGATCGCTTCGAGCTCTTCCCAGCGGGCGTAGAGTTCGTCGACCACAGCCTGCGCGGCATCGCGCTGCCCGGTCAACTCCTGGGGATCGTGGCTGGCACCATCCTGCCAGGTCGCAGGATCAGCCAGCCTCTCGTCCAACTCCGTGACGCGCAGTTCGGCCTCGGCGAGGCGTCCGGGGAGCTCCTCGAGTTCGGCACGCTCCCGGGTGCTGAGCTTACGCCCCCTGGCCTTGCTGCCCGGCTGCGCCGGCTTGCTGCCAGGCTTGTCCCCAGGCCGCGCGGTGACGGCAGACTCCTCGGCGCGGACTTTCTCGAGCAATCCACTCAGGTCGCCGGCGTGCAGTCGGTGGTTGCCGCTGCCATCGAGGTAGAGAATGCGGGTTGCGACCCGATCGAGGAAATAGCGGTCGTGGCTGACCACGATCACGACGCCGGGAAACGCGATCAGAGCCTCCTCCAACACCCGCAGGGTCATCAAGTCGAGATCATTGGTCGGCTCGTCGAGGATCAGGACGTTGCCATCCGCGCACAGGAGCTTGGCCAACAAGACCCGGTTGCGTTCGCCGCCAGACAGGGTGCCGATCTTGGCGTGCTTCATCGCACCCGGGAACAGGAATTGCTCGAGGAACGACTCGATACGAACCGCGCGTCCGTCCACGTGCACGTAGTCGTTCTTGCCAGCGACCTCTTCCAACACGGAATTCGTCTCCAGCAGGTCCGAACGCTTCTGATCGATGCTGGCGAACTTGACGGTCGATCCGAGGGCGACGGCACCTGACAGGGGTTCCAGTTCCCCGGTGAAGATGTTGAGCAGGGTAGTCTTGCCAGCACCATTCGGGCCGACGATACCGATCCGGGTCCGGGCACCGATCTCGAGGTCGAGGTCAGCGATCAGCTTCGCGCCGCCGTAACCCGCAGCGACCTTCTCGACATTGATGACGCGTTCACCGAGCCGGGGTCCTGACGGAATCCTGAACTCCAATTCGTCGGCGTCCCGCTCAGGTGCAGCATCGACGAGGTCGTGGTAGCGGCCGATACGCGCCTTGGCTTTGGTGGACCGGGCCGGTGGACCCCGCCTCATCCACTCGGTCTCGCGGCGCAGCAGGTTGAGGCGCGAGGACTCGGCCGACTGCTCGCGATCCAGGCGGGCCGCACGGGCCATGAGAAAATCCGAATAGCCCCCCGCGTACTCATGCAGGGCACCTGTTTCAATCTCGACGGTCCGGGTAACCAGCCGGTCGAGGAAATACCGATCATGGGTCACCAGGACCAGGGGGCACCGCGTCTGCAAGAGGTAGTCCTCCAGCCAGTCGGTCACCGTCGCGTCGAGATGGTTGGTCGGCTCGTCGAGGATCAACAGATCCGGACTCGACAGCAGCAGGCGTGCGAGGGCAACTCGACGCCGCTCGCCGCCAGACAGGGCTCCACAGGGGACGGACAAACCTGCGAGACCGAGGTGCTGGATGAACGCATCGACCTTGTGCTCGATGTCGTGACCACCCTGGGCATCCAACAAATCCTCGAGACCGGCCTGCTCGACCAGCAAGTTCTCGAGCTCATCTGCACCGGCATCCGCCATCGCCTGATGAACCCGATCGAGTTCTGCAACTGTCCTCTCACGTTCGAGCAGGCCAGCTCGTACCGCGTCAACAATCGACAACTGCGGCTCCAACACTGGCTCCTGGTCCAGGTAGCCGCGTCGTAATCCGCGCCGCACCGTTCGCCTGCCGTGGTCGGGCACCTCGACCCCGGCCAGGATTCGAAGCAGGGTCGACTTGCCGCTGCCGTTGGCGCCCAGTAGACCGATCCGATCCTCATCCGACACCACCATCGAGACACCCCGCAGGAGGCGCTTCTCGTCGTAGCTTTGGACGATGTCTTGCAGGGTCAGGATGGCCATGCGAGACGATGATGCGGCCGCCTGCCGCCCAACGCCAGAGGCGGGATCAGATCTTCACACCAATCAAAGGCGCTTGTTGAACTTTGTGTAGCCGGCTTCGATCTTCTGCCAGCTCGCATCATCTGAGCCGCAGACCGCCGCATTGACCGTGACCCGAAGCTTGCTGCGAAGCTCCGCCCAGGCATTCTGCAAGGCCTCGCTCTGCTCGGTACTACGTCCCGGAACCACGCCGGCACCGCTGCGCTCGGGTGGCAGCCGAAGAGTCTTCATCGCAGCCCGCACAGCGCTGAGGTAATCCACCAGGAAGCCATCCTCAAACGATGACCTCGGGCCCAGGATCAGTCGAGCCAGGCGACCACGCTGGTAACGCAACCGGTATTCCTCGTCTTCGATGGTGGGAACCTCGTGGTGGACGAGAGCCCGCACGGTTCCGAGATTACCCGCCCTCATCCCTTCGCGGATCACGTTCTTTTCCCGTTCACCAACGACGAACTCGAACCTGCCGCGCACCATCTTGCTGTCCCGCAGATACTGATACAGTCCCACCCGCAACCAGGAGGGGACGTGTCGGTACAGGTGGTGGTCCTTGTCGGATAGGAACTGGTGCAACAGGCCTTGATACAGGGTACGCAAGGCGCCGGGATTGCGCGCAGGTTCGCGCCGCTGCGTGAACACGATCTCGCGAATCTCCGGGACGTACGGACTGTTGCGGTTGGAGCGCGCGCGGTAGCGACTGTGGTCGATGCTACTCTCGAAGATCCGGATCACGGCCGGCATGACGATGTCATCCGTGACCGCACCCAGGTGGTCATCACACCACTTGCGGCACAACTCCGCGGCCTTGCCAACGTCGACCGCGTAGCGCGCCGGTGCCTTCGAGATCACCAGGAAGTGGTCGGTCTTCTGCACCCGCCAACCCGCGGCAACATCTGCCTTGGCCGCAGCCAGGAACTTCTCCTGGAAATTGGAGCGCCGTTCCAGGCGGTCTCTCGCCGACAGTCCTTGCCAGCGCTCGGAATCCGTGATCCACAGCGGCAGGTCGAAGGGTGCGCCGAGCGGCATCGGTTCCGCCTTGATGGTCTTGAAGCTGGCGAACGTGGCCCTGATCTGTTTTTGGATCTTCGACTCGTGCTGCTCCATGACGGCAAACTCAATCGCGGCGTGGGCTTTCTCGAGTTCGAAGATCCAGGTCTGTAGGATGTACACCGCGCCACTACCTGCCTTGCGTCGGACCCGGTACTGCTTGCACGGCACACCTGCCGCCTCGGTCTGCTCGGTCGACAGCACCGACATCTCACCGTCGAGGTTACGGGCAAGGTAGTCGGCGTAGTCGAGGTAGAACGGCACCCAGGCCTGTACTCCCTTGGCCTTCTTGAACTCCCTGGCCCGCGCTGCATCCGCCTTGGAGATCACGATCACCCGCATCTCCGGCAAGTGATCCCAACGCGCGCCCTTGATCGGGTAGGTCCTGCGTGACAGGTAACGACCCCGCACCACCCGCCGGTCCTTCTCGGCAGAAGCTCGCGGCCACTTCGGCGGCAGTTTGACACGGAACCCAAACTGGGAGTCCACGTGATAGCCCCGCTGTGCCACCAGGACGGTCGGCACTAGCAAGGCCAGGACACCAAGAAACACCAGTCCCGGCCGGCGGTTTGCTGCAGAACGCTGCATGGTCAGAAGTTTGACGGAATAGCCCGCGGGCGGCCGCCAGTCTACCCCGGGGTCCAGGCTGCAACTACCGCCTCTCAAAACCTCTGAGGTGAATCCGGTCCTTCGGAGCCACCCAGAACCTCTCCGGAGTCACCCCTTTCCACTGCGGTTCGGCAGCTTGGAACCGCCGGTGCAGGAGCAGCGAATTTCGCGGGTGCACGAAGAAAGTGATGGGCTGGTCGGCATGGATCAAGCGGTTGAAGCGATGGTACATCCTGTGGCGCCGGGCCTCGTCCGGCTCAGCACGAGCATTGCGCAGCAACTCGTCAACCGCGTCATTGCGGTAGCGCATCAGGTTGTGCCGATCCGTCTGACCACTCGGGTTGGAGTGGAAGAACTCGAACGGATCCACCCCGGTCGGCGAATGGCGCCAGTACATCATGTAACCGTCGAATTCGCCATCCGCCCGCCGCTGCCTGGCAGCGGTGTTCTCCATGAGTTGCGCCTGCAACACCACCCCGGCATTTTCGAACGACGCCTGCGCCATCTGCAAGATCCGCCGGTATCGCTCTTCGGTAGCGGCCACGATTTCAATACGCAGCGGCCCATGTTCGCGGCCGTCCCCATAACCGGCTTCGGCCAGTAACGCGCGCGCAGCAGCCGGGTCGAAGTCAATCGGCAGCAGGTCTTCGCTGTATTCGGGCGACCTCGGTTGGAACCAACAGCGAGCAAGCCGCGCACTCCCACCAAACAACTCCTCGGCGATGCGATTCCGGTCAAACAACATGGTCAGGGCGCGGCGCACCCGCGCATCTGCCAGGGGTTTGCGGGCGTGGTTCCATACTACAAAGAACTGCCCGGCCACCGGGGTGTCGTAGTCGAAGCGCCGGTACTTGTTCAGCAGGTCCGGTACCTCTTCCAACAAGGCGTCCATATCCATCGGCATGTGCCAGTCGAGAGCCTCCTTGCGAAGTTCGGTGAACACAGCCTGCGCGGATCCGCTGATCCGCAATCGCATCCCGGCGAGGTTCCAGGACCGCGGCTGCACCGCGCGGTGCCAGGACCGCGGGTTCTGGACCAACCACAACTCCTGGCCACGCTCCCAGACCACGTCGCCCTGCGTGTCCACCGCCAATTGATACGGGCCGGTGCCGGGGCCGGGCAGCTGCACCAATCCTAGCAAGCGACCAAACTCAGGGTGCTGCGTGCCGACTGGACCTTCGGCGCCCTCGGCGTGGGCGAGCTCTGCAATCCGGTCGAGGAACCACTGCTTCTTGACGACCCGGTAGCCGGTCGCAAACCCCGCGAGACCGGTGAAGTGACGCTCCTTCAAGGTGATCCGAAATCGCCGCTCCCCCACCACCTCGAAACTACGCACCGAGCGCACGCTGTCGGCGATGGACCCGAGCGCAACATCCCGGACCAAACCAACCGCGTGGGTAAAGGCGACATCCGCCAGCGTCACCGGCGATCCATCAGAGAACTCGAGACCGTCGCGCAACTCGAACAAGAATGACAGTTGATCCCGGGAGGGCTCCACCAGCTTCGCCAAGCAAGGTTCGAGAGCGCCGGTCGCGGTCGAGAGCCGCATCAGGAAATCGTGGGTGTACCCGATGACAAAGTTCAGCGCCCAGGCATCACCCGAGGTCAGGGGATTCAGATCCTTGGGTTCCACGATGGCGCTGACGTAGAAGTCACCTTGCGGAAGTTCCCGGCTGTGGTCCATCGGCACAGCGAACCGGCGCGGCTGGTTGCTCACCACCACCCAGGCGAACAGACCGCCGATCACCGCGATGCTGAGGGCAAGGAAGGTCAGGGCGTGCTTCACGGCAATTCGTTGGTTCAGCGCACGAGTCGCAACCCCAGGATGACGAAAGCAACACCAACGACGTTCTGCAGCAGGACGTAGCCCAGCATCGGCGTCCAACCAGACTCCCTGATCATCGCTTCCCCCTCGGCCGCGAATGTCGAGAAGGTCGTGAACGCACCCAGGAATCCCACGCACAGGATCAGGCTCTGCTGCGGGCTGAGCCAATCACCCTTGGCCACCCAGCCCTGGACCAGCCCGAACAGGAAACAACCCAGGGCGTTCACTGCCAGGGTGCCGAGCGGGAAGTCGCCGCGGTATGCCAGGCGGACCAGCGCATCGAGACCGTAACGAGAGAGACTGCCGAGGCCGCCGGCCAGGAAGATCAAGAGGATGTTCACGATGATGGCTCCGCCCTCTAGCGTACCGGACAGCGTGCAGACACGCGCTGGAGAATCGAACTTGGACGCGACCCGACTGCAAGAGATCCTGGAGATCGCCCGCCACACCCCGGGTCCCCGCGTGGTGTTGACCGGCGCCGGGATCAGCGCGGAGAGCGGAATTCCGACCTTCCGAGGCGCCGAAGGCTACTGGCAGGTCGGCTCGCGTAACTACCAGCCAAGCGAATTGGCGACCCTGCGGGCCTTCACCGAGATGCCAGCAGAAATCTGGGCCTGGTATCTGTATCGGCGGGCGGTCTGCCGGGCGGCGCTGCCCAACGACGGCCACCGCGCGCTGGCCGAGCTGGAAGCCACGCTCGGCGACCGGTTCCTGCTGATCACCCAGAACGTCGACGGCCTGCACCTGCGCGCCGGCAACTCTCAGGACCGCACCTACCAGATCCACGGCAACCTCGACTTCACCCGCTGCTCGGCGGGATGCCACATCGGCGTCGACCCGCTGCCCGACGAGTTGTCGGCCTGGCGCAAGGACCAGGCCCTGGACGCGGCCAGCCGCGAGCTTCTGCACTGCCCACACTGTGGAGCATGGCTGCGCCCCCACGTGCTGTGGTTCGACGAGTGCTACGACGAAGTCCGCTACCGATTCGAGAGTTCCCTGTCCGCCGCCGAGTCCTGTGGCATCCTCCTGATCGTGGGGACGTCCGGCGCCACCAACCTGCCCATGCAAGTCGCGGCCCGGGTCGCCGAACGCGGCGTGCCGCTGATCGTGGTCGACCCAGAACCCTCACCATTTACCGAGATGGCCGAGGCATCTCCGGCGGGTTGTTTCGCCCAGGGACTGGCCGGTGAATGGGTCCCGCAGATCTGCGCGGAATTGGCAAACAAGCCGGTGAATCCAAGCTAGGCGCAGCTGCTGATTCGCACGGAACAGATGCGGCCGAGTCCAGCACGGGTGCTAAGGTCCCTGCCCCCGATGAAGCCCGATGCTCCCGTCGACAACCCGGCCCCGAACGGCGTCCTGCTGATCAACCTCGGCACACCGGACAGTCCCTCCGTCTCGGACGTCCGGAACTACCTTCGTGAGTTCCTCTCCGACCCGTACGTGATCGATCTCCCGGCACCCCTGCGGTTCGCGCTGGTGTGGGGCTTGATCCTGCCATTTCGCCCATCCAGGTCAGCAAAGGCCTACCGGCAGATCTGGACCGACCGTGGCTCACCCCTGCGTTTTCATGGCGAGGACTTGCTGGCTCGGCTGCAGGACGACGCCATGTGGAATTCGTCACCAGGCCCGATCGGCTTCGCCATGCGCTACGGGCGGCCATCGTTTTGTGAAGCTCTCGACCAACTGCGCAAGGCAGGCGCGCGCCACGTCCGGGTCTTTCCGATGTTCCCGCAATACTCCGAGTCGGCGTGGTTGACGGCGGCAAAAGCCTGCGATGTGGCGGCGGCACAGCGCGGCATGACCACCTCAGCAGTCCAACCCTTCTACGACCACCCGCGTTACCTCGACGTGCTCGCAAAACGCACCGCCGCCCATCTCGACCGCTACCCGGCAGACAAGCTGCTGATGAGCTTCCACGGCCTGCCCGAACGGCACATCCGACGAACCGACGCGAGCACCACTGGACATTGCCTGCAGCGCGATGGCTGCTGTGACGCGATGGTGTCCGCCAACCGCAACTGCTACCGCGCACATTGCTACGCCACTGCCCGAGGACTGGCGCAGCGGCTGGAACTCACCGCGGAGGCATGGGAAGTGTCGTTCCAATCACGCCTCGGGCGCACGCCTTGGATTCAGCCCTTCACCGATCACCGGATCCCGGAGATCGCCGCCGAGGGATGCCGCCGCCTGGCGGTGGTCTGCCCCTCGTTCGTTGCAGA
>JAYZDB010000319.1:0-3898 GCA_036338025.1 Planctomycetota bacterium
GGGAACGGCGGCGGCCTCCATGTGCGGGAAGCTCCGTTCGAGTACGTTCAGGCAGCTGACGCCGACGACAGCGTCGATGCGGCCGGTCTCGATCATCTGGGTGACCAGGGCCGAACCCTCGGCGACCAACACTGCGTAGCCCAGGCGGTCGGCTTCGACCGTCAGGTCTTGCAGGGAGCACAGGCCACACTCCTTGCAGAGCAGACCGAACTCGTCAAACGGTGCGGGGCAGAGTTCTTCGACACGCAGGCACTTGGGTAGCAGAAGGAGACGCCGCTCGAACGGAATGCTGGCCAGTGAATCCCGCCAGACTGCGTTGTTGAGCAGCACGCCGATGTAGTCATCGAAGATCTCATCTACGCCGGCTTGTTTGCGAATTTGCTCGGCATACCCACGCAGCTCCGACATCGGCATCGGGGGCACGAACCCCTGCTCGTCCGCGAAATCATTGGTCAGCGTCTTGAGCCGGTCCCGGGTTGGGCGGTCGTCGGGCACGTTGGATTGTGCCGGCCGATACCGCTGGTGGGGTACCTTCTGCGGTAGCTGAAACTTTCGTTCGTTTAGGGGTTCGGTCGTCACGGTGTTCGACGGGGAATTTGTGTCAGGGATCAGGTGTAGGCACCGAATCCGAAGAACCAGTGTTTCTTGGCGAAGCGGTAGATCCAGTGTTTTTCCGGCACTTCGAAGCCGGGCTGGTGTTGGCTTGTCCGAGATTCCATGGCCTGCAGTTCTGGCATTGCCGTACCGCGGGCGGTCGTATCACGGCAGCTATGTCGTTCGACGATCTGCTGCAGCATCTCCGGATCTTCCAAGACCACGCAACCCCGGGTTTTCTTGGCGACCGTGGAGCGGAAGTCGGCGAGCAGCGGAGACTCGGTCATGGTCTTGAAGATGTCGCCGTCGTTGTCCCGGATCGATTCGTTGGCGAACTGGATGATCGGACATGGCTCGACATCGCCCCAGGGTCCGATGTGGTGGCTGATGCCGATGACTGCGGGACACAGGGCTTGCCCCTTGTCATCCCAGTAGGCGTCGACGAACGCGATCGGCTTTTCGTTGCGCATCCGGACTACGAACCGGCGGACATCGATGACCTGTTCGGGGGTCAGAGCCAACTCGGGATTGGCCTTGGGTCCGACTGGTCGGTAGGTGTGGAACCACGCGTAGTGGACGCCCATCTCGATCAGTTGATCGACCCAGCTTTCCTGAACCAGGTCGTCGATGTTCGTCTTGCAGACGCTGGTCGCGACACCAGTGATCAGCTTGTGGCGAAGACAAGCCTCGATCCCGGCGACGGTCTTGTTGAGTACGCGCTTGCCACCCCGGCGCTCGTCGCTGACCACCTCGGTGCCCTCGATGCTGATCAGGCAGGTGGCGTTGCCGGCTTTGCGTAGCCGGGCGGCGGCATCATCCGTGATGAAGTGCCCGTTGGTAAAGATCTGGAAGTAGCAGTCAGGATGACTCTCCAACAGTTGAAACAGTTCTGGATGCAGAAACGGCTCGCCGCCGAGCAGGCCGAAGAATCGGTTGCCGTGTTGCTTGGCGTTGGTGACCAGGCGGTCGAGGTCCTCGAAGCTGATGTGGCTTTTCTCGTGGGCTACGTCGACCCAGCAACCCGTGCAGCGGAGGTTGCAGGTGTTGGTGATCGAGATGTAGAGGAACGGTGGGAACACCTTGCCGTTCTTGAGCCGTTTCTTGAAGCGCTGTACCGAGCGCATGCCCTTGTAGCCGAAGTTCCAGGCGAACTTGAACAGCAGCCGAGCGTCCGTCGAACGCCACATGCGCATCGCCAGGGCCAGGGTGACCGGTCCACGAACCTTGCGGGTGGGGGCTGGTCGCGTGGTTCGCGGCCGATCCGGCGCGGCGGGGGTGGGGGCAGTCGCGGTCATCAGATTCCCCAGTCCTCAGTGGTCGTGGGCCGTTGGTCTTTCATGGTCTGAGAGCGGTGCTTCCGGCGTTCGGCTTTTTCCTTGGCGCGGCGGGTACGTTCTTCGATGTCACCGGCCGAGGGTAGTGTCATCAAGACTTCATCCGGGATGTCGAGGTCCTTTTGTAGCTTCTTGAGGCAGCGCTTGCGTTCCAACAGGGCCTTGGACTCGTCGCGTTCGGTCGAGAAGCGTTCGCGGGCGCCCTTGCTGCGGTCCCGCAGGGCTTGGTAGATATCGCCACCGAGCAGCGCGGAGATGTCGACCTTCATGGACTCACGCTGCAGGTCCGCCTCGGTCACCACATCGCCATTGATCGGGCCGGCCTTGTACTTCGGAAACAGGATGGCAGCCTCTGGACACACGCGCGAACAGGCTGGGCAGTCGGTCTTGCAGTTGTCCTGAATCTGCACTGCGATTTGCTTGTCTTCGTCGACGCCGTAGACGTCGAACAGGCAAAACGTCAGGCACTGCATGCAGTTGGTGCAGCGATCGTAGTCGATGACTGGGAACCAGGGTTTCCAGGACGTGTTGGTGGTCGCGCCGGCCACGCCTACCCGTTCGGTGACCGCCGCACGGATCTGAGTGGTGTCGAGGCTGCGGATGTCGACATAGCTGGCCTGCTGGGTGGTCTCCGGTAGTTCCTCGAAGCGACCGAGGACGATGTGTTCGGACTCGTCGGGGCGGGCCACCGAGCTGTGATGTCCGTGCCTGGGCGGCCGTGTCACCGTGTGACCATCCTCGAGCAGGCTGGTCAGGGTCTGAGTCCTGGAATCGGCCGGCAGCGGTTCGCTGCCGCGACCCTCATAGAGCACGACCCGTAGGCGCTTGCTGCCGAGCTGGCCCTTGCCACTGGATTGGCCCTTGGGGATCAAGGCGTAGCCTCCTGCCCAGTACTCGACTGGCACGCACTGCCGAGCAATCGCTCAGCGACTTCGGTCCCTGACAGCTCGCGCATGTTCACGACCTCGACCTGATCCTCGTTGAGTGGGGTGCCGGCGGCATGGAACAACCACTTGACCGCCCGGGGAAAGCAGGCAGCGATCTTGAGCGAGGCGGTGTCGCCCCCGCCAGCCAGGTTGGTGAGAGCGGGGTCGCGGCGCGCTGACATTTCACAAAGGTCGGGGACCGCGTCGAAGCCGATGTCCGAGTCACTCAGCCGCTGTAGTACCTCAGCCTTGGTGGCCTCTGGCACCACCTTGGCGTAGGCGCAGTGGCAGTACAGCACCCGGCCTTCACCGGAAGCTTCGCACGATGGTTGTTTGCTCGGCGGTGTGCTCAAGGAGTTGGGCTTTGAGAGGAGACGGAAATGCGGTGGGTTGGGGTTGGTCGAGCTGGTCGGAATCGTTCCTCGTGCTCGCGTTCCAGGCTGGCGTATCCTAGCCCATTCTCGTGTATCAACGAGTCCGTGACGATTTGTGACAAGCTCTCTGGAGCCATCTCGGCTCGCAGATTGAGGATCATCTTGCCGCCTGAGCTGGTGCCGAGCAGGGACTCTCGCAGGTCGGGTTCCTCGTCGCTGCCCACGACGCTCACCACGGAAAGTTGACCGCCGGCCGCCGCGGATTCGAGAGTGACCTTGAGGTGTGCGATTTCACCGTCGCCGGCGGTGATGCGCTGCTGGATATCTGATACCAGCCGCATGACCAGGGCATTGCCGTCAAACGGGCTGCTGGCACGCACGTCGATGGTGGCGTTCAACCAACCGAGCAGGGCTTCACCTTCGGCGTATAGGTCGTAGTCAAGTTCCATGGTCGGCAGGGTCTGGCACTCGAGCTCGTCGAGTCGTTGGAACCATGGATCGAGGCCGGTGCCTTCCTTGGCCGAGATGCAGAGCACCTCTGACCGGGGAAATTCTCGTCTTAGGACTTCGACCAACTGCTCGCGCGCGGTCTCGTCCAAGGTGTCGCACTTGTTGACGACGATCAGGTCCGCTTCCTCAAGTTGTTTCTTGTAGACGTACGCAACCTTCG
>JAYZDB010000320.1:0-4350 GCA_036338025.1 Planctomycetota bacterium
AACCACGGTGACACGAAGGTCAAGACCGAGGTCGTTCTCGATGAGACGGTGTTCAGCACACCCATCGATCTCAACGGCGATGGCGACTGCGATGACACCAACCTGCTGCCGAGTGAGTGCACTGCTGCCTTCCTGAGGACAACCGTGACTTTCCGTGACGGCGTCACCCGGACCTTCCTGAACATGATCCCCAGGCGGCGGGAGGTCCGTAAAACCGTCGCCGCAGCGACCCGCCAAAAGCTGGCAAAACACGCGTCCACCACCCCCCTGTCGACTGCCAGGGCCAGGGCGATCAAGGCTGCGATCGATGCCAGGTCCGCGACCAGCGCCCAGATTGCAGCCTACAAGGCCTGGCTGACCAGGCGAGGCCACTCGGTCACGACCGATGCGGGCACCCTCACCTCGGTCGCCGTGGCCCCGGTAACCAAGGGACCCCGCACCGTGAAGTCGCCAAGGACCAAGCGTCTCAAGCTGCGAACCGCTGGCGAATCCCGGCAGATGGTGCGCGCCACCCGGGTGAAAACATCCGGCAGTTCGATCAAGTCGACCTGGGAAGCCGACCAGTCCCGGGTCGTCGTCGCCATGCAGGTCGACTCCCGCAAGCAGCTCTTCGTCGGGCGCCTGAAGGTGAATGGCGTGCGCGTCTTCAGCAACCCGTATCGGGCCGCACCGACCGGCACCCTGTTCAAGGTCTCACCGTTCAAGCTGGAGGCCGGCCACAACCGCCTGGACGACCTGTTGCTGCTGCGGTCCAACTACGGCGGCAGGATCAACACCCGCGGTGTGCCGGTATCCGTAACGCTCTACTTCGAGTCCGGCGGCAAGGCTCGTTTCAAGCTCGGGAGATCCTAGGACGTCCAGCCGAGCCACACCGTCTCCTGCTCCCGTCATGCCACATTCTGCGTCACACAACAGCGTCCGCCCGATCGACCCGATGAACAACCAGGCCCTCGTTTCCGCGATCTCAACCACCCCGAGATCGAACATTCACCACTCTCACCCCGGCGACCGACATTTCATGAAGTCCGACAGGCAGCAGCACCCCGAGCATGGCAGCGTGATGGTGGCCGCACTGTTTGTGGTCATCGTGTTGGGGGGATTGGTAACCCTGATCAACCAGTCCGCCGTCAGTTCTCACCGGGCGACGCTTCGCAACGACATGGAGACCAAACTCCTGTACATCGCGGAAGCCGGGATCGACTTCCAGGGCACCCTGCTGGCCATCGACTCGCTCGGGCCGGTCAAGGACACCTCCAAGTTCTCGTATGACCCTGACACCGACGAGTTCGTCGGAGTGGAAACCGAGTTCGGCACGGTCGGGGGAATCTCGCGGCCGTTCCAGGTACGGATCCAATACCTGCTGGGCACCGAGACGGTGACCTTCTCGGACCGCCATGACCCGACCGAAGCCTGGGATCGGATCCGGCTGACATCGACCGCCACCCTCGGGCCACTCAAGCGCCAGGTTCGTGCGTGGTACGCCATGAGATTCTCGACCAGCCACACCGGCGCGATCGTCTCGGACGCCATCTCCACCGGATCTGCATTCGGGAAATCCGGCGCTGCGCTGGGCAACACCGTCATCGACGACCACGGACGCCCCGGCCAGCACCATCTACACGGATGCGTCAGGGCCAATGGCCCGGTCACGTACGCCGCTGCAACCAGCGGGGGTAACAATTCCCTTGCTGCCAACAACTCTGCCGATGGCAGTTGCCATCAGAGCACAATTGGGAGCCTCACCGGCTGCTTCCACGACAAGCTCGCAGGAACCGGCCAGGAAGTTCCAGACTTCACGGAATCGGGCGGCAACGAGCAGCTATTCAACATCAAGCGGCTCGTGGCAGCCGCCGCCGCCAGCAGCAACGTCTACAACTCTCTGGGTGATTTCGCCCAGGCCTGCAACACCGCCAACGCGTCCGACACGAATCTCGAAGGGATCGTATTGGTCAACATCGATTCCGCTGCGGAGGGCAGCAACCCGACCATCGCCGAAACCGGTGATCTGGCGATTCCGGACGGCATCAACATCGTCGGCACCCTGGTGTTCCGGTTCAGCAACGGCACCGACCGTAACTACCGGATCAAGATCGACACCCCGATGAACATCAACGCCGCCAACCTGAGCGGCCTGGTGCCATCCAAGGTAGCGACCTGTGCGACCGGGTTCCCACCCTGCTACTCGGACGCCAACAAGGACCCCGTCAACCTGAACATCCAACCGGGCTTCGCGAACTTCCGGGCCAGCGACCGATTCCCAGCGCTCGTCTATACCAACGGCATCATCGACCTGGAAGCCGCGGTCAACATCAGCGGCCTGATCTACGGACCTGGGCTGATCGAAATCGAAAACAAGGCTGGCAAGATCCAGTACATCAACGGCGAGATCTACGCTGGCGGTGGCGTCTACATCGGAGGCCACGCGTCGACCGGTTTCACGGTGATCAAGTTCGATGAAAACAGCGTCATGAACCTGGTGACCCAGGACTCGAAGGCTCGCGAGCTGGTCCGCACGGGCTTCGTCATCCTGCGGTAGTCCGCGTCGGACACGCCCAATACCGCGGGCTCGAGCGGCCGGCTAACCCCGATGCAGGTACTCGTAGACCCTGGCGCCGATGCCGCTCGGCAAACCCGGCACCGACATCAATTGCTCCCTGGTGGCGGCGCGAACCCCGGTCATCGATCCAAAGTGACGCAGGATCACCCGACGACGCTCCTTTCCGACCCCATCGACCTCGTCGAGTTGGCTGCTCAGCTTGCCGCGCAGCTGCCGGTGATAGCGAATTGCGAAACGGTGGGCCTCGTCTCGCAGCGCTGCTACCAGCAAGGTGACCGGCGCACCCACGGGCAGTGCTAAGGGGTCCCCACCGCCGCGTCGAAACAGACGCTCGTGGCTGCGTTCGGGCCGGTCTCCGGACCCCTTGCGCCGGCTCTTGGCCAGACCGACGAGAGCGACCTCGTCATCGAGGCCGAGGTCGGCGAAGGCCTGCTCAGCAGCTGACACCTGGCCCGCTCCACCATCCACGATGATCAGGTCCGGCAACTCCTCGTCATCCTTGGTCAGGCAGAGGCTCAGGCTGCGGCGCACAGCCTCCTCGATACCCGAAAAATCATCGGCGGCCGCCGCCGGACTGATCTTGAACTTGCGGTAGCCGGCTTTGTCGGGCAACCCGTCAAGGAATGCGATCCGCGAGGCGACGGTGTCGCGTCCCTGGATGGTGGACACGTCAAGGCAGTGGATGCTACGCGGCGCCTCCGGCAGGGCCAGGAGTCTCGCCAATTCATGGGCACCGAGCTCGCGGCGCGCAGCCTGGTCCGCTTCGACGGCATCCGTCAGACGTGCGTTGTCTTCAGCGGTCCGCAAGGCAGCCAGCTTGGATCCACGCTTTGGAACCAGCAACTGCACCTTGCGCCCCCGCTTGCTGGCAAGCCACTGGCGCACCAATTCCTGCTCCGCGACGGCATCGGGTACCAGAATCTCGCCGGGCACAAAGTGATCACCCTCATAAAAACGGCCGAGCAGGTCCGACAGCAACAGGTCCACCGGCAACTTGCTCCGAAATGCAAAGCGTCGACTACCTTCGAGTTTGCCGCCTCGGTACAGCAGGAACACGGCCGACACCTCGTCACCCAGGCGATACAAACCGACCACGTCGACATCCGCATCACCGTCCCCGACCACCCCCTGACGCTCGGCTACCCGCGTCAGCGCTTCAATCTGGACCTTCAGCGCCTGCGCACGTTCAAACTCGAGGGCACCGGACGCAGTGGTCATCTGGCGTTTCAGATCACGCAGTAGCGGACCCGCACGGCCATTGAGGATTCCAATTGCTCGCTCGACAAGAGCAGCATATTCAGCAACGCCGACTTCTCCCACGCAGGGCGCTGGGCATCGACCGATCTGATGCTTCAGACAACTCCGGGAGCGGTTCCGAAACACTGCATCCGAACAGTCCCGCAGTGGCACCACCTTGTGCAACAGGCGCAGAGTCCGGCGCACCGACTTGGCAGATGCGTAGGGTCCGAAATAGAGGCTGCCATCATCCTTTCGCCGACGCACCAGCCGGAACCAAGGCCAGGGCTCCGCGGGATCAAGTCGCAACATCAGGAACGACTTGTCATCCTTCAGCTTGACGTTGTACTTCGGCTTGCGCTTCTTGATGATGGTGTTCTCGAGCAACAGCGCCTCCTGCTCAGTACGGGTCACCAGGAACTCCACGTCGGACGCCTCGGACTCCAGAAACCGCATGGCAGCCCGACCATCACCGCCCGGTTTGAGGTAGCTACGGACCCTGTCGCGAAGCCGTGCGGCCTTGCCGACGTAGAGTGCCTTGCCGTCACCATCGAGAA
>JAYZDB010000321.1:0-9467 GCA_036338025.1 Planctomycetota bacterium
GCGATGAACAACATGGTCCGGCGCACCAACCACTTTGTCGGGGAGAACACCGCCCGCACCCAGCGGCGAGACGGGCAGGGCTACCACCCCGAGGTCTACATGGCGGCTTCCTGGCGACGCTACCAGCTGATCACGCGGTATCTCGAACAGGCGCGCGGCCGACTGGATGCCCCGAGCATGATCGACCTGCTGCGCAAGTACCCGAGCGGGCACCCTTGTCTACACCAGGCGGTGATGTGCGCTACCGACCGCAGGATCTGGGTCGCGCAGGCCATCGACGACCGCGAGAGTTCCGCCGCCGGTGCACAGAACCAGCAGTTCTACCAGTACGACCTGCTGGAACTCTTGCGACTCTGAGCCGGGCGCAGAGGGTCCTACATCACGGCTTCGATGCCGAGGCTCGCGAAGCCCTTGGCTTCGAAGTTGTCCCGGAACATGTCGCGGAGCTTGTTGGCGGCGGCGTCGTAGGCGTCCTGGTCGGCCCAGGTATCGCGTGGGTTGAGGATCTCGGACGGGACGTTTGGGCAGCTGGTCGGTATCTTGAGACCGAACACCGGGTGCGTCTGGTACTCGACCTTGTCCGGGTCGAGGTCCCCGCGCAGCGCCGCGTCGAGCAGGGCGCGGGTGTGCTGGATGGAAATGCGCTTGCCGGTTCCGTAGGGACCGCCGCCCCAGCCGGTGTTGAGCAGGATGCAACGCGCCTGGTTTTGCTCCATCTTTTTGGCCAGCAGTCGTGCGTAGACCGAGGGGTGTTTCGACATGAACGGCGCCCCAAAGCAGGCGCTGAAGGCGGCCTTCGGCTCGGTGATGCCGACCTCGGTGCCAGCCAGCTTGGCGGTGAAGCCGGACACGAAGTGGTACATCACGTCCTTGGCCTCGAGCACGGCGACCGGCGGTAGCACGCCGAAGGCATCGGCGGTCAGCAGGACGATGGTCTCGGGGTGAGGGCCCTTGGCGCCCTCCATGACGTTCGGGTTGCAGGTCAGCGGGTACGAGAAGCGAGTGTTCTCGGTGATCGAGTTGTCGCTCAGGTCGAAGTCCTGCGGGTCGGTGTCCTCGACCTTCTGGCCAGCCTGCATCGGGACGTTTTCGACCACCGTGCCAGCCATCGACAGCGCCTCGGCGATGACCGGCTCGTCTTCCTTGTCGAGGTCGATCAGCTTGGCGTAGCAACCGTCTTCGAGGTTGGAGATTCCGCTGCCGGTCCAGGCGTGTTCGTCATCGCCGATCAACTTGCGCTCGGGGTCGGCGGACAGGGTCGTCTTGCCGGTGCCCGAGAGTCCGAACAGGATCGCGCAGTCGCCGTCCTTGCCGACGTTGGCCGAGCAGTGCATCGACAGGTGGCCGAGCTCGGGCACGATGTAGTTCATGACCGTGAACATGCCCTTCTTGTTGATTCCGCAGTAGTCGGCCCGTCCGACCACCAGGATGAACCGCTCCCGGAGGTCGAGGATGACTGCGCGGCTGCTGTTGCCGCCGTCGATCTCCGGATCGGCGTGGAAGGACGGTACGTTCAGGAGGGTCCAACGCTTCGATTCCTCGTCGCTGACGCCTTCGAGGGCCTTCGGGAACATGTTGTGGACGAACATCGCGTGGCTGGCGTACTCGCCGACGAAGCGGAATGGCACCGCATACTCGGGATCGGCCCCGCAGTAGACATCCTGCACGTAGAGCCGCGCGTTCTTGGCGTTCAGGTGTTCGACCGCGCGCTTGCGCAGGGTCTGGTACTTCTCCGGGTCGTACTTCTGGAAGTCCGGCTTCCACCAGACCGAGTCCTCGAACTCCGGCCATGCGACGCCAAACGTGTCCTGCACCGGGCGACCGGTGCAACTCGGGTCGGTGTAGAACACCAGCGGTCCGTCGATTCCGAGCTTGGTGGGGAAAGCCTTCTGGGCGTCATCGGGTCCGTCGTTTTCGACCCGGCCTCGATCGTTTGCGATAGCTTCGTGGAACAGCTGCTCCTTCGAGAGGTTGTGCTGGTACTCGACTCCTTCGAGTCCGAGGAGTTGGGCGAGGCCGTCTTGGAGGCTGGCTTCTGACATGGAAGGTTTGTTGGGGCAGTTCGAAAAACGGAACCTGGTAGGACCCCCGGATTCTGCCCTTCGAGCGTCTGAGAACGAAGCAGCGCCTGCCGGAAACTCCCCAAGATTCCTGCGTGATCCAGGCGCGGTGGTGGGCGTCCAGTGCCGTGGCTCCCGTGACAGCGGGTCGTGATGGATCAGGCCCGCCGCCGGGCCAGGGCGGGGTCATTCCCGCAAGACCGGGTCGAACCGAGATTTCAGACCGTTGGGGTCTTGGTGAGGTATTCGATCAGGTCGAGTTTCGTCAGGATCCCACAGACTTGTCGATCGTCGTCGAGCACCACGCCGACCTCCCCGCGCTCGAAGATCTCGGGCAAGGCCGAGGTGCTGGCGTGCAGCGGGATGGTGGAGACATTGCGTTCCATGACTTCGGCCACGGTAGTCGACTCGTTGGTGCTGCCACCGACCATCGCCTGCAGCACGTCGGTCTCGGTCAGGATCCCCGCCAGCGCGCCGTCGTCGGTTACCGGAATCTGGGAGATGCCCCGGTCCTTGAAGATGTCGACGACATTGGCGACTGTCGCGTCGATCTTGGCGGTGATGACTTCTCGCGGTGGCATGGTACGGAGCATGTCCTCGACGGTGCCGATGGCCCAGTCGGGTTCCATGAAACCGTTCTCGCGCATCCACCGATCGTCGACGAACTTCGTCAGGTAGTTCCGGATCGAGTCCGGCAGGATGGTGACCACCCGGGAACCGGCCGGCATGTTGGCGGCGACTTGCAGGGCGGCCCAGACCGCGCTGCCCGAAGACCCACCGACCAGCAGGCCCTCGTGTCGGATCAAGCGTCTGGCGACCTGGAACGAGTCCTTGTCGTTGCTGCGGATCCATTCATCGACCAGGCTGCGGTCCAGAACCTCTGGAATGAAGTCGTAGCCGATGCCCTCGACCTTGTAGCTGGTGATCGGACCCGGGCCGGCGAGGATCGACCCCTCTGGATCGACGCCGATGATCTTGATCTTCGGGTCCCTGGCCTTCAGTGCGCGGGCCACTCCGCTGATCGTGCCGCCGGTACCGGCAGTGATCACCACCGCGTCGAGCTTGCCGCCGCACTGTTCCCAGATCTCCAAGCCGGTGCCCTCCTCGTGGGCGTCCGGATTGCTCGGATTGGCATATTGATCGAGGATGTGGCTGTTGGGAATGATCTCCTTGAGCCGGAGGGCGACACCGATGTGGCTCTCCGGCGAGTCCCAGGCTGCCTCGGTGGGGGTGCGGATGATCTCGGCACCGAGAGCCTCGAGTACGACGGCCTTTTCGCGGCTCATCTTCTCCGGCATGGTGATGATCATCCGGTAGCCCTTGGCGGCGGCTGCCACTGCCATGCCGATGCCGGTGTTGCCGGAAGTCGGTTCGATCAGGGTGTCGCCGGGCTTGATCCGACCGGCACGCTCGGCATCGAGGACCATGCGCACGCCGATGCGGTCCTTGACCGATCCACCAGGGTTCATGAACTCACACTTGGCGAAGACCTCGCACTGGAGGTCCTGGGTCAGGTGGTTGAGGCGGACCAGCGGGGTGCTTCCCACGGTCGAGAGGATGGACTCGTGAATGTCGGACATGATGACGTGCTGCCCGGCAATTCAACGGTGGCGGATCCTTCCAGGCAACATCGGTTCCGGGTCAATCCCTACGGAATTGACTGATTGCCATCTGGCTCTTTGCAATCCACCGGTGAGCACCGGAATATGACCGCGTGACCGAAGAACAGCACAAGACCCCGGATGCCGGTAGCGTGGGCGAAGGCGAAGGCGCCAAGCCCGAGTCCCAGAATGCCGAGACCCCCAAGGCGAACGCCTCTCCCGTCGATCCCAAGAAGGTGATGGAAAATGCCCTGAAGTCGATCGTGAAGAAGGCGCAGGACGAGGCCGGGTCTGGCCAGGAGACTCCAGCGGGTGATCGCCCGGCTGGCAACCGCAAGCGTAAGCGCAAGCGCAAGCCGCGCTCCGGTGACGGGGGTGGTGCATCGGGCGATGGCCAGCGGGGCGGACGCGGAGGCCAGCGGAAGCCGGGCAGTGGTTCCGCGATCAGCCTGGCCGCGGACTCGATGCGTTCGCTGTCGGTGATGCTCAGGCGCTTGTTCGAGTCCAAGAAGGTGCACTTCCTGCGCCGCCCGCGCTACATGGAACTGAACCTCAAGATCCCGATAGACGCCAGCCGCGACGGTTCGCGCTGTGCCAGCCAGGTGGTCGACGGGGTGCTGGCCTTGATCGAGGACGTCCAGAAGAACGAGACTGCCCTCGCACCACGTTCGGTCTACTGCTACTTCCACGAGAGCGCCGAGGCCGAAGGCTGCCGCCCGACCGAGCTCCGCCAGGTCTTCGATGGTTATGGCAGCACCGGCCGCCCGAAGTTCACGGACTTCGTCACGATGGCGATCGAGCGCAAGGCCAAGGGTATCGAGGGCCTGGTCGGAGGCGATGACATCACCCTGACCCATGTCACCCAGGGCCGTGTGCTCCGCACCGCGCAGCTGGCAGAATTCGGCAAGACCTCGCCGGTATTCCGCGTGCTCGGCCAGGTCGACGCCGGTTTGTTCGCCGTGCGCGGCACAGATAGCAAGGCGGCCTTCTCCCTGCAGGTCTTGCTCGGCAAGGATCTCCAGGGTCTGCCGGTGCTACGTCTGCACCCGGTCGGAAAGTGTGACGTAATGGATCTCGCCGACCAGTCGGTGCCGCAGATCCTGCACCGGTTCCAGGGCGACCTCGACGAGGCAGTGTTGCGCCTGCGCGGTTTGCTGGCCAAGGACGGCGAGACGGATGCGGAGGAGTTTGTCCTCCCGCTGATGCAAAATCTCGCCAAGCAACTCGAGGATCGGGCGCGCCATCGCAGTCGCCGCACTGACCACGCCGAAAAACGCGCCCAGAAGAGCACCCGTCCGACCAGCAAGGCCTACGCCGACGCCCAGAACGTGTCTGACGACAACTTGCTGTGGGATGACAAGGAGAGCACCGTGGTGGTGTTAGGACCCCACAACCGCGTGCACGTGTTTACTCCGGAGGGTCGTCACGTCACCAGTTTGCCGAACATCGGCCGATCCGGTCTCCAGCAACGACTGAAGAGCCACCGTTGGCGCCACACCGAGCCACCCGAACGTGGCGAGTTCCGCATGAAGTTGCGGGCGATGGTCAAGAGCCAACGCGAAGAGTCTGAGCGCAGCAACATCGAGAAGAAGACCCGTCGCGACCAGCCCGCCACGACCACCGAAGCCTCGGCCGATCCGGCGGATCTGCAGGCCCAGATCGCGGGCCTGATGTCGGGGTTGGGAGGTGGTGCGGCAACTCCGCCGGCAGAACCCGCGGCAGAACCGGCGACGGAACCGGCGACGGAACCCGCGGCAGAGCCGGCACCGGAATCGTCCGAAGCGACCGAGGTTCCTGCTTCGGAAGAGACACCCGAGTCCGCATCGGTCTCGACGCCGCCGGCCGAGAGCCCACCAGCTGCGGAACCGGAGTCTGCGGAGGCCCCCGCAGAAGACACCCCCGCGGCTGGCGAAGAAGCTGAGTCGAAGGATTCCTGACGCCGTCGTCTAGGCTGCCGGCAGCACGAACTGGTAGATCACCACCAGGTAGATGATGGTACCGGTGGTGTCCGCGACGCAGTTGAGCGCCGGATGGGAGAACACCTCGGGCTTCATTCCGATCCTGGAGAACACCAGGGGGATGAACGCGCCGACCATCGCCGAGGTCACGACGTGGGCGCCGACCGCTGCCGAGATCCCGAGACAGGTGTTGAGGTTGAAGGCGTGCTCCTGGTCGAACACGCTGTACAGCCAGGTCAGGCAGAACACGGCGCTGCCGAGCGTCGCGCACAGCGACAGGCCGATGCGGAACTCCTTCCACAGCACCTTGGCCATCGCGGTGTGGTCGAGGCTATGCACCACGAGGGCGCGCAGGATCAATGCGCTGGCCTGCCCGCCGACGTTGGCGCCGGTCGCCAGCAGCAGTGGCAAGAAGGCCACCAGGATGGTGCCGTCCTTGCTCGAGCCGAAGTCGTAGCGGTCCAGGATGATCGCGATCCCCAGGAACGAAATGGCGACAAACGTCAACCAGGCGACCCGGCCGCGGAAATGGCTGAACGCGCTGGTCGCGAGGTAGTCCTCGGACTCGTCGTAGGTGGGGGTGATACCGGCGATCCGCTTGATGTCCTCGGTGTTTTCCTCCTCGATGATGTCGATGGCATCCTCGTGGGTCACCAGGCCGACCATGTGGTGACCGCTGTCGACTACCGGCAGGGCCAGCAGGTCGTATTCGCGGATCATCTGGGCAGCCTCCTCCTGGTCGGCGTCGATTGGGATCGAGACTACCTCGTTTCTCATGACATCGCCGACCGTGCTCTTTGGATCGGCGATGATCAGCCTCCGCAGGGAGACGAAGCCCTTCAGCTTGCCCTCGCGATCGACGGTGTAGCTGTAGTAGATGGTCTCCTTCGAAGGCGCCTGCCGCCGCAACTCGTCGAGCGCTCGCGGCATGGTCAGTTCTTCGCCCAGGATGCAGAACTCGGTGCTCATGATGGCGCCGACCTGGTCGTCTTCGAAGCGCTCGCGACGCAAGACGTCGAGCCGGTCCTCACGCGCCAGCAGCGGCAGGAGTTGTTGGCGGACCTTGTCATCCAACTCGTCCAGGAACTCGGCCCGCTCGTCGGACGGCAGGGCCGCCAAAAGTTCCTGAACCCTACCACGGCTCGACCCGAGCACGATCTGCTCCTGCAACTCGGGTTCGAAGTACCGGAACATGTCCTGCTCGATCTCGATCGGCAACAGGCTCATGGTGGCGGTGATCTCGTTCGGGCCGAGGCAGGTCAGCATCTCGGCGGCTTCCTTCGGGTGCTGGTTCTCCAGCACATCGCGCAACTTGCCGTGCCCCTCCTCACCACCGGCCAGGAGTTCTCGCAGTTCTGGTCCTAGAGGCGGGTAGCGCATAGACCTACAGATTTAGGTGATGGCTTCGCAGGGGCGAAGAGGATTCTTGACGAGGAGGACCGAGATGCTTAGCGTCCCCCGGCCATGCGGCCTGTGGCCGCGTGCCAAGGTCGGGGCGTGGCGCAGCCTGGTAGCGCGTTGCGTTCGGGACGCAAAGGTCGAAGGTTCAAATCCTTTCGCCCCGACCAGTTCTCCGCGCTCAAGAACCTCCCAACCGCACCGCTCGGCACGGCGCTGAGCAATGGCGTGTGGGTGAAGATCGGCTACTGAGACACACAAGGCAGCCAAGAAAACAGGCCGGCTCTGACGAGCCGGCCTGGCTGATATCCTTGCGGGGATTCGGTGGCGCAGGCCAAGGGCCAGCGCCGCCGTGGGCCTATTTCAGGACGTGGATATCGAGCGCGTTGGTGGCGCTCAGTCTCCCCCCGGGCTCATCGAAGACATACTGGCAGTAGACCCTCCCGCCCACATTCGAGGGTGCCAGGGGGATCGCCATCGCATGACCACCAGTCGGGCTGGTGAGGAACGGGAAGAGGATCATGAAGGTCGGGTCGACCAACAGGTTGATGCCGAGCAGCGGGATGCCGGACGGATAGTTGGTCACCGTGAATGCCAGCAGACCGACCCGGAGGATTGGCCCGTTGCTGGCCTTGATCCCGAACAGTGGGTTGCTGCCCACAGCATCGCCCGACGCGTCTGCTCGTGCCTCGCCGTTTGTGCCAGGAGTCGGTGCCCCGTATGGGCGCACGCCCTTGTGCATCTTGGTCAGGGTCAGGTCATCGTAGTACACCGATGTCGCGCTGTTGGCGTAGAGATCGACCGCGCCGATTTCGAGCAGACCGCCGTAGGCGGCGTTGCCGAATGGGCCGTAGGTCCAGGTCCAGCCGCCACCGTGAACAGCGTGGTCCGCGACCGTTGCGGAATCCAGCAGGACCCCGTTGTAGTAGAACTGCACCCAATCGTCGTCGAGATGGATGACGACCTGGATTTGCACCCATTGGTCGTAGACGAGCTGGGCGTTGCTCGCCCGCGCGCCGCCGGCGTCCGCTTCGACGTTGCCGGTGGCCGGGTTGAAGGCGACCTGTACGGCCCACTTGTTGGTGCTACCGTACTGGCTCAGCAGGATGAAATACTGCCGGCCGGTCGTGCCGGTTGGGATGTACTGCCAGGCGGAGTATTCCCACGTGCCGGAAGTGTTGCCGCTGTACCGATGCACGAGATCGGTGGCGCCGACGATGTCGATCGAGTTCGCGGTCGACCGGGACTGGGCCGAGGAGACCAGTGCGCCGGCCCCGGGACCCCATTCTTCCCAACCGCCCTGGCCAACGACCTGGCTATTGGCGGCGTAGGAGTCAAAATTGTCGGACCACTGACCGACTGCGGTCGTGGTGAGAGTGGCGAGCGCCCCGGCTACGATGGCGGGCGCGAAGAGGTGGGATGCGAATTGCTTCACGGTGGTTCTCCTTAGGGTTGCATGGCTACCCGGCGGCGCCGGGCGGAGGTGTGAAGCCCGCACACGGATGCACAAGCCCACATACCAGCTAGGTTAGGGTCAAGAGTGGCCAGCGGGTAGGACCGCTCCCCCGGGTTGCCGTGGCAGGCCTGCCCGGGAGCTTGGAGACCTCGGCCTGCCGCCCTACAAGCGAGTGGTTCGACCTCGGCAGTGGCGGACTGACTCCTCAATGGCATGGGGTCTTCCTTGCCAAACCTGTCCTGAGTCCGGGGTCCTGGGCGGTTCTTGAAGGACTTTGGTTTTCTTCACCCAGGTGCGCGGATAGTCTGCCGGAGCCACCAGAGTCTCTCACCTGAGTTTCGCCCCCATGCGCAAGACCCTCTGCCTCTTGCACTTCGCTCCGGCGTTGTGCCTCAGTGTCGTTCTCCCCGCCCAGCAGCTTGCTCCCAAGACGGCTGCAGCACCTGCTTCGTCCAAGGCCACGCCCGAAGGCCTGACGGATGGCCAATGGACCAGCATCCGCGCCGCCTATGAGGCCGGTCGGCATGCGGTTACCAAGGTCGACGGTGCCCACCAGGCCCGCAACCCGGGACAAGGTTGGTTGACGCGGTTTGAAGACGGCGGGTTTGCAGTCAAGCCGGACGCTGGTGCCTGGACCTGGGGACTCGAACTGCGGAGCTACGGCTTTGTTGGTAACGAACAAGAAGTCGGCACGCCTTCCAAGGTGCAGGCCGATGGCGGCCGCATGAGCTACCGCTGGGACGCGCTGCTCGAAGAGTGGTACCTCAACGACACCCGTGGTCTCGAGCATGGTTACACCCTGCACCAGCGCCCTGCCCGCAAGGCGAGCGACGCGCAGAGTCCGCTGGCGTTCACCCTGGCAGTGCGCGGTGGACTGTCTCCGCAGATCACCGACAACCAGCGCGGCGTGCGCTTTGTCGATCCGAATGGTGGCACGGCTCTGACCTACACCGGCCTGATCGCGTTCGACGCCGACGGCAAGGATGTGCCGGCG
>JAYZDB010000322.1:0-12846 GCA_036338025.1 Planctomycetota bacterium
GCTTCGTATGGGACCCCCAGGAAGGCCAGGGGAATGGCCTGCGCTGTCTTGTAGACCAGGATCTCCACCCAGTGGAAGTGGAAGTTCGCGATCCAATCGAGGCGCTCGATCGAGTGGTGGACTTTGTGGAATTCCCAGAGAAACGGCAGCTTGTGTAGAGCGACGTGGGTGCACCACTGCACGAAGTCGGCCACCACCGTGAACACCAGGCAATGCACCCAGATCGGCCAGGCCGCGCCGATGCTCGCGTCGGCTTCGATTCCCCAGGACCCCAGCAGCTCGATGGTCTCGACGAACACGAAGTACAGCCAGGTTCCGAGCAGCAACTGGAGTACATGACCGTTCAAGGCCAGGAACAAGAGATCGCGTAGCCAGCCCCGGCGCAATGTCTGGTGCGGCCGATGCCAGGGTGAGAGTTTCTCCGCGATCACGAAGAACAGGGACACGACGATCAGCCAGTGCCAGTACTGGTCCATCAGCTCTTTGAGTGCACTCGGCTTGAGGGGGGAACGAAAGGTGTCTGGCGACCGGGTCGCAGACCGAGTCCTAGAAGGAACAGGCCGCAAGTCAACCAGAACAGGGCGCCGTCGTACTTGATGGGACCGGAACCGAACAGCCAGTCGCGCTCCGCGAAGTTCCAATACAGCAGACACGCATCGGCCTTCACGTAGTAGACCAGGCCAGCGTGGATCCCGATTGTCCAGGCCAGGCCAGCACGACGTACGACGGTGCACAGCAAGAGGCCGAGGAGGAACAGGCCTACGAACGGCACTGGATCGTGGAATGGACCGAGGAGGTTGCCAAGCATCTCGCTGTAGACCGCGAGGCTGTCGTTCAGATCGAAGCTCGCTTGGGTCGGGACCTTGTCCGGGCGGGCGTAGTGAGCCAGGGCGTACACGCCGCTGGACAGAACCGCACCGACCCAGAATCGGCCTCGCAATGACAGCCCGCGCAGCATGGTGTGACGAAACACCGGCTCCTCAACAACCGAGACCAACAGACCGGTGAACACGGCCGTGGCGAGTCGATCCGGTCGAAAGATCTCGGGACGCATCCGCTCGGCGCCCATGTAGATCAGGGTGAGCGAGTACAGCGAGCAGAAGATGACGGTGACGAGGAGGCTTCCCAACAAGCCGCGCCAGGGATGGGCACCCGCGACCTCGCGGCACCACGCCCTGGTCGGAAATCCGAAATACCAGAGAAGTGCGCTGACACCGAGGATCATGATCAAGCGGGTGATGACGCTGTCGAGGCGCAGGCCGAGGGTAGGAGCGAGTACCGGCGCTACAAACATCGGCAGGATCAGCGCGGTGGTGATCAGTGTCCACAACTGCCAGGCGGGTCGGCGTGATCGAGGGGTATTGTCCAAAGTCGGCTGCTGCTGCTCCATGGGACCAGGGGGCGCGTCTATTGCAGGGTAGTTTTCCGTCCGCGCAACGCCAATGTTGCTTTTGCAACTAGCTCCGGTAGTCGGCGTTGATGCTCACGTAGTCCCTGGTCAGGTCACAGCTCCAGACCTCGCCCTCGAACGGGCCGGTCCCCAGGTCTACCCCGATCACGACGGCGTCGTTCGCGCACAGGTACTCGCTGGCTGCCGCCTCGTTTTCTGGATGTGGCTCGCCATTGGAGAACAGATCGAATTCGCCGATCCAGACCCTCGCGTTGGCGATGTCGATCGGAAACCCCGAGGTCGCGGCGGCCGACAGGCTCCGGCCCCAGTTTGGATCTCGGCCGCAAATCGCTGTCTTGACCAGCGGGCTGGTAGCGATGAAGCGGCCTACATCGAGCGTGTCCTGGTCTGCGCGGGCACCTTTGATCTGGACGGTGACCAGGCGGCTCGCGCCCTCGCCGTCGCGTGCGATCATCCGGCTCAGGTCTCGGCTGGTGGCTGTGAGTTGATCCTCTAGCGGGTAGACGTCCTGGTCATATTCGTTCTTGGTCGATTGGCAGACGTGACGGTGGGAGCTCCACAACAGCACCGTGTCGTTGGGCGAGGTATCGCCGTCGACTGTGACACGGTGGAAGCTCTCGTCCGCCAAGGCCCGCAGGCCAAAGCCCAGGTCTGCCGGGCTACAACCGTCGGTGACCAGGAACCCGAGCATCGTCGCCATGTCGGGGTGGATCATCCCGGAACCCTTGGCGATGCCGGTGACCTGGATCGTCTCGCCGTCGCTTGTCGTCAGAGTGTCCGCGACCACCTTGGGGTGGGTGTCTGTTGTCATGATCGCCGTCGCGAACTCGTCGACACCGTCTTCACGAATCTTGGAGAGCAAGTCGGGCAATGCTGACTCGATCTTGTCGACCGGCAGATGAGCACCGATTGCGCCGGTGCTCATGAACAGCACCTGGTGCGGAGGGCAGTCGAGCAGTCTGGCCAGCGCCTTGCTGATCTTCTCGTTGTCCTGGATCCCCTGTTCGCCGGTTGCACAGTTGGCGTTGCCAGAGTTGACGAGCAAGGCCCGCACCCGTCCCGAGCTGCTGCGTAGATGCGCTTGACACACCGGAATGTGGGCGCCGAGCAGGTGGTTCTGGGTGTAGAGGGCCCAGGCCGGCCAGGCCTCGTCGGCGACGATCAGCCCGAGATCGGTTGTGCCACTCTCCTTGATGCCAGCGGCGATGCCGGCGGCGCGGAATCCGGGCGGTAGAGAGTGCGCGTTCATCATTTCTGCTGGGGAATGGGGATAGAGGTCATCGGAATGCCGAAGTTAGTGGCTGATTCCTCGACCTCGGATAGCACGCGTTCCATCGCAATCTCATCGCAGGCAGTGAACTTCGGGCAGTGCAAGCAGTCGTTGAACACCTTGTGCGGCAGATTGCCGTGCGGCACGACTTCGAACCCCACCTTCTCGAAGAAGCCTTGCGCGTAGGTGAACGCGAACAACTTGGGGATGCCGAGTGCCATCGCTTCATCGACCATCGCATCCACGAGTTGGCGACCGATGCCGCCCTTGTGGACCTCGGGATCGACGGCGACAGACCGTATTTCACCCAGGTCGGACCAGACCACATGCAGGGCCCCACAGCCGATAAATCTGTCCTCGAGGGTGGCGACGAAGAAGTCACGGATGTGTTCGATGACGGAGGCGGGAGAGCGAGGCAACAGGATCTGCTGGAGGGCCAGCTCATTGACCAGCTTCAGGATCGGGCCACTGTCGTGGATGGTGGCTTTGCGGATCGTGATGTCGTTCATCTGGGTGGTCATCCTTGCACTCGCTGCTTCCAGGCTGCGACCTGGGCCTTGACCTGGACCGGCGCGGTGCCACCGATCGCCTTGCGCCGTGCGAGGACCGCCTCGACGGAGAGCTGCTCGCGTAGATCGCTGCCGAGTTCCGGGACCAGATCCTCGAGTTGTGCTTTTGGCAGGTCTTCGATTTCTACGTCGGCTTGGATTGCTGCACGTACCGCCTGACCGCTTCGTTCGTGGGCATCGCGAAACGGCACGCCTGCCATCACCAGCAGATCGGCCAGGTCGGTGGCGTTGAGGTGTCCGACCTGGCTCTGGGCGCGGCAGCGGTCCTCGTTGAACTGCGCATTCTGGACCGCCGTGGTGGCGACCTTGACGCAAGCGATGCTGGTGTCGAGAGCGTCGAACAGCGCCTCCTTGTCTTCCTGCATGTCCTTGTTGTAGGCCAGCGGGAGCCCCTTGAGGGTCATCAGCAGGGTCTGCAAGCTGCCGACCACCCTGCCGACCTTGCCGCGGAGCAGTTCCATGGCGTCGGGGTTCTTCTTTTGGGGCATCAGGCTGCTGCCGGTTGCCACCGCATCGCTAAAGGACAGGTAGCCGGCTTCCTGGCTGGCGAAGAAAATCCAATCCTCGGCCAGCCGTGACAGGTGGGTCAGGATCAGCGAGCAGGCGAACACCACCTCGCAGGCATGATCGCGATCGCTGACCGCGTCCAAGCTGTTGCGGGTCGGTTCATCGAATCCGAGGGCGGCGGCGATTGCGCTGCGGTCGACTGGGAAGGCTGTGCCCGCCAAGGCCCCGCATCCGAGCGGGCAGGTGTCCATGCGTTCGTCGGCGTCGGCCAGCCGAGTCAGGTCGCGGTGGAGCATCTCCACGTAGGCGAGAGCGTGGTGACCGACGGTGATCGGTTGGGCGCGTTGCAGGTGGGTGAAGCCCGGGATCGGTAGCTCGGCGTGCTTCTCGGCCAGGTGGATCAAGGCCAGCAGCAGATTGACGAGTTCCCCGCTCAATTCGTCGATTGCTTCGTGCAACCAGAGCTTGAGGTCGGTCGCGACTTGATCGTTGCGGGATCGCCCGGTGTGGAGCTTCTTGGCGAGGTCCCCGACCCGCTTGCCGAGCTCAGTTTCTACAAAACTATGGATGTCCTCGGCATCGCTTTCGTCGAGTGGACTGGAGTCCTCGCGCAGTTCGTGGGCCATCTGCTCCAGGGCTGCAGTGATCTCGCCGGCCTCGGTAGCGTCCAGGACCCCGGCACCTTCCAGCGCTTGGGCCCAGGCGACACTGCCCTGCAGGTCCTGCTGAACCATGCGCTGGTCATAGGACAGACTGCGATTGAATTCCTCGAAGAACGGATCCAAACCGCCTTCGAACCGGCCACCCCAGAGTTTTCCCATCACTTGCTGACCTCCCGTTGCACACTGGCTGCAACCATGCCTGGTAGCCCATAGAGTTTCACGAAGCCACGGCTGTCGGCCTGGTCGAAGGCCGCACTATCGCCAAACGTCGCCAGATCCTCGGAGTAGAGGCTGTACGGGCTACGGGTCGAAACGGTCGTGGCCTGCCCCTTGTAGAGTTTGACATCGACGTCGCCAGTGACGTGCTCGGTGGCCTTGGCGAAGAAGGCGTCCATGGACTCGCGCAGTGGGTGGAACCAGCGGCCGGTGTACACCAGGTCCGTGTAGTCTGGCATCATCCGTTCGCAGGCGCGCATGGTGTCACGCTCGATCGTGATGGAGCGCAGACTCCGAAGGCCTTCCATGATGATCGTGCCGCCCGGTGTTTCGTAGACGCCGCGGGACTTCATGCCGACCAGGCGGTTCTCGGTGATGTCGATGCGGCCGACTCCGTGCTTGCCGCCGAGCTCGTTGAGCTTCTCCACCAGGCCGACCGCCGACAAGGTCTCACCGTTGACGGTGACGGGAACCCCCTTGGCGAATCCGATGGTGACCAACTCGGAGGTGTCCGGCGCGTCCTCGGCCGAGGAACTCAGCATCCAGACGTCATCCGGTGCGCAGTTGGCGGGTTCCTCGAGCGCCCCACCTTCATGGCTGATGTGCCAGAGGTTGCGGTCACGCGAGTAGATCTTCTCCTTGGTGGCGGCGACCTCGATGCCGTGCTTGGCGGCGTATTCCAGGGCGTCCTCGCGGGACTTGATGTCCCAGTCCCGCCACGGGGCGATGATCTCCAGGTCGGGGTTCAGGCACATGTAGCCGAGCTCGAAGCGAACCTGATCATTGCCTTTACCGGTGCAGCCGTGGGCGACGTACTTGGCGCCGACTTCGTTGGCATAATCGACCTGCCCCTTGGAGAGTACTGGGCGTGCCATGCTGGTGCCGAGCAGGTAGCGGCCCTCGTAGACCGTCATCGCACGCAGGCACGGCCAGACGTAGTCGGTCAGGAACTCCTCACGCAGGTCATCGACCTTGCAGGACGCGGCGCCGCTTCGGAGGGCCTTTTCTTCCAAGCCCTCGAGTTCGCTGGCGCCCTGGCCGACGTCGCCGGCGTAGCAGTGTACCTCAAGGCCATATTCGTCCTTGAGGTACTGAATGATGATGGAGGTGTCGAGTCCACCGGAGTAGGCGAGAACAACTTTGTCAGTCATCGTAGGTCGTGGGTTAGCGGTTGGGGGTCAGCATGCACATCACGGCTTTCTGTACGTGCAGGCGATTTTCGGCGATGTCGTAGACCACGGATTGGTCACTGTCCATGACAGCGGTGGTGACTTCGGCACCGCGGTGAGCGGGCAAACAGTGCATGAAGAGGGCGTTGTCGGCGGCGCGGTTCATCATTGTCTCGTCGACCTGGTAGTCGCTGAACACGGCGGCGCGTTCTTCGGTCTCGTCTTCTTGGCCCATGCTGGCCCAGACATCGGTGTAGATGGCGTCGGCGCCTTCGGTAGCCTCGACCGGGTCGTTGAGGATGGAGATCTCGCTGCCAGTCACCTGGCCGGTCTTCATGGCTTCGTTGACTACCTTCGAGTTCGGTTCGTAGCCTTCTGGGGTGCACACGGTCATATGAGCACCGAGCTTCGAGGCCACGTGGATCAGCGAGTGGCAGGTGTTGTTGCCGTCGCCGACGTAGCAGACCCGCTTGCCGCCTACGTCGCCCCACTTTTCGGTCAGGGTGAGGAAGTCCGCAAGCGCCTGGCAGGGGTGCAAGAAGTCTGACAGGCCGTTGATCACAGGAATCGAACAGCTGTTGGCCATCTCGGTGATCACCCGGTGCTTGAAGGTGCGGAGTACGATGATGTCGGCCCAGCGCTCGAGGTTGAGCGCGACATCTTTGACGTTCTCACGGGAACCGATGCGGGCGTCTCGGTGATCCAGGAACACCGCACTGCCTCCCATGTCCTGGATCCCGATATCGAAGGTGAACCGGGTGCGCAGGCTGTCCTTCTCGAAGATCATCGCAACGCGATGGTTCTCCAGGATGTCGGTGTAGACGTCGCGTCCTGCCTTCAACTTGATGGCAGTCTCCATGATGGACTTGACCTCCTCGGGCAACAGCTTGCCGGCTGAGATCAGGTCCTTGTGGGGGAGTTTGGGAAACGGGTTGTCAGTCATGGCGAATCCGGGCTAGAGGGCGTCGATGCCCTGACGGAGAATCTTGACGGCGTAGTCGATCTGAGACCGCTGTACCACGGAGGGAGGGAGAACGCGAATTGTGTCCGGGCCCGTCGCGTTGACGATCAGGCCGGACTCGAGCAACAGGTCTTTGAGAGTTGGAGCATCGACCCGAGGGTCGAGTTGGATGGCTTGCATCAGGCCTCTGCCGCGGCGTGCAAGGACCAGCGGGTGGGCGGCGACCAGGCTGTCCAGGGCGCTGCTGAGGTGTGTGCCCATCTCGACGACGTGGTCCTGTAGGCCACCTTCCAAGAGCTGTTCGAGCAGGACCAGAGCCGCCCGGCAGGCCAGCGGACCACCGGCAAAGGTCGAGCCGTGATCACCGGGCACGAAGGTCCCGGACAGTTTGTCGGAGATCAGGGTCAGACCCATGGGAACGCCGGCCGCGATTGGCTTGGCGAGGGTGGCGATGTCGGGGGTGACGTCGGCGTGCTGGGCGCAGAGGAAGGTGCCGGTCCGTCCAGCGCCGGTCTGGATCTCGTCGTGGATCAGGATGGTGTCACTGTCGGTGCAGGCCTGGCGTGCTGCCTGCAGGAACTCCGCAGACAATTCGTGGATCCCGGCTTCGCCCTGAATCGGTTCCAGGATCAGCGCCGCAGGATTGGTCGCGATGGCTGCACGAAGCCCGTCGATGTCGTCGCGGGGCACGAAGGTGACGTTCGATTCCAGGGCCGAGAAGGGCTCCCGGAACGAGGCCTTGTGGGTGACGGCCAGGGCGCCGAGGGTCCGGCCATGGAACGCGCCTTGTAGAGCGACGAAGTCCCGACGACGGGTGTCCTTCGTGAAGTGGTACTTGAGTGCCAGCTTGAGAGCGGCCTCGTTCGCCTCGGTGCCGCTATTGCAGAAGAACACCTCTGCCATGCCTGCCAGCCTGGTGATGCGCCTGGCTACCTCTTCGGTATAGGGGTGCCGGTAGAGGTTGCTGACGTGCATCACCTTTCCGAGCTGCTCGCTCAGTGCGGCGACGAGCTCTGGGTGGTTGTGTCCGAGCGCGGAGACGGCAATGCCGCCGAGGAAGTCGAGGTATTCCTTGCCGTCGCTGTCGACGAGGGTTGCGCCTTCGCCATGCACGAACACCGGTGCGGCTCGCAGGTAGGTCTTGATCACGTGTTCGTCCATGGGATTAGCGATCCGGTCCAAAGACGGTGCCGGTGTGGTGTTCCAGAGCGGCGAGAATGGCGTTGTCGCGGTCGGCCGAGGCGATCTTGATGGTGCCATCCGGGTGGGCGACAACCGCTGACAAGGCGGCCTCGACCTTGGGGATCATGCCACCGCAGATCACGCCGCTGGCCCGCAACTCAGCGCAGGAACCAGGCGTGAGGTGGTGGACCAGCTGCTGGCTTGCATCCAGAACGCCAGGTACGTTGGTCAAGAACAGCAGGGTCTCGGCACCGAGTGCATGGGCCAGAGGGCCAGCGCAGTGATCGGCGTTGATGTTGTAGAAGTGCTCCGGGCTGCCAGTTAATTCACCGTCCAGTGGGGCGACAGTCGCGATTACCGGTAGCAGGTCGCTGGCCAGCAGGCTCTCGACCAGTTTGCCGCGAACGCGGTGGACACTCCCGACGTAGCCAAGATCGACACCCTCGCGCTGCAGGGGCGCGGCCGAGAAGGTCCCGCCGTCGGCCCCGGTGATGCCCACTGCCTCGACTCCACGGGCGCCGAGTTCGGCGACCAGCTGTCGGTTGACCTGACCACCCAGCACCATCAGTACCGCTTCGGCGGTCTCCGCGTCGGTGATCCGCAGGCCATTGTGGTAGCGGTCCTCGATGCCGAGCTTGCCGGTCAGGTCGCGGATCTGGTCGCCGCCGCCGTGAACCAGGATCAGCTGATGGCCGGCAGCCTTGGCTCCTGCGACGGCTGTGGCGAGGTCACTCCGCGACCTGGGGTCGCTGAGCTGGGTACCACCGATCTTGACGAGGATACGCATCAGAGTAGGCCCTGGGTCTCTTCGAGCCCGAGCAGCAGGTTCATGTTTTGCATCGCCTGGCCGGCGGCGCCCTTGCCGAGGTTGTCGATGGCCGAGGTCAAGACCACGGTGTCGCCGGCCTGCGCGACGGCGATGTGGCACTGGTTGCTGCCTGCGACGCGGTCGGTCTCGGGTTGGCCGCGGTCAAAGACCTGTATGAAGGGCTCGTTGGCGTAGTGCTCGCGGAGGCGGGCTCGCAGCGAATCCGCATCCTGTCCCCCGCTGGGCTTTACGTAGATCGTCGACAGCATGCCGCGGAACATCGGCAGCAGGTGGGGGACGAACACCAGGTTGTTGGTGCCGAGTTCCTGGTGGATCTCGGGGGTGTGTCGGTGGCTGCCGACCGCGTAGGCGAGGAAGTTCTCGGCGACTGCGCCGTAGACCGTGCGGTCCTTGGGGCTCTTGCCAGCACCGCTGACACCGCTTTTGCTGTCTGCGAGGATGGTGGTGGTTTGGTCCAGGAGGTCATTTTCGCTAAGTGGCAGCAAGGGCAGCAGGATCGAGGTGGGGTAACAACCCGGGTTGGCGATCAGACGAGCCGCCGCCACCGCTTGCCGCTTGTGTTCGGTCAGGCCGTAGACGGACTCGGACAGCAGGTCCGGAGCCTGGTGCTGGAGGCCGTAGACGCTGGCGTAGACCCCCGGGTCATGGAGACGGAAGTCCGCGGACAGATCGACGACCTTGCAGCCGACCTCGAGGCACTCGACGACCAGTTCGGCGCTGGCGCCGTGGGGGGTGCAGAGGAAGACCCCGTCGCACTGGCCGACCACGCCAAGGTCAAGCGGCTGGATCTGAGGATCGACCGGCAGCGCTGGCGCATCGGGTACGACATGCTTGCGGGCGGTCATCAGCCCGTGCAGCTGCATCTGGGGATGGCGGTCGACGAGATTGGTCAGCTCACGGCCGGTGTAACCGGAGGCGCCGACGATCGTGACCTTCTGCATGCTACTCACAGCATCGCCTCTAGTTCGGCGTCGACGGTTTGGGCGTCCCGGGCGTTCTTACAGATCACCAGGATCGTGTCGTCACCGGCGATCGTGCCGATCACCCGGGGGTATGGTCCCTTGTCGAGCGTCAGGGCCAGGGGCTGTGCCCCGCCTGGCGGGGTCTTGAGGATGACCTGGTTTTGAACGGCGGTGCGGTTCACGAGCCACAGGCGGACCGCGGATTCGACGGGGGAGGCGTTGGAGGCGGCCCGCGACGGCATCGTCGGGTTCGGGAGTTCGTAGCCATCCGGCGCCTTGACGACCCCGAGTTCTCGCAGGTCACGGGACACGGTGCCTTGGTTGACCTCCAGACCCCTCTCGACCAGGAGATCCTGGAGTTCGGCCTGGCTCTTGATGTAGTGCCCCTGGATCAAATCCAGGATGGCCTGGTGGCGGGCCTGGCGCTGGTTGTGTATCTGGGCTTGCTTAGGCATAATTATGTATTCTGTTACGCATAATTATGCATTTGTCGACAGGGCACAACCCAGTAATCGAGAGAAATCACGATTTCCAGGCCTGATCGCGGGTCTGGGGGATCAGTCGCGGCTGCTCAGGAGGATGATCAGGATGTGCTTGAACAGCAGGATGACATCGACGAACAGCACCATGGCAGCGGATACGTGGGCGGTCGTCGGGTAGCGCTTCAGGATGTTGCTGGTGTCGTAGAGGATGAAGCCCGAGAACAGCGCGACTCCCAGGTAGGAGAACCAGACTCCAATGTGGAATCCGAATAGCCAACCGCAGATGGCGACGCCGAACATGCCGAACATCACGGTCCACAGCATGCCGCCGAGAAACCCGAAGTCCTTGCCACTCTTGAACACGTAGGCGGTCAGACCGGTAAAGACCAGGGTCGTCATCAGGGCGGCGGTGCTGACCAGATCGGGGGCGATGTTGCTGGCGAGCAGGACCAGCGGCGCACTCAGGAGTCCCCACAAGACGGCGAACCCGAAGAAGAAGACGATCCCGAAGGGTTTCTCCGCCATCGCGTGCACCAGGATGGCACCGCCGATGAACACAGCCGCGTACAGCAGCGGGTTCATTCCGCTCAGGCTCATTGCCATGTTGTAGAGCGGGCTGCCCTCGATTCCTGCCAGGCACAGGGTGCCGGCAAATGTCAGGACGGCGGCCAGCAACAAGGTGTAGGTCTTCTTCAAGAAGGCCACCCTGGCATCGACTGGCGCAAAGGCGGCGGCGATGGTGTCGTCGTGGACTGCGTAGGGATTGTCGTTCATGATTTTCGCCCGGGACTTGTTTGTCGTGATGGTGACTCTACCGCCTTGGGCGGTGTGCCGTCTACCAGTTGACGCACGAGGTTCAGCCTCGGCTATGCGATTTCCAGCCGGGCGATCACGTAGGCGTGGTCGCTGCCCTTGTGGCTGCGGCCGCCGGGCTGAATTCCCAGCAAGGCGTTGCCGTGCAGGATTTCGTATTCCACCCGACGCCTGGCGAGGTGGCTCTTGGAAACCACCCCGTGCATCAGGGCCTGGGAGATACCCCGGTGGTTGTAGTCGTAGCGGTCTTCCAAGGGCAGGCGGTCGACGAGATTGACGTTGTCATCGCCATTCAAGGTGGCCAGGGTCTCGCTGAATTCAAAGTCGTTGAAGTCACCCGTCACGTAGTAGTCGATGCCGTGGCCGCTGAGGTTCCGCAGTACGCTGCGCAGAATGGAGACTTGTTGCACTCGGGTCTGTAGGCGCGGATCGAAGCCAGGCTGGTCTGGGGCGAAGAGACCGTGTTGGTGCCTCTTGGAGGCGAGGTGGACGTTGACCACCGCCAGTTCGTAGTTCGATCCTGTGGGCTGGAACCGCGCGACGATGGGTTTGCGCGAGCCTTCGAATGCGGGGTGGTTTTCGCCGATCCGCTTGAGGGAGTCGGGCAGAAGTTGCACGCGGTCGGCGCGGTACAGAAACCCATTGCGGATGTTGCCACCGGGCTGGCCGCCGTCAGCGTCGGCCTTCGGAGGGATGTCGGCCCAGTGGTACTCGGGACCCCCGGCACTCTGCACTGCCTTGATCAAGGCGGAGTAGGTCCGGTCGGCGTTGGTTTGGCCGGTTACTTCTGCGCCATCATTGTCCTGGATTTCCTGCAGAGCGATGACGTCTGGACACAAGGCCTGGTGGACGATGGCTGTCGCGAGCATCGCGAAGCGTCCATCGCCGATGTCATCATCGATGTCACGTTGAGACTCGACGCGCTGCGGGTTTTCGATTTGGGGATCGAGGTTGAAGCCGTTCAGAGTCAGGACGGTCAAGTGCCCGGCCTTTGGTGCGAGTTGCGTGACGGTTTCAGGAATCTGGGCTGGCTCGATGTCGAGTGGGCCGGCGGCGGCGATCTGGTAGCTGGCGGCCCGGAAGTTCAGGGGGCCGACAACCGGCTTGTTGAGTTTCGATCCGACATCGACCTTCGATGCCCGGGAGTAGTTGCGGATGCGTATGTTTGGCAACCATCGTTGGGGTTGCGACGGATCGATCAGCACACCACCTGGTTGCGTGCGTACTGCCGCTAGATCTTCTGGGGCGAGCACATAGTCGCCGAAGGCATTGCTGGGGGAGACGAAGGTGGCGCCAGCCCGGATCCCAACCAACCGGCCCTCCAGGCTGTTGAGGAGGCTGGCGAGTTCGGCCTGGGAGCGGTCCAGCAGGTCGGCGGTCAACCAGACCGGCTCGATGTCCGGCGAATCTCCTTCGACCTGGCGGACGCTGTCGGCCTTGATCTGGGTGGTCGGACGGTCGTTTTCCTCGGCGCGGAAGTCCATGACTTCACCCGTGACCTCGGCGAACGACCCGGTCGGCGGCTGTTGGCGCGGGGAATAGACAAAGATCGCTGACGAGGCCGCGGTGTCTTCCGGGTCCGGGTCCTGCAGGAAGAACCCCTTGCGGGTGCTACCCGTGACGACGCCCCTGGTGGTGACGGTCTGGCCAGCGAGTGGGGAATACAGGCCGGTACCCTGGACCTGCTGGATACTGCGGAGGCGCGAGTCGGACATCGATGCCTACTTGAGCGCCTCGAGTTTCTTGCGGAGGCGTTTGGAGAGTTCGGCGACTACCGGAGCATGCTGTTGCTGCTCAGCCAGGTTGGTGAATT
>JAYZDB010000323.1:0-4619 GCA_036338025.1 Planctomycetota bacterium
AGGGCGACGACCGGGTGATCCCGCTGGAGCACCAGCGCTCGATGTTCTACGAGCTGGCGTCGCGCAACAGCGACGTCCCGGAGGGGGTGCCAGCGGTGCAGGTCGAAGTCGGCAGTGCTGGTGACAGTGATGACCAGGACAAGCGCATCAACGTCGTGTACCTCGCCGACCTGAATCTGCCCCGAGGAGTCACTGTTCAGGCGATCCACTTCAAGAACACCGGGCCGTACCCGATCCGGTTCCGCTCGGTGATCTTCGGTTCTGAACGTAGGGTCAAGCCGTCGGAATTGGCCAACTCGCCACTGCAACTGGCTGCCGGCAAGGCCTTGCTGAAGAAGGACCATCTCGACCAGCTTCGGGGCATGCACTTCGCGGTCTATCGAAACGGTTCTCTGGCGCGCTCCAGCCTCGATAAGGCCGGCCGAGAACGACGAGCCGTGATTCCGGCGGCGGTGCGCAAGCAACGTCTTACGGATCCTGGGGGCACCTACCGACACACTGTCGACGAAGGCGACGCCCGTGTGTTTGGCGGCTTCCTTCCGATGCAGGGGGACCGCAACGTGGTACTCGGGGTGTGGGCCGTCGATTCCGGGTTCGGCCACCAACTGCGCTTCTTCAGCCTGCTCGGCGCAGTGCTCAGCCTGCTGTCTGCGCCGTTCCTTCTGCTCTTGTTCAACGATGCCCTGGGCTGGCTGTCGAACCTCCGGCTACGGCTGATGGTGGTGGTGTCGGTAGCAGCGTTGGTGCCCTTGGCGGTGTTGTTCGTGTATCTCGTCAGAGTGCTCGAGGGCGGCCACGAGGACGAGTTGCAGCGGACCCTGCGCCAGTCGGTGCGTACGGTGTCCGACCAGCTCCGCGATCGCCAAAAGGAGTTGCTCGAATCGGCGCGCAGCTGGGTCAAGGATCTGCGTCAATACGAAGTGGATTTCCGCAAGAAGGAAGCACCGCATTCGCTCGCCGAGTTGAAGGGGAACTTCAAGGAGGTGATGGGCAACCAGCTACCGCCGGAGTGGAAGCGTGGTTTCCTACGTCTTGAATACGTGCCCGAGGATGGCGCCGCCGAGTGGCTGGTGCCGTTCACGATCGAGGCCGGCGATGTGCAGCTACGGTCTTCGGACACCGCGCTCCGTGATGAGCCAGGGGTCTACAAGAGCTGGGGTGAACCGATCATCGGTGTGAGATTCCAGGATGGTCCCTTGTCGCTGTCGGTGGCGAGGCATCTCGGTTCGGCGTTTCTCAAGGACATTTCGCCCGGGCTGCCGGCGGTGCTTTGTGATCCCGTCAATGGCTACCAGTTGGCAGCTTCGCACCGTGGACCGCAGCGGGCCCAGGAAGCGGATCCGGCCGCCTTGGGCCAGCTCGGGGAGAACTCCGCAGCGGGCCAGGAAGACGACGGTGAGCTGTATGGTGTTCTCGATCGTGGGACGTCCCTGATGCGGGACCGGGCGACGGTGCCTGCTGCGGCTCGTGAAACCCGCCAACCAGTGTTCCGTCGGCATCGCCTGGGCGGACGTAGCTGGATCGCCGCGTACGATGTCATCCGCAACCCGCAAGGGGGATCGGGCGCGATGCTTGGAGTACTGAAGCGTGATAGCGACGCGACCCTCACCTTGGCAGTCGGGGCAGTGCCAGTGCGGACCTTCTTCATCGCGATCGCGGGATTCCTGCTGGTATTGTCGCTCGGCCTGGCGTCGGTCGTCACCAGCCGCATCACGGATCCGATCGAACGGTTGGAGGACGGCGCCGAATCGCTGCGTCGAGGCGAGTTCGATGTGAAAGTGGAATCGCAGGAGGGTGGTCAGATCGGTCGCCTTACCGAGACCTTCAATAACATGGCGCACGATCTGCGTGGTCGCATCCAGGACCTCACCCACCTCAACCGCGGGATCCAGGAGCTGACGTCGAGACTCGACCTCGATCAGATCCTTGCCAGTGCGATCGCCTTTTTCTCTCGGCACAGTCCCGCTGATCGAGTCCGCTTCATGTTGCTCGACTACGAGCGCGATCAGGTTGAGATCTACGGCGCGACTCGCAAGAACGTCGATCGCCACGCGACTGACATCGCCGCGCTCGTGGAGGCCTCCGGACCGATGTGCATCCAGTTGGATGGGATGCGCGATGGCACCGTGTTGGAGGATCTGTTCCCGGAACACCGCTCGGTGCTGGCGATGCCTTTGGTGTTGGCCGGTCGCCCGCGCGGTTGCGTGATGCTGCTGTTCGAAGCTCCTCAGCCGGGTCCAGTGAATCTGGAGTTGCTGTCGACCATCGCCGCCCAGACGGCTGCTGCAATCGAGAACGCCAGGCTCTACAAGCATGCCGTCGAGGACCTGTACACCGGCGCCTATGTCCCGGATTACTTCTCCCGTCTGGTCCGCAACTCGGTTGCGCTTGCGCAGGAAGGGCGCCGGGAGATGGCGCTGATCGGTCTGCGCCTGACACGTGGCGATCAGTTGGAGGAGACCCTCGGGGTCGAAGGATACGGCCGGTACATGGAACGGGTGGCACGCTGCATCCGAGCCGAATGCGCCGGTGGGGCGAAGATCTGCCGTTCGTCGAGCGATAGCTTCCAATTGCTGTTGCCGGAGCATGATCAGGCTGGCGCTCGCGATTTGTTGGTTCGAGTTGAAACGGAATTGCGTGCCGCCGATCTTGAACTGCACGGCTCGTCCGATCTGTTGGTGGGGTGCGCGGTCTACCCGGAGGACGGCGCCAGTGCGGAGTTCCTGTTCCATGCTCTCGAGTCCAAGTTGAGTCCCGATGCATTGCCGGCAGGGACGGTCAACGAGCCGCTGGACGCCAACGGCGGTCTCATCCTCAATAGCCCAGTGATGTCTGAGGTGGTCCGAGTGCTCAAGAAGGTTGCACCGTCCGACCTGACGATCCTGCTGGCCGGTGAGACCGGTACCGGCAAGGAGGTGCTGACGAATCTGTTGCACAAGTGGAGTAAGCGCGCCCGGGGACCCTTGGTGAAGGTGCACTGCGCAGCGCTCCCGTCCGGGCTGCTCGAATCGGAGCTGTTCGGGCACGAGAAGGGTGCGTTCACCGGCGCTACCCACCGGAAAATCGGCAAGTTCGAACAGGCCAATGGCGGTACGCTCTTCCTCGACGAGATCGCCGAGACCTCCCTCGAGATCCAGGTCAAGTTGTTGCGGGTTTTGCAGGAACGGGAGGTCGACCGGGTGGGCGGCGTGCAACCGGTGCACGTCGACGTCCGGGTGGTGACAGCGACCAACCGCAATATCGAGGAGATGGTTGCTGACGGTTCGTTCCGCGAGGATCTTTATTATCGCCTGCAGGGCATGGTGTTGACGGTGCCGCCTCTGCGGGATCGGCGCGCCGAGATTCCGGGTCTGGTGGAGGTGTTCCGACGCGAAGCAGTGATCGCTGGCCATACGGCGGTGCAGGGGTTCTCCACCGATGCCATGGATGAGCTATACCGGCAGGACTGGCCGGGCAACATCCGGGAACTGCGTAACAGCGTGTTCCGCGCCATGGTGCTGGCGGGCGATGGCTTGCTGGATCGATCTCACCTGCTGGGCATCTTGCCGCGTGATGGCGCTGAGATGGCCGAGCCGGAGACCGAGCCGGAGATCGGGCAGAGGGCTGCAAGTCGGGAGCCGACCTCCGAGATCCCGGCGCCGGAGCCGCCTCCACCTGCCGGGGTGCCAGCGCCAGGCGGCCCGGAATCCAGCGGTAGCCAAACCGCTGCCTTGAGTGGGCGCCTGGCCCGCCTCCTGGAGCTGATTGCGGCCCGCGGCAGCCTGTCGAACCAGGAATACGCCCGTGAGGCCGGGGTCAGCCTCCGGACCGGGTTGCGAGACCTGAACGACCTGCTGGACCGAGGCCTGATCCGCCGGGTTGGTCGGCGGCGGGGTGCCAGGTATTTCGTCAAACGGCCGGTTTCGGTCGGTGGCGAATAATCCCCCTGCCTCCCGCCTGGCTCGGATCCGTCTCGATTAATTCGCCATGGCCAAGAAAACCCCGGGCGCCATGGGCCTGTAGGTGCCTTGTTTGAGCGATTTAGGAGCCTTTTTTTCTGAATCAGGAGGGAACCAATCAGCCAGGTACCGCGTTTGCTAAGGCCCGACCTCCAGCGTTCACCACACGCTCCTTGCCCCCGAGGGAAACGGACAGCGGTCAGGTTCGCTAGTTTTTTGGAAGTGCCAGGCCACAGGCTGGCGAATCGGTATCCGTCATGAGCAAGTCAAGCAAGTTTCTCCTCAGTGTTGGCGCAGCGATGCTGCTGTTCGCCAGTGTGGGCTTTGCCCAGGGCATCAGCATCAAGCGCAGCGGCGTAGTTTTCTATGGCGCCACCGCCAACTGCTCCCAGCCCGCCGGCGTCCACTGGAACAAGGTCCGCAAGGCGACTCCCGAGTGGAAGAGGATCCATGCGGACGGGGTTCGCAGGGGTTCCGGGCGCTACGACCTGCTGATCTCCGAGATGAACGGCCGGATCAAGCGGGCGGCGGCGACGGCGGCGGACGCAGTGGATCGTGATTGTGTGGTGCGCCACGGCGACATCAAGAACAGCAACGGCCTCGAGGTTGCAGACCTGACCAACGAAGTCATCGCGGAACTCTAGATGCCCCAAGCTGCGCAGCATCCGCTGCGGGAGCCCA
>JAYZDB010000324.1:0-4630 GCA_036338025.1 Planctomycetota bacterium
GCCATCACCGCCAGGCGCAGCACGCGCTGGCGAGCTTCGGCCTCCTTACCCTGGATCGTTCCGATAATGAGGGCGTCGGGCTGGGAGGCCAGCAGGCGTTCGGGTTGGATGCGTCGCACGCCCTCGATGCCGAACTCACTAGCCAGGTTGCGCGCGCCCACGTAACCGAGGACATCGTCGAGGATGGTGCCGCGCCCGCTAACGAAACCATCCGCCCAGCTCAGCACGCTCCAGTTCTTGCGCGACGCGCGGGACTCCGCCACCGCATTGAGCCGGGCATCCATCTGCGTGACCAGGTCTTCGGCCGGCTGGTCGAGACCCACGATGTAGCCGACGGCGCGGATGCTCTCACGCACTCCCTCCACACTGTTGAGGTTGTGCAGACGGACCACCTGTCGGTGATCATTCGACAACAGACGATCGAGGCGCTTGTCGCTGAAGCTGGCCAGGAATACGAGGTCCGGTCGTACTGCCAGGATGGTCTCAGGGTCGGTGCCCAGGTGGCGGGCGAACTTCGAGGAGTACTCCGCGATCGGGCTGAACAAGGGGTTCTTGCTGACCCGGTGCAGGGCTGCGATCCGCTCCCCATCGCAGATCGCGGACAGGACCACGTCGGTAAACAGCGTGCCCGAGGCAATCCGTTGCGGTGCGGCAGGGATCTCGTAACGGTCACCTTTGAAGTTGGTAAAGCTCCTCGGGTAGGCGTCCTTGCAGCGCAGGTCCAGGGTCGCGGTCCACGGCCTGTCGGTCGCGTCAGGCGCGGCGTCGCGGCCGGTGCAGGCGCACAACAGCGCCAGCCAGACGAACGATCCCAGGCGGTTCCAGGTGGTGGAAGACACGGACGGGAGAATCTACTCGCCGCTCGCCGTGAGACTACTTCCTACCTGTCAATCGTGGTTCTTGCCGCTGCCCTTGGTCTTGCCGGAAGAACTGGCGGGCTGGCGCTGCAAAGCGGTGAAAGCCTTGCGGATGACGTCCTTGCCACGCAGCGCATGCGTCGGGACCGGGTGTTTCTGGTCGAAGCACCGCAGTGCCGCGTGGTTGAAATACTCAACGGAGGACTCATCCACCGCGCCGGTCCTGGTCTGCTTCACCGCCGCAAGATCGAGGCCGAGATGCCTGGCGAGGAAGGCATACACCGGTTGCCGCTTGGTCGCGCCGTAGTCGTGCCCCTCGGTAGGGAAGTGGGCGTTCTCCACCTTGGCCGCGGCGCCATACAGCGCGTAGACCGAGCGGATGTGCGGGAACTCCACCGTCGGGTTGTTCTTGGTCCAGTCCTCGCCGTCGGACACCAGCAGCAAAGGGCGCGGCGCCGCCAAGGCCGCGATCTCTGCATTGTTGGTCTGGAACTCATCGCGCCGGTGGATTCGCCGCCCGCTCTCGCAGTTGCAGCCACCGTAAAAGTGCGCAGACACCATCACGACCGGCACCGACACCGACACCCGGGCATCGAGCGCGGTCAGCAAGAAGGTCTGGGTGCCACCACCCGACGCGCCGGTCACTGCGATGCGCTTCGGGTCCACGCCATCGAGGCCGAGCAGAAAGTCGAGCACCCGCATGCTGTTCCAGGTCTGGTAGGTAAGCGCGTGCTTGTCGCCACGGTGGTCGACCTGAAACTTCGACTCCTGCCAGCCGACCATGTCATAGGCGAACACCACCGCCCCCATCCTCGCGAAGGTCGCGCAGCGTGCCTGCATGTCTTTGCGGAACCGACCATCCTTCCAGTGCCCATGCGGGCAGAGGATTGCAGCGTACGGCGTTTTTCCTTTCTGGGGGACGTCGCCGTCGGGGCGGTAGAGATTCCCGGTGACAAACAGGCCCGGGATGCTCTCGAGGTAGACGTTGGCGACCGTGTAGCCATCACCCTCCTTGACGCTATGGATGACCGGGTTCGATGGCGTGCGGACGGGCAGAGGTGAGAGGTCGGCGCCGGCGAGGATGCCCTTGCGAAGCAGGGCTGCGCGCTTCTCCCACGAAGCCTGGTCGGAGTAGGTGGCCGCGAACGCCGCCAGGTTCTTCACCGCCTGGTCCTCGGGGATCTTCACCTGGGCGTGGTTGCTCGCCGAGAGCGCAATCGTAGCAAGCACGAATTGGGTCGAACGATTCTTCACGAACTTCAAACTCCTTGGCAGTCGGTTCGGCCGGACCACCTGACTTTGCCACGAACACCCAGGAGATGACACCGGAAGAACCACAAGCCCGGAAGACTCAACTAGAAGAGTCGGAGGATTCTCCGCTGGCCTTCCAATCTGATCCAGTCCATGGAGAATGCGTAGGTGGCACTGATCAACTGCAAAGAGTGCCGGAAAGAGATCTCAGACCAAGCTGATGCTTGTCCTCACTGCGGTTTCTCTTTCGGGAAGGAACGGAACGAGGAGAAGACAAAGGAGAAAAACGACAGACACGTGCCGTTGCCGGGTCCGCGTATTCGGCTGCTCGGGATACTCTTCCTGGCCACGTGGGCCCTGATCGCCATCTGTTCCATAGGATGGTTGATCTACACCAAGTTCATCGACAACACCGGTGGCCACTTCGGCACCGGGCTGCTCATCATTTTTACGACGGCCCTTGGAGTCTTCGGTCTTTTGGTTGTGATCGGCACCGCGATGTTCGTCAGAGGGTCGCTCGTCGGCCGAGCCTGGTTGACGCTACTGTTGCCTTTGCACATCGCCGCGGGCTGCTACATCACCTTCGATTTGATCCGCAGCTGGGTTCGGGGGGATTGGGGTATTATGAAAGCACTCGCTTCTGCCGAAGATGTCGTTGGGATTTCGCTGTCTGCCCTCTTCACATTGATGGGCATGGCGCTGATGTTCGCCGTCCTCACGGCAGGCAGAGGGGTGCGGAGAGACCGCTGAGTGCTTCGCTAAGGAGGGTGCATCGGGTCCCCTCCATGGAGTCGAGGATTTGTCGCTGCCGGCCGCGCAGGCACTCGTGAAGTCGAGGATCGGTGCTTTGACTTTGACCGGACTGAGAAAGATCGACCCGCAGGTCGCAGACGTTCTTGCAGCTTGGGAGCGCGGGGGAAACAGCCTGATGGTTCACCCCTCGATTCGTCCGATCATCGACCAGGCAAACAAGAAGCACCAGTGAGCCCTGACCCGCTCAGGAAGCACCATCTCTCGAGACAAAAAAGACCGCCGAGGCACCATGCCTCGTTTGACTCGCCTACTTCTTGCCTTGCATCTCGGATGATTGAGCCTTGGCCGCCTCGAGAGCGGCTCGCAGCGACTCGATCTGCTGGACCAGCGCAGGCTGAGCACGTAGCTGGCCACCGAGCCAGCGGTCTTTTTGCAATTCGTCGAGGATGGTCTCGATGCGGTCGAGTTTGCTCTGGACCAGCGGCTTGGCGCCCTTGCCCTTTCGCAGGTGCAAGTCCTTCTCGAAGCGATCGGTGTCGATCTGCATCTGGCGGATCTTTCGGTCCAAGGCCTGTCGTTCCGCCACCACCTTGGCCGCCTGCAAGTGCAACTTGGTGCGCTCCTTGGCCTCTTGGGAGTAGTTGGCTCCGATCGGCAAGGGCCAGTCATCGGTGCGGAAGGTCGGCATCGGCAGACGTTCCCGCCCCACCATGTTGCCGGTCGGCCACTGGGCCCAGCCGTAGCGGACCGCTACCGGTTCGGTCACGAGATCACTGTGCAATTCGATGCACGGCACGCCGTCGAGGCGGGTGTGACGTCCCTTGGCCGGGAACCAACGTTGGTCGGCTCTGGCAATGATGAACCCACGGAACTCCGCTTTGCCCTCCCTCGGGCACGGCAAGACCTGCCAGTAGGCGTTCTTCTCGATGTGCTTCCAGCGTTCGTAGACGATCGGGTCGGTATCGAAGAACAGGTAGGCCTTGCTGTCCTTGATCTTCAACTCCCGGTAGGTCGAACCGCGGTGCACGATCGGCTTGTTGTAGACCTTGGCGAGCGCCCAACGGGATGCGTACTCGGCAACCGGCCATTTCTCGGCTGGGTGAATGTACGAATTCCCCGTCGGGTAGGTGGCGATCATGTCGGCATGCGGATCGCCGGCGAGGGCCCGGCGTTGGATGTCGCGCACCACGTGGTAACCGCCGCTGACCGCGGAGACTTCCGGATCGGTGCCGTAGTCGCCCCAGCCCGGTTGACTGATGCACCCAAACGGCAGGTGGGGATCTCCGAATGCCTTGCGAAACGAGACCGCCACCTTGGGGAAGGTGTATTCGTAGCGTGTCCAGCGTTGGAAGGCCTGGTTCTCGCCCTGGTAATACAACACGCCACGGATCCCGAGCTTGCGGATCGGCATGACGGTGGCGTTGAACAGACCGGCCGGCGGACTCCAGCCAGCACGCGGGTCGGCAGGTTTCTTGGGCAGCCGCAGACGCGGCTTCTTCTTCGTGTCACCCGAAGCACTGGCGGTCGCGATCTTCTTTTCGTGCTCAGAGCGCTTCGCGTCACAGGCCTTGCGCCAGTCAGCCATCAAGCGCTCGACGGCCTTCGGGTCGTCCCAGGTCGCGGTTTCGGCGTCGTAGTCGCGCAGCACGGTCTTGACGATCTTGCTGTCAACAGCTTCGAGTTCTTCACGCAAGCACCAGGTCTGGCCGAGAGTCCCGCCGCGCGCCACGTTGATGATGCCGACCGGCACCTTCAGATAGCGGTGCAGG
>JAYZDB010000325.1:0-10411 GCA_036338025.1 Planctomycetota bacterium
GGGTCATGTGTCCGGAGACCCACGTAGTGGACGCGGTGCGTCTGCTGCGTGAGATGGTCTTTACGCCGGCTTTCGCAGAGCGTGAGGTCCAGAGAGTCCGCGATGAGGTCTTGCAGGACATCAGGGTAGAGGAGGCCGACCCGAGGCAGGTTGCGTCCATGCGCTTCCACGAGGAGGTATATCGCGATCACCCGTATGCGCGGCCTGCACGCGGCAGCGCCGAAACGGTCGCCGCCCACACCCCGGAACGTCTGCGGTCCTTCCACGAGAAATGGTACGGCCCTGCTCAGGGGATCGTCGCCGCCTCTGGACCAGCAGATGTTGACACGACGCTCGACCTTTTGGAGCGGGAGTTCGAGGGCCTGACTGGCGACCAGCCGGAGCACCTGCGTCCAGAGGCGCCTGCGATACCTGAGTCGATGGTTGACGTGCACGTTGCAATGGAACGTGAACAAGTTCACGTGTTCCTGGGGCATCCGGGTGTGCGACGGTCCCATCCTGATTTTCATCCCCTGGTGGTGATGGACCACATCCTCGGGACTGGCCCTGGGTTCACCTCCCGAATCTCCAGGCGTCTACGTGACGAGATGGGGCTTTGCTATTCCGTTAGCGCTGCAATCAGCGCCAGCGCTGGTGAGGAACCAGGGGAGTTTGCTGCCTACATCGGCACTTCACCCGAGCACCGGCAAAAGGCCATCGATGCGCTCCTCAAGGAGATCGATCGGATCCGCGAGGAACTGGTCAGCGAAAAGGAGCTTCAGGATGTTCAGGACTATCTTACGGGCAGCTACATCTTCGCGTTTGAACGCAACACCCAGCTGGCGCGCTACGCGGTCAGGGCTCGGCGTCTTGATCTCGGCTTTGACTACATCCACCGGTACCCGGATCTGATTCGGGCGGTCACCCGCGAAGATGTGCAACGCGTTGCGCGAGAGCACCTGCATCCCGACCGCATGGTTCGTGTCAGCGCGGGAGCTTCCTGACGGCTCGGTCCAGGGTCCTCACGTGGCGGTTTCACGACCTTGGTGGTCCGCATCGCCGCTTTCTACTACGCTGATCGCATGGGTTTGACCGCGAACTCCGTTCAACTCAAACGCCGTCGGACCAAGATCGTGGCCACCTTGGGGCCAGCGACCGCGGATGCCGAGTCGATTCGTCGGCTTGTTGACCTGGGCGTCAATGTGTTCCGGATCAACATGTCGCATGGTACCCACGACGAGTACCGAGAAGTCGTCCAGCGGGTGCGCAGTATCTCGGACAGCGGGAAAGAGCAGGTCGCGGTACTGGCGGATTTGTGCGGCCCGAAGATTCGGGTTGGTCGTTTCGCTGGTGGCTCGACCACCCTGGAGACGGACTCCAGCGTTATTGTTACCGCCCGCAAGGTCGAGGGTGGGCCTACCCTGATCCCGTCGGGGCATGAATCGCTTGCGAACGATGTCAAACCCGGGGACCGCATCCTGATTGACGATGGTCGCCTGGAACTGCGGGTGGACTCGATCGACAGCCTTGATGTGCACTGCACGGTAGTGATCGGCGGTGTGTTGAGTGATTTCAAGGGGATGAACCTCCCGGACGGAGAACTCTCCGTGCCGGCCCTCACACCGAAGGATCACGAAGACGTTCGAGTTGCTTGTGAGCTCGATGTGGACTTTATTGCCCTGTCATTCGTTTGCTGCGCAGCCGACATCGAAGAGTTGCGAGCACTTTTGCCATCCGAATCAAACCGGCAGATCGTCGCCAAGATCGAACGCCCGCAGGCGCTTGAGAACATCGAGTCGATCCTCTCGGTTTGCGACGCAATCATGGTGGCTCGAGGAGATCTCGGTGTCGAGATGCCGCCAGAGTCGTTGCCGGGTGCCCAGGATGCGCTGGTTGATCTTGCACACCAGCATCGAAAGCCTGTCATCATCGCCACCCAGATGCTCGACTCGATGATCAGGAACCCGCGGCCGACCCGAGCTGAGGTTGCAGACATTGCCCACGCCGTGCAAACCGGCGCCGACGCCCTGATGCTGTCCGGGGAGACCGCCGTGGGGGCCTACCCGGAGGCGACCGTCGAGATCATGGATCTGACGATCCGCCATGCGGAGGGACGCCTGTGGCGTGAGGGCGCTTTCGAGAGCCTTACGTCCTCTGACCACGAGGCGACTCCGACGCGGGTGGATATTGCCCTGGGCCGCTCGGTGTCGAGCCTGTCCCGTGATCTGGGTATTCGGATGATCTTGGTGGTATCCCGCAGCGGTACGACCGGTCGTGTCCTCAGCGCGTCGCGGCCAGCGGCCCCGGTCCTTGCCGCCACGGCGGACCGGAGAGTGTGTCGGCAATTAGGATTGTGTTGGGGGGTCGTTCCCATTCCGGTCAAGCCCGAAGAACTCGAGCTACCGGTGGTCTTGTTGCGTCGTCTGGCTGGTTCACTCGGCCTGGCCGAGGCTGGGCAGATGGGGCTTATCGTGCGTGGGTTCCGAACTGATCCCCGCGAGAACCAACCGTCTGTCACGGTCGTCACGATCTAGATTCTACCCTGCTTGCCATGTCTCGAATCACCGTCGCGTTCCTACTGACCTTGGTGTTGCCGGCTTGTTCCGTGGCGCCTGGAAAATCCGGCGCGGCAGGATCACCGAACATCTTGTTGATCCTCGCCGATGACCTCGGTTACGGCGACCTGGGTTGCTACAACCAGACATCGAAGATCCCGACGCCCAACCTGGACGCACTCGCGGCGCAGGGTTTGCGATTCACCGATGCGCACAGTCCATCGACAGTGTGCACGCCGACCCGCTACAGCGTTTTGACCGGCCGGATGGCGTTCCGCACCGGGATGCGTGGCGTGTTTACCGGGGTCGGGGGGCCAAACATGATCGAAGCCGGCCGCTTGACCTTGCCGCAGATGTTGCGGGACCAGGGTTACGAGACCGCTTGCTTTGGGAAGTGGCATGTGGGAATGACGTTCCTCGACAAGGCTGGCAAGCCGATCAACAAGAACGGCAAGAAGGCCGTAGAGCGCATCGACTATCGACGTGCGATCCCGGATGCGCCAATCCACCGAGGATTCGACCACTTCTATGGAACTGCCTGCTGCCCGACAACGGACTGGCTCTACGCGTTCATCGATGGGGATCGGATTCCTGTGCCGCCAACCGGAGTCCTGGACAAGGGCCCGCTTCCCAAGCACCCATACTCCAGGGACAACCGCGGAGGTTTCATTGCGCCGGGCTTCGATGTCGAATCGGTGGACCTGGTGTTTTTGAACAAGAGCAAGGAGTTCTTGCGGCGCCACGTTGACGAGAATCCCGACCGTCCGTTCTTCCTGTTTCACTCCATGCAGGCGGTACACCTGCCTTCGTTTCCGGCAAATCAGTTCAAGGGCAAGACAAAGTCGGGCCCACACGGTGACTTCATCTTCGAGATGGACTTCATCGTTGGTGAGTTGCTGAAGACCCTCGATGAACTGGGTGTCGCGGATGACACTCTCGTGATGTTTACGAGCGATAACGGTCCCGAGGTATTGAGCGTTGTCCATATGCGTGCTGATCACGGCCATGACGGGGCGAAGCCGTGGCGTGGCATGAAGCGGGACCAGTGGGAAGGTGGGCACCGGGTCCCGTTCTTGGTCCGCTGGCCCGGCAAGGTGAAACCGGGGCGCACGACGTCACAGGTGACGAGCCTGACGGATTTGATGGCGACCTGCGCTGGGGTGGTAGGCACCGAGCTCCCGGTGGAGGCTGCTGAGGACAGCTTCAACATGTTGCCAGTCTTGCTGGGGACGCAGGGTGACGAGCCGGTGCGTGAGTATCTCTTGCAGCAGACCATCAGCCTTGCCTTGTCGATCCGACGTGGCCCGTGGAAGCTCCTCGACCACAAGGGTTCGGGCGGCAACAACTACCAGCGCAACCAACGGCTGAAGCCGTTCGTGATTCCGGACACGGATCCCGACGCGTTGGGACAGCTATACGATCTGGCAGCAGATCCTGGTGAAACCAGGAACCTGTACAGCAAGCGCCCGAAAATTGTCGGCGAGTTGAAGGCCAAGCTCGAGGAGTTCAAACGGACCGGACGGAGTCGGTAGGCAGACCCAGCAGACGTCATCATGCGAAGGATGCAGCAGGCTCAGGTTTCGCTTGTCGCCCTTGCCGGCCTGTTGATCGTCCCGGCCTGCCGCACGACAGCACCGAAGGCCGCAGCGGTGCTCATGATCACCGCAGTAGATGCCACGACGGGGCGAGAATTTGCTGTGCGCATGCATCTCAAGGATGCTGATGGCCAGGAAATCGTGCCGCAAACTGCGCCCGCGGCGTTTCCGAGCGGCACCGTCGCTTGGAAGGACCACTTCGTTTTCGACGGGTCCGTGAAGATTCACCTGCCGGCTGGCCGCTACACCTATGAAATTGAGCACGGCCCCGAATACCGCCTCGTCAAGGGTTCCGTCACCTTGCTCCCGGGCGCTGAACAAGCGCGCGTCCACACGCTTCACCGATTCGTCGACATGAAGCGAGACGGCTGGTGGTCGGGCGAGCTTCATGTGCACCGACCCCTCGCCGACGTCGAGTTGCTCATGCGTGCCGAGGACTTGCACGTCGCTCCGATTATCACGTGGTGGAATGAGCAGAATCGATGGCAGAACACACCGATTCCAGATCAGTTGTTGGTGCGCTTTGACACCAACCGCTTCTACCACCTGATGGCAGGTGAAGACGAACGACAGGGAGGTGCCCTGCTCTATTTCAATCTCCAGCAACCGCTGCCGATCCAGGTCGCCAAGAAGGAGTATCCCTCGCCGGTGGAGTTCTTGGAGATGGCGCGCGCGCAGGTGGGTGCCCACATCGATGTCGAGAAGCCGTTTTGGTGGGACGTCCCGGTTTGGGTCGCCACCGGCAAGGTCGACTCCATCGGCCTGGCGAACAACCATCTCTACCGGGACGGGGTCTATCCCGATGAGGCATGGGGCAGACCGCGCGACCAGTCAGAATTCCCCAGCCCACACGGAAACGGCAAGTGGTCCCAATCGATCTATTACCATCTGTTGAACTGTGGGCTGCGCATCGCCCCCTCGGCGGGCAGCGCCTCCGGGGTCCTGGCCAATCCGGTCGGCTACAACCGTGTGTACGTGTTTTGTGGGGAACAGCTGACGTATCAGCGCTGGTGGGATGGACTGCGCGCCGGTCGGGTTGTGGTGACGAACGGGCCGATGCTCAGGCCGAGCGTCAACGGTCAGTTGCCCGGCCACGTGTTCCGCGGGGTGGCCGGTAAGACGATCGTCTTGCAACCGAAGGTCGCGGTGTCGTTACGGGACAAGGTCGAGTCCTTGGAAATCGTGAAGGACGGGGAGGTGGTTGAGAGAGTCCGTCTCACAGACCTCGAGCGTGCCCATGGTCGGTTGCCGGACGTCGAGTTCGAACGCAGCGGATGGATGTTGGTCCGCGCGGTTACCGACAAGCCTGAGACCTATCGGTTTGCGATGACCGGGCCGTTCTACGTCGAGATTGATGGCAGGCGGCGGGTGAGTCGGCGCTCGGCGCAGTTCTTCCTGGACTGGGTGAATGAACGTGCTGAGCAGATCCAGCTAAAGGATGCCGATCAGCTCGCATCTGTCATGCGGACGCACCGGTCCGCCCGTCGTTACTGGCAGGACCTGGTGAAGGCTGCGAATTCGCGGTGATGCTCCGCGACTCGTCCGGTGGTGGAGTCTGACCCTGGCCGCTTCCACGGCCCTGGATCAGGCGGGGGCGGCGCCCCCGCTCTCAGCCTCCTCGTCGTCATCGTTCCACTGGATCGCGACCGAGAAGACGTAGTTTACGACTGGCAGGCCGAGGACGAGTCCCCACACCCCGAACAGCTTGCCGCAGATCGTCAGCACGATCAGGACGAGCACGGCGTTCATGCGCAGGTGATGACCGTAGATCTTCGGGTTGAGGATGTAGGCTTCGATTGTGTGCACCAGCAGGACCATGGCAATCGCGAGCAGCATCAGCTTGATTCCGCCATCGCCGCCGGTCTGCAGGGCTAGCAGGCAAATGGGGGCGGAACTGATGAACACGCCGGCGACCGGGATGAAGCTGCAGAAGAACACGATCGCACCGAGGAACGTCACGTTCGGGATTCCCAGGATCCACACTCCAATCGAGGTGAGGATCGTATTGACGAGCGCGATGAGCACCTGGGCCTCAAGCGCGCGACCGAGCCGCTTGGCGAAGGCATGGATGTTGTCGGCGACTTCTTCGTAGATGAAGTCGAGCCGGGTGTTGGACATCCCGGCGACCATTCGGCTCAGTTTTGGAAAGTCGAGGACGATCAGGAACGAGAACAGGATCGAGAGCAGGAATGAGGACGTTGCACCGAGGATGCCAGCCCCGGCCGCGACGAGTCCCGAAAGTCGGGATTCCAGGTTTGCGCTCTTGCCGTCGTCACCGGCCAGGATGATGGCTTGCACCATCGGCTGCACGAGTGGCGGACGTGCTTGCGTGTCGGTGCCCGGCACGGGTTTTTGACCGGCGCCCTGCCCAGCAGGTTTGTCTGGCGTCTTGGCTGCGTCACCATCTTTTGATTCGGGGTTCTCTCCGGCGCCCTCCTCATCCGCAGGCTCCAGGAAGGACTTCAACGATGGATTGTTGTCGACGAACTTGTAGATCGCTTCGTCGGCCTGGGCCATGTACTTGCCGCTGTTGTTGAAGAAGTCGCCGGTTTGTTGGCGGATCTGTGGTGCGAGGAAATACAGCGTTCCGGTGATCAGTCCGAGGAAGATGAGGAGCACCAGGATCACCCGGGCCACGCGATTCTTGATCCGGTGGGCGAGGCCGTCGACTGCGTGGCTCTGGATGTAGGTGAAGACGAAGGTCAGGAAGATCAGCAGGAAGAAGGGCCGTAGCAGGTAGACGATCCCTGCCAGGAGTCCCCAGACGAAAATGCGCGTGGTGAGCGAGAAGATCCGATCCCAGGGGGCCGGTAGCTGCTGGAACTTCTCCGATTTCGGCATGAGGTCTTTCTAGCGAATTACGGCTCGGAAGCTTCCGCAGACCCGCAGGTTTTTTTGGCCTGTGTGCCTTCCTTGCCCGCAATGTGCAGTTTCACGGCACAAGGGACTGCTCGGGCCTTGCCAATGGAGTCCTCTGCCGGTGGCATGGCAGTCGAATGAAGCTCCTCGTGCTCAACGTGGTCGGGCTGCGGCCCAAGGATCTGGTCCACGCGCCCAACCTACGTCGGCTTGGGGAGACCGGCATGGTCGCGCCGATGCAGACGGTTTTTCCGGCGGTGACCTGCACTGTGCAGGCGACCTGGCTGACCGGAGGTCTGCCTCGTGATCACGGCATCGTGGCCAACGGCTGGTATTTTCGCGACCTCGCGCAGGTGTGGTTCTGGCGTCAAGCCAATCAGTTGGTGCAGGGAGAGAAGTTCTACGAGACCGCCGGTCGACGTGATCCCGAGTTCTCCTGCGCGAAGATGTTCTGGTGGTTCAACATGTACGCTGATGTTGCATACAGCGTGACACCGCGACCCGAGTACCACGCGGACGGTCTGAAGAAGCCCGGTCTCTACTCCCACCCAGCGGACTTGCACGAGGCCCTGCAGACCCAGCTCGGCGATTTTCCGCTGTTCAACTTCTGGGGGCCGACGGCGGACATTCGCTCGACGCGTTGGATCACCGACGCGACGCTGCGGGTGATCGAGGAGCGGGATCCCAACCTGGCCTTGGCCTACCTTCCGCATCTGGACTACGACCACCAGCGCTTTGGTCCCGACGATTCTCGTTCCCATGCAGCGGTTGCCGAGGTCGACCGTGAGGCTGGTCGCCTGATTGATGCGGCGCAGGCTCGGGGCGCCAAGGTCATCGCGATGTCGGAGTACGGGATCGAGGACGTGGATACCCCGGTGTTTCTCAATCGGCTGCTACACGAGCGAGGGTATCTGCAGGTGCAAGAGACAAGTCACGGGCAACTGCTCGACTTCGGTGCGAGCCGTGCCTTTGCGGTGGCGGACCACCAGGTGGCGCACGTGTATGTCCGCGATCCCGGCGATCTGGCAGCGCTACGCGAACTGCTCGGTTCGGCCGACGGTGTAGCACGAGTGATGGACCGCGAAGCCCAGGCTGAGGTCGGCACCGACCACGAGAGAAGCGGGGAACTCGTTTTGGAGGCGGCACCAGGGCATTGGTTTGCGTACCACTATTGGCTGGACGAGTCCCGCCGACCAGACTTCGCGACTACGGTCGATATTCACCGCAAGCCCGGCTACGACCCGACCGAGCTGTTCGTGGATCCGAAGCTCGCCATGCCGAAGCTCAAGGTGGCGTTCACACTGCTGAAGAAGAGCCTGGGCTTTCGCTACTTGATGGACGTCATCGGTACTGATCCGTCGATTGTGCGGGGGTCTCACGGCCGCCTCTACTCCGACCCTGAGCGTGGCCCGGTGTTCCTGAGTTCGGACGCGGCAGATGCTGCAGATCAGGTTCAGGCAACAGACGTCAGAAGGCGAATTCTCGATTCGCTCTAGTGGCGGCACTACTTTGCCACGACTTGGGTCATTCTTGTCTGGGTTCCCACGGCCGACTCGGACGGCTTCTCGGCCAATCTGACCTGCCAGCGTGGCGGCCGGCGGCGGTTCGGTTTCGGCATCCGGGGGTTGCCCTTCTTGGGGAGTGTTGCGCTGACCGCTTGCGCGATGATGCCGACCCGAGCCAGGGAAGTTTGCAGCGGCAACTCGCCTGTGCCATGGACGAACGCCGCAAAAAACTTCTCGAGTGGTTTACCCAAGGTCTCGGCGCAGGCGTCGGCGATCTTGCGATTGGTCACGGGGACTCTTCGCTTGACCATTGCTTGGATGGCTCCGTCGAGCGATCGGGTGTTCAAGCTCCGGGAGCGGATTTCGATATCGAGCAAGAGTCCGATTAGCAGTCCTTTGGTTTTCGGGTCAGGGCCCAGGGGCGATTTCTTCGGACCGCGCCGCTGTAGGTGCGTACCAGCATCGGTGACGCTGACGGTCAGCCGGCGTGGATCACGCTGGAGTTTGTTGATGTGTGCAGAGATGTGGGCCGTCCAGTACTTCTTCGGATCCGTAAAACCCGCGCGTACCAGTGAGATCTCCGCGAGATACTCGGTAACGCCTTGGAAGAACCAACTCTCCGGCCCGGCCGTTGGCTGCTGGAGGTTCGTGGCCTGCAGTGGGTACATCCACGACCATAGGTGAGCCCGCGAGATATTGAGCAACTGTGCGTTCGACGAGCGCAGGGAATGGGTGAGGATCTCAGCACCGTTGCGGTGCCCGATCGTGCTGGGCGTTGTCGTTCTGCGTCCGACGAGGTAGACGTACGATTCTTGCCCGTTGGGCCCGAGCGAGTGCGCCTGGCTGTAGGCGATCTTCTTCAGTTGGGATTGGAACAACACCAGATCGGTGCGGTCGCGCTCAAAGCCGGTTAGATGCACGCGGTACTTCCGACCAGCGGCCTGAAACTCCAGCACGCGAGACGTGCCGATGTGGAAGGGGCTGTCGGCCAGGGTGGCAAAGTCGGGGGTCCGGTAGCTGCCATCCGCGCTGCGGCTGAGTGTACTGGCGACCTTGAATCCAGCGGGTAGCTGGAACGTGATTCGCTGCGGAGTGCCGGCGTTTGCCGGAGCAAACAGCCAGGTGGTCGCGGCTCGAAGAGAGTAGCCCTGGTAATAGCGGATGACCTTGGACTCGCCAGCGACCTCGAAGGTATGCGATTGGCGCTGGCCGAGTCCGCTCTGCACCTGGCGTCCGGTCAGCGGAGTTTCATGGGTCAGCACGACCGTGGTCTCGCCACTGGTGTCTACCGTCCACGCACCACTTGAGCGAGTTGCCCGGGCACCGGTGGACGATGTCACGACGAGTTTGTCATGAATGGAGTCGAGGCTCAGAGGTCGGCTGGCGCGAGCTACGAAGCGGGGCATGGCCACCTTCAATTGCCCACCTCGGCAACCGCGGAAGGTCGTGGTGACAGTCGCGGCCTCGGCACCTATGTCGAACCGGAAATGGTGGTGTACCTCGGTTTGGGCCGCCGCTACCGTGTCAATTCCGGCCGCGATGCCGACCGTCAGGATGCCAACCCAAGGCCTTGCTGGAGTCATTCATGCGATAATACGGGCATCTCACGCTTTCGGGACCCACTCTCAGCTGTCTTATCGAGACTTCCGTCTGTCCGCCGCTTGGTGACAATCACTTACACAGACTGCGCGTGGGTCGTAGTCTTTGTCTAGGGCACATTACTCCCCACGATGGTGCCCTGTTCCCCCTGCACTCTCGCCGTGTCCAGAATCCAGTCCTTACTGCTCGCCATGGGTGCCTTGGTGGCCTCGATTGCCAGCCAAGGCCCTGGGCTCAATAACTTCCGTTCGCGCCTGCCGGCGCTGCAGGACGCGGTCACGGTCTGCATCATGCCAGACTTGAACGGTGACGGCCGTTT
>JAYZDB010000326.1:0-7641 GCA_036338025.1 Planctomycetota bacterium
ATCGCACACACCACCACCATTCGGGCAGCGGTGTTCGCCGAGGACTATCTGCCAGGTCCGATCGCCCAAAGCGCATTCCTGTTCCTCGATCCGGAGGTGGCTGCATTCCACTCGAACATGCCGATCCTGATCGCGGACTCCGCCGGCGTACACGTCGACGCCAACTTCTCACCGTTTGACCAGCGCGACTACCGTCCGGTCTTCTCGGCGCTGTTCGAACCGGACCAAACGGATGCTCGCGCCAGGCCACTGTCGACTCCGAGCTTCGCGAGCTTCGGCGCCATGCGGGTACGTGGCCATTCCTCGGCACTGCAATATCCCAAGAAGCAGTATGCATGGGAGGTCCGGGACGACCGGGGCCAGGATCGCGACGTCTCACTCCTCGGCCTACCAGCAGATTCGGACTGGGTCCTGGCAGCCCCGTACTCCGACAAGAGCCTGATGCGCAACGTCCTCGCCTACATGGCAGGGCAGGTCTGCTTTGGAGCCGGCGGTAGTTCGCAGACGCGCTACATCGAGCTGTTCTTCAATCAGGATGGCGACGACGTGACGATGGCTGACTACCAGGGCATCTACGTCCTGACGGAGAAGATCAAGCGCGGCACCGGCCGCATCGACATCGCTGGCCTCAACGAGACGATCACGGACCCTGCACAGATCACTGGCGGCTACATCTTCAAATTCGACAAGGGCACGGACTGGGATCAGCGCATACGCACCGGTGTGCACCAACTACGCGCCGCTCTGGTGGAGCCCAATCGGCTGAACGCCGTCCAATCCAGGTACCTCACCGAGTACCTCACGAACTTCGAACGCTCCCTGAATTCCTCCCTGCGCGCCGACCCGGCCAAGGGCTACCGGGCCTTTATCGATCCCGACAGCTTCCTGCTGATGAACTGGATGGTCGAGATCTTCTACGAACTGGACGGCTGGTGGCTCAGTTCCTACTTCACCAAGGACCGCGGCGGCAAGATCCGGGCGATGCCCCTGTGGGACTACAACCTCGCCATGGGAAACTCCAACCAGGTCGCCGGCTACGATGCCAAGGGCTGGTATCGCGACGCCAAGGTCGTGACCAACCACCCCTGGTTCAAGCGGCTCCTGGCTGACCCTGCGATGGAGCAGCGTCGTTGGGAACTCTACGAAAAGCTGCGGAAGAACGAGTTCTCCAACGAACGAATCACTACCTACATCTCGGATCTCGCAATCTACCTGGAAGAGGCCGCCAGGCGGAACTTCAAGCGTTGGCCCATCCTTGGCGAGAGCGTCTGGCCGGAACCCCGCGGCACCCGCGACCGTACGACCTATCGATCCGAAGTGGAGTTCCTCCACAAGTGGCTGATCCGTCGTCTCGAGTGGATCGACTCGCAGTTCGTCCCGACCGCCAAGCTCCAGCGTGTCGGTGACCACTTGCAGATCAGCCTGGGCGACGGACGCAGCGGTCAGATCTTCTACACCACCGACGGAACGGATCCTGGTTGGCGGCGCAATCCAGACCACAGCCTGCTCTTGGACGGCTCAGCGGCACCATGCACCGTGCTCATTCCGACCGAATCCAACGGCGGTGACAAGCTCCGGATCCCTGACTGGACCGAAATCGCGCCGCCACCGAACATTGCGAATTGGACCCGGGCCAAGCGGGCCAGCATCGGATTCGAACGCGAACCCTCGGTCTTCGATCCCTTTCTCGAACACCGCGTCGATTCGATGTACGGCAAATCCACGACCTGCTACATCCGAATTCCATTCGAGATCAATACCCCAGATGCAATCACGAAGCTGGACGAATTGTGTCTGCGGATGCGCTGTGACGATGGCTTCGTCGCCTATCTGAACGGTCAGAAAATCGCCGAAAAGAACGCTCCGGCAAAACTCGACTGGCAAGCTACAGCTACCAGGACCGTCAGCGAAAGACGCGCCGTCCAGTGGATCCGATTCGACCTCGAGGAGGCTCGGGGCACCTTGCGCAGCGGCAAGAACATGCTCGCCATCCACGGATTGAACGAGCGCCTGAAGAGTTCTGATGCCCTGTGGAGTGCCCAACTCGCCTATGTCGACCCCGCCAACCGTCGTCCAGCGGCAAACGCCAGGCCCTACCGCGCGCCCATCCCACTCACCGAGGTCCACGAGGTCCGGGTCGCGGTGTTCAACGGGCGATCCTGGAGCCGCACCACCAACTGGAAGAAATAGCGCGGGACACCCGCCAAACCGGCGAAGGCCCGACGCCAACGCCGCTCAGGTCTCGATGCCGTAATCTCGGATCTTGCGATAGAGCGTCCGCTCACTGATGCCCATGGCGGCGGAAGCCTTGATCCGATTGCCACCCGTCAACTCGAGGGTCACCCGGATGTGGTTCTTCTCCACCTCCTGGGAGTCCTTGCCGGCCAGGAAACCCCAGTTGTCCTCGCTAGTGCGACCCGGCGCCCAGACCTCTGGAGGCAGATCCTGCTTGGTAAGGATGTTGCCCTTGGCACGGACCACCATGCTCTCGACAGCGTTGCGGAGTTCCCGCGCATTACCCTTCCAGTCGTAGTGCACCATCTCGACCAGGGCATCACGATCGATGGACTCAATATCCTTGCCGTGTTGCTGCACGAAGTAGTCCAGGAAGTGCGCCACCAGCAACTTGATGTCACCGCGCCGCTCACGCAGCGGCGGCAATTCGATGGTTACGACCTTGAGGCGGTAATAGAAGTCCTCGCGAAACTCCTTGGCCTCGACCTTGGCCTGGAGATCGGCATTGGTGGCGGCCAGCAATCGCACATCGATCGGCCTGGCCTGGTTGGATCCAAGACGCGTAACCTGCCGCTCTTCGAGCACACGCAACAACTTGACCTGCGTCGACAAGGACATCTCACCCACCTCGTCGAGAAACAAGGTGCCGCCATCGGCCTGCTCGAACATCCCGATCCGATCCGTCACCGCGCCGGTGTAGGCACCTTTCACGTGCCCGAACAACTCACTCTCGATCGTGCCATCTGAAAGTCCACCGCAGTTGAGGGCGACAAAGGGATGGTCCTCGCGTGGCGAGTGCGCGTGGATAGCGCGCGCGATCATCTCCTTGCCGGTACCTGACTCCCCGAGAATCAGGACCGAAGCGTTGGTCGGCGCGATCTGGCGTACGGTGTCCAGGACCCGCGTCATGTTCCGATCCTGCCCCACAATGCCCTCCAGGCCCTTCGATTCTGCAACCTGGTTGCGCAAATCCTCGTAGGCCAGATCCTTGTGGTGCTCTTCCAGGCACTTCTTGACCTTGGTGCGGAACTCCGAGAGATCCACTGGCTTCTCGATGTAGTAGGTCGCTCCCTGCTGCATGGCGTCCACCGCCACCTCGCGGCTGCCATGGCCGGTGAGAATCACCACTCTGCCGATCTTGTAGTTGGCCTTGGCCGCCTTCAGCACATCAATGCCGTCCTGGTCCTTCATCACCAGGTCGCTGACGATCACCGCGTAGTTCCGGCTTTCGATCAGTCCGATTGCTTCGCGACCCGACGCTGCCTCGGTGATTTCCACCGGCAGCACCTCAAGCGCCTCGGCCATCGCTGAGCGCAGGTTGTCGTCATCGTCGACGATCAGGATCGGATCAGCGCTCATGTGTCTTCACCGTCGGGAAGCAGCCTCTGGGTCGGGAACAGGAGCGTGAACTGGGTGCCCTTGCCAGCTTCCGAGCTGAGGTGGATGGAACCCCCGTGCTCTTCCACCACCCGGCGGACGATCGGCAGCCCCAATCCCGTGCCACCCTTCTTGGTGCTGAAGTACGGCTGGAAGGCCTCTTTCTGGGTTTCTGGATCCATGCCTGGTCCTGTGTCGGTCACGCGGATGAGCACTTCACTACCCTGCCGAAGGGTAGAGACCAAAACCTCATCACCCCGGTCGCAGGCTTGCAGTGCGTTGCGTACCAGGTTCACGATCATGGCGCGAAAAAGGTCCGGGTCCACCTCGAACAAGCCAACATCCTGGCCGGGGTAGAAACGCAGGGAGACCCCCCCGTCGTTCGCCTCTGGTGCCATGAACTCGATGAGACTCTCCAGCAGGGTGTTCAACTCGACAGGCCGCGGAGTGACCGCCGGGCCGCGCACGAAGTGCAGGAACTCATCGAGGATCGACTGCATGCGCTTGACCTCCGATTGCAGCACCTCGACCCGGCGGCCGGTCCGCTTGTCGCGGGGCGTCTCGGCATTCGAAAAGTCCTCCTGAATCAGGCTGAGGTTGAGACCGATGGTGGAGAGGGGATTGCGGACCTCGTGCGCGAACCCAGCGAAAACACTGGACAGCCGTTCGAGCAACTGATTCCGACTGCGGCCTTGCGCTTGCTTCCTAGCCATGGATCCTTGGGCACACACACCCGCATGTCCTGGCGGCGAGTGTCGCGGACATTCCAGGCTAGGTCTCCTAAATCCCCGAGTCAAACCAAGCGTGCAGCGCCTGACGATCCAAGACCCTGTAGAACCAGCCCAGGTGGAGGCGGTCCTGACCGCCCTGCGTGCCGGTCAGCTGGTCGTACTGCCGACGGAGACGGTCTACGGCCTGGCGGCAGACGCACACAATCCGGACGCGATAGAGCTCCTGCGACGGGTCAAGGGGCGGGATTCTGACCATCCTTTCACCCACCATCTCGCACAAACAGCGGACCTTGAAGCCCTGGCAGCGCCGCCGCCAGCCCGCCTGCGCCGGTTTCTCGAACGGGTCTGGCCCGGGCCGGTGACCGTCATCCTGCCGACCCGCCAGGGCCCCGATAGCATCGGGCTGCGAGTTCCCGCCCACCCTCTGACCCGCCAGGTGATCGAAGCCCTCGGCCACAGCCTGCTGATGACCAGCGTCAACCGCCATGGCGAAGCCCCCCTGAACGACCCTGCTGAGATCCGTTCCGCGTTCGCCGACGCGGCTGAAATCAGCCTCCTGGCAGACGCCGGTGCGCCGCGCCTCGGCGAGGCATCGGCAGTGATCCGCCTCGATGGCCGGCGCCTCGACGTACTACGCCCGGGGATCTTCGACGAAACCGAGTTGCAGGCCGGGGCCGCCACCAGGGTGCTATTCCTGTGCACTGGCAACACCTGCCGGTCACCGCTGGCAGAGGCCATGGCTCGCCAGCAAACCGCCGTGTCGCTCGGCATCCAAGCGGACCAGGTGCTGGCCCACGGGCTGGTATTCGCGAGCGCCGGCACCACCACCCTGAGTGGCATGCCGGCGAGCGTCGGCTCGATCGAAGCAGCGGCCGAGGTCGGGCTCGACGTCCGCGAACACGAATCGACCCAACTCTCGTCGGAACTGATCGAACACGCCGACCGGATCTTCTGCCTGTCCGAGTCCCACCGCGCCTACGTCCTGCACGCCAACCGCACCGCCGAGGCCAAGACCGAGTTGCTAGACCCGGCGGGAAAGGACGTTCCGGACCCGTTTGGCGGCGACCAAGAGGTTTACCGCGAGACCCGCACGGCGATCGGGAACCTGGTGGGCAAGCGGGTCGAAGAACTGCTGGCGGATCCGTCAGGCTAGCCAGCCGGATCACCGAACGATAAAGCGACGCAGGGCTTCGGCCGCACTCTCGCGACGCTCAGGTCCCCAGGCTGGATCATATTCGATCGCAGCGCCCAGGGCTCGCTGCAGGGAAACCGCCGCCGATCGCCGGACGCCCAGATCGGAGTCGAGCAGGAGTGCTGCCAGCACCGTCAGCTCAGCCCGGGTGCGACGACCGCTGAGCGCCTCGGCCAAGGCCAGGCGGCCGGCAATGGAACCCTGCTGCAGGTTTTCGATCGGTTTGGTGATCGGCAGGTCCGGTCGCCACAGCGGCAACAACTCCAGCAAGGTGTCACCACCACGCAACTGCACCACCCGGCCGGCCATCGTGAACAAGGATGGGTCAAGAACCTGGCGGAACGCCCCGACCTCCGGTGCCGTGAGCACCCGCTTGCCCAACACCGCGACAAACGCATAGCCGACCCGTACCCGGAATCGTGCCCGGAACGCTACCCCATCCGCACTGTCCTCCGCGGTGACCCGCCGCACCAATTCGTCACCTTCCGGCAAGCTGGACAGGTCCTCAAGGGGACCCCGATGATCGGTCGGGGGTCGCGCCGCATCCAACGGCAACCACAGCTGCGGCCATTGATCGTAGAAGGTCGGGTCGATGGCCAGCGCACGCTGCATCGCCGCATGCTTCTTCAGCGGACCGGTCTCCACAAAGGCGCGAGCAGCCCACAAGAACGCTGGTGATGGATCCCGCGCCAGTTGCCGGACGATCTTCGGCAATTCGATTCGGCTGGCAAACAAGGCCCGATCAAACGGCTCCGGCATCGCCTGGTAGAGTTCCACCAGGCTGGCCTCCCGCCGGGCCCGTGCCAACTCGTGGAACAGCAGGACACTACCCGGCGCCTGCGAACGGGCGCGGGCGAGGGCACGCAGCGCCAGGGAATTTGCCGATGAGGCCGGGTCGGCGCGGCCGCGGGCGAGGTCACGCAAACCCTGCAGTCGGGACCGACGCAGATCCTCGGCGGCGGTCGCCGGCCAGCGTGGCGACTCCTCCGCAATCGACTGGAGCACGCCCAGGTTGTCCGGCAAGAACGCCCGCCGAGTCGCCGCGCTCCAGTAGCCGATATCCTCCAACACCGGACGATCATCGACGAGATCCGGCCAGGACTCGCATACCGGTAACACCTGGGTGCCGACGAAGGCCGCCGCCAGGTCCTCCAGGCTGCAGATCCCAGCCTCGTGCAAGTCGGTGCGGACCAGGCTTGGGACCCCCGCAAAGCGTTCGCCGATCACCTCCGCGGTGGGCAGATGCGGCGTCGCCGAACCGACCAGCAGGGTCGAGTGGTTGACCAGCCAAACTGAATGGTTGGGAAAGGACCGCGCAAAGGTCGCCAGCAAGGTCCCAAAGTAGGACTTCGGCATCGCATGCGTTGGCACCCACTGGACCATCAGACCGTTCTCCGACAAGGCGGCGCGACACAGGGAGTAGAACTCGCGGGTGTAGAGTGGCACCGTGCCCGGCGCGTAGGGCAGCAAGGGCTCCATCGAGATCAGGTCGAGGCTGCCGGGCGGAGCCAAGGCCACGTATCGACGACCATCGGTCACATGCACCCGGCTACGCGGGTCTCGCAGGAACGGCGCCGGCGTTCCGCTGGTGCCCGGCCCCTGATGGCCGAAGTAGTTGACCAGCGAGATCACCGCCGGCGAGATCTCGACCACGTCGACCCGATCCGGACCAGGCCAACGACTGACGGCGTTGGCTGTCGTGCCGGTGCCGAGCGCGACCACCGCCACCTGCTTGAGCGCGGGACGCAACAGGAACGGCAGGTGCCCGAGCACCGACATGTAGCCGCTGTCCTGGTCGATGTAGGCGGCGCGGAATTCGTCGGTGAACAAGATCATGCCGTGGGTCCGACGGTCGTACACCACCGACGCAGTCACCACGCTGTCGGTGCGATGCTCCAGGTACCGGTAGCGGTCAGGGCGGTCGTAGCGCGAACCGGCCACCGGCGCTGCGTCGCCGCGGAACGACAGACCGCCGCTCAGGCCGGACCAGGCCAGGATCGTGATCCCGAGGCCACCTGCCACGGCCAACTGCCCGAGTTGCTTGAACAGCAGCGTCAGGATCACGATGGCGAACACCGGCCCGGCGTACAGGAAGTATGAAGTCGG
>JAYZDB010000327.1:0-6037 GCA_036338025.1 Planctomycetota bacterium
GGCGCTCTGGAATTTCCTGAAGAGCCTGCCTGATCGGATGGAGGATCACGGTTACTTGTTCTATCACGGGTCACCCCGGAACCCGGTGATGGAGTACGTGCTCCGCAGTGACGAGCATTTCGACCCCGAGAAGCTCCAAGATATCTTTGCCCAGATCGATCGTCCGACTTTTGTCGGACACACTCACTACCCGGGTATTACTCGTGCTGACTTCAGCTTCACTCCGGCGACTGACGAGGCTAGCCAGTTCGATCTGAACGGTCCGTGTGTCGTGAACGTCGGGAGTGTAGGGCAACCGCGCGATGGCGATCATCGGGCTTGTTTTGCAACAGTCTGTGATAGTCGAGTGGAGATCCATCGGGTGGAATACGAGGTCCACAAGACCCAGGCCAAGATCCTGGCGGCCGGACTGCATCCAGCGCTTGCCGATCGGCTGGGGCGTGGCAAGTGACCGAAGAAGATCCGGTCTATCTGGTTTTGTGTACCGTGCCTGAGGACGCGGCCCGAGACCTCGTAGATCACTTGCTCGAGGAGCGCCGCATCGCCTGCGCCAATCTGCTGGGTCCGGTCGAGTCCCGCTACCGCTGGCAAGGCGAATTGGAGGTCTCGCAGGAGATCCTGTTGCTCATGAAGGCCCGGGCTTCGACGCTCGCGGGGCTGCGGGATCGCATCGCGGGTCTACATCCCTACGAAGTACCAGAGGTTCTGGAGTTTCGTGCGGATTCGGGCCTGCCGGCGTACCTGGCCTGGGTTGCAGCCAGCTGCAGCCCCGATTCCTGACCCTGCCCCGGGAGTTTCTGCCGGTCCTTGATCCGCCGTTGCCATGGCGGAATCCGCTCAAGGAGCCAGGAGATCTGGTCGATAAGGGGAACGCGCCATTTCCTGTTTTTCACCGCGCGAACATCTCCAATGGTCTGGTTGGCTACAGCTCTGGCAGTGACTCTTCCGCAGGCCACCGAGCAACCGCCGTCGGTCGGCAGCGATGCTCGGTCTCGCGACGAGATCGTGCTCGAGGACGGTGAGAAGATCACTGGGAAGATCACCAAGCTGACAGGGAACTACATCGAGGTCCGCCTCGACGAGAACACCGTGGTCGGATTCGACCGTTCGAGAATCACCAGAATTCTCCGGGGTGGTGCCTCGGCAGCAGCGGTGGTGTCGGCGAGACTGACCGCGCGAGACGGTTGGTACCTGTTGCACGGTGGTGACGGTCGCACCCTCGGTTACCTCCACGGACTCGTGCAGGTGACGAAGACTGGCGACGTCCAACTCACCGAGGAGTGGTTCTTCGGTGGCAACAAGGGGTCAACGCGTGTCACCGTGGTGGAGATCGTCGACTCTGATCTGCGACCCCGTTCGTGCTTCTACCACGAACGGGTCAGCGACAAATCGGGTCGTCTGGTTGCGGAAAGCCTGCGGCGGGGCACAGTCGAAGGAGCCAGCCTGCTTGTCGATTGGCGAAGCCTGCGCGGCCGAGACAAGCAGAAGTATCCGTTCAAGCCTAGCGCCCGGTTCCCATTGTCGTTCCGAGAGGAGATCCGCCAGTCCCAGGGGGTCGCGATCCACGCCGCCAATCGGCAGGTATTCGACGCCAAGACCGGCCAGTTCAAGAACCTCCAGGCCTCGTCTGTTCAGCGCCGCAAGGTGGCGATCGACAAGCGGGTTGTAGCCGTGCGGGAAGTGTCGATTGAAGACGGTAGTCGCAAGAACCGGGAGTGGATCGACGGTAATTCCCAGGTACTGCGGCGAGAGATCAACGGTCCGGCATTGGTGGCGGTGAGAACCACCCGGGAACAAGCCCTGCGGACCGAATCGAACTACACCCTTCGGGGTTTCAGCACCGCGATTGCGAAGTCTGCCGATGGGCAGATCGGAGTGTGGTTGCCCAACCCGATCTGGAGCGTCAAGGCTGCCGAGTCCGGCAGTGTTACCGTCGAGGCGCCGCTGTTTGCTGCGTCGGCGACTCTGATCGAGCTCAGCCACATCGAGAAGAATGTGCAACTGGCTTCCGCGGCGGACGATGTCCTACGTTGGCTCCGACTCAGTGTGGGGCGGAAGCTGAAGGTGATCGAGCGTACGGATGTGCGAGTGCGTCGGCTACCCGCCGTCAAACTCAAGCTGCGGTGGCAGGCTGAGCGGGTTGGAGAGTCAGTAGCTTTTTGGGGGACCTGCCACGTGTTCCGGTTCCAAGACCGGTGTCTGGCGTTTTTCCATGCTGCGCCCCGCGCGAACTTCCATGTCCTCCAGGATGACGTGGCGCGTATTCTCGACTCGGTGCAGTTGATGACCGAGGACTTCGCCCCGCCGTCCCAAGGGACCGCCGCGAAACCCGGCCGGTAGAAGTCAGATGCCTGACCCCTGGATCGCGCCCCGTAATCGCGCGGCCACCAGCAGATCGTCCGACAGGACGTCGTCGCGATCATCAAGGTCTGCCAGAGTGCGCGAAATTCTGAGCAGTCGGACTCGGCTACGCCCGGACAGACGATAGGTTCGCAGGATCGTCTCAAGGGTGCGGTGCACGTCGACCGCAGTACCGATTGCCTGCTCGAGATCGCCTTCGCGTAGTCGCGCGTTTGGGACCGCCGATCGGGATTGTTGGCGTTCGGTGGCGACCTGCACCTGCTGTGCAATCTGCTCGGTCGACCAGGCGGTATCTTGCGGTGCGGTGTAGGTCTCCGGAGCGACGTTGGGGACTTCGACTTGCAGGTCGAGTCGGTCGAGCATCGGGCCAGACACCCGTGCCCGGTAGCGTTGCCGCTGGGCCGGGCTGCAGGTGCAAGCCCGCAGGCCGTGGCCGTGGTAGCCACAGGGACAGGGGTTCATGGTGCAAACCAGCAGGAAGTCGGCCGGCATGGTCACGGTCTGTCGAACCCGCCCGACGCTGAGATGGCCGTCCTCCAGGGGTTGCCGTAGCCCCTCGATCACTTCTCGCCGGAACTCCGGGAGTTCGTCGAGGAACAGCACTCCGTGCTGGGACAGGGAGACCTCGCCGGGGCGGGGATCCCGACCGCCACCGAGCAGGCTGGCGACACTGCTCGTGTGGTGGGGGGAGCGGATCGGTCGGCGCCGCCCGAGGGGCTGCAGCAAGGAACCGTGGATGGTGTGGATCTTGAGGATCTCGAGCGCTTCCGTATCACTGGTCGGCGGCAGGATGCCCGGCAGACGCTTGGCGAGCGCGGATTTGCCAGAACCGGGTGGGCCTACCATCAGCAGGTTGTGCCGGCCGGCTGCGGCGACCATCAGGGCGCGCTTGGGTGTCTCGTGACCCCGGATCTCTGCCAGATCCGGGTGCAGCTCGTCTCGGTCCGGCGGTGGAGGCTCGGCAGGCGCGAGTTTGAGCTCACCGCGGATCCAGTCGAAGGCCTCTCGTAGAGTGCCCGCACCGAAGGCGCGGATTCCTGGAACCAATGCGGCGATGCGCGCCGTCGATGGGGCGGTGAGCAGGTCTGTCCAGCCTTGCTCGCGGGCGGCCAGCGCCACCGCCACGATGCCTGGGGTCGGCAGGATGTCACCACCGAGCGAAACTTCGCCGAGCGCCGCCAGGCTCGGTGGAATCGTCACGATTCCGCCAGCGCTGCCTAGTGCCAATGCCATCGGCAGGTCGAATCCGCTGCCGGACTTCGGGATGGTCGCCGGCGTGAGGCTGATGGTGGGAACTCCCCGAGGCATGGGAAGATCTTGCGAGGAGAAAGCGCCGAGGATTCTGAACAAGGCCTCCCGCACCCCGTTATCCGCAAGCCCGAGGACTTTTGGGGTGCCCTGCGGACCGCCGATGCGGACCTCTACCGTCACTGGTACCGCGTCTACGCCACGCAGAACGCCGCTGCCGATCCTGCTTGGTTTGTGCGGCATGCTCGATTCATGTTGACGGTGCCGTGTTCGGGCAGTCGGTTACTGGTCATTCATGGGACTTTCCTCGCGAGGCTGGCCTTACTACTCTTGGACCGTGAAGTTAGCAGAACTCGAGACCATCCTGTTGCGGGACGACATCCACCTGCGGGCCCAGCTTCACTGTCTGGCTTGCCGCCGCCGACTCGCCAGCGTGGAACTTGCCAACCGGTTCACGGAAGATGACAGCTCCGACATGAGCCTGTCGGTCTCCAATCTGTCCGCGGATCTGCGGGACTTCCAGCAGACCCGGGAGTCCGTCAGCCTCACGTGTAGCTGTAGCACACGCTCGATCTACCACCTGCTCCCGTCGCGGGGGTGAGTCTCTAGCGCGGGGCGGAGAGCCTGAACAACAGCTTCTGGAGCGCCCCGATCCCGGCTCTTGAGCCAGGGCAGAAACTCCGGATCCGATGCACCTTGTCCGGTCCCAGGGACCGCAAGTTAGAATCGCCGAATACCACCACCGGAATTTGTGGGTCGACCGCCAGCAGGCTGTCCAGCAGGCGTTTTGCGCTGCCTGGGCTGACCGATGGCGTCATGACGAGCATGCTGTGTCCACCCCGCTCGAGAAACAGCCCCTGGGCCATCCTGGTGTCGGTTGCGACGTCCACCACGTGGCCGGCTTTCTCGAGCACGGAAACCAGGTTCCCGACGCTGGACCGGTCGTCTGCGTACACCAGAAGTTCGGCAGGAGCTTCCATCTAACAGGCTGATCGGCACATCATGGATCTCGTGTCAAGAGATTCGGCGCTTCGCCCCTGGCCGATTTGTGGTGCGGGCGGCATGGGTGCAGGAAGGCCCGGCTGGCTGGGCCGCCGGCGCTGTCCCAAAATGCGACAGCGCCGGGGCGGACTCAGGATTCGTGATCGCGAGGGACCCGGATCAGGAGCGCTAGTTGCCGATCAGGATCCGACCGTAGTTGGTGCCGAGCAAACCGAAATTATTGGTCGTCGTGCTCGAGAACATCTGGGAATACAGGCGGACGCAGACCAGGGCGCTTTGGTTGGGTACGGTGAAGGACTCTTTTGCCGTACCCGAAGCGTCGGTTATGCCACCCAGCAGGAAGGTCACCGGCTGGTACAGCGTGCACCCAGGAGCGCCCATGATGGACATGTCGATGCCGCCAGGGGTGTAGCGATTCAGGGCCAGTACGTGGAAGTACACGTTGGTCGCGGTGGCTCCACTCAGGTTGACGTCAAACGTGTCGCCCAGCTTGGACGAACCGCTCAGGCTCAGGTCCGGGCCACAGCTGGCGCCAAAGGTCGACAGGTCAGCCATCCCGAACGCGATCTCGATCTTCAGGGCAGCGTTTCCCACGGTACCGGTTGCCGGCGGGGGCCCGACCCAGCCGAAGGCGTAGAGTCGCTGCAGTGTGTCGCGATGGAACCCAGCTCCGGGGTTGCTAAATCCGGCCCCGATGACCGTCACCTCGATGACGAGGTTGCCGTTGGTCGACAGGTATAGATAGCTTGTGTCGAGGCCGATCCGGTTCCACTCGTTGGCAGTGTTGTGCCAGACGTAGTTCTTGGCCTTCAGCACGGTCTGGACATTGGTGACCATGTTGTTGGCAAAGGTCGGATCCAGGGTAGAGGCGGCGGTCTGTCCCAGCTTGATCTCGATCTCGTCGAATTTACGTGGACCGGTCCCACACGGCGCGAACGCGATGGCACAGATGTTGCCAACGACAGTGTTCGGCATGGCGGTGGTCAAGACCATCTGTTGGTAGCGCTGGTTCTGCCAGGTGGGTGACCCGATGCTCTGGCCGAACGGGATGACGTTGCAGGTACCCGCGGCCGGGGTATTGCTGGGAATGTAGAAGCTCTGGGCAGCCGCAGGGACTGCACACAGTCCGACGACAACGAGGCAGGAAGTCAGTTTGAACATGGTTTGGTGGGGGCTATGGACCGCGGATCCGGTCGGGGAGGGAGGCTGACCGGGTACTGTAGGTCCTCGGACGTGTCGGTGCCAGTCCGGCTGGAATTGAGCAAGCCCCGGCAACTCTCCGGTTCGGCGCAAGGCCCCCTAGGTGTCTTGTTAGTAGGGCGTAGCCACCGCTCGGGTGCGCGGGGAGACTACCACTGGCGGTGGAACCACTCGCCTTCGGGACGGTCGGTGCGCTCGAAGGTGTGGGCGCCGAACAGATCGCGCT
>JAYZDB010000328.1:0-8698 GCA_036338025.1 Planctomycetota bacterium
TCATGACGCTCGATGGACACCGTTCGAACGACTTCACGACCTACGTGTTCCAGTCCTCGGACTACGGCAAGAAGTGGAAGTCGATCACCAACAATTTGCCAACCAACCAGCCGGTTCGCACCTTCTGTGAAGACCACCAGAACAACCGCCTGGTGTTCTGCGGCACCGAGCACTCTTGCTACGCCTCCCTGGACCGCGGAAAGTCCTGGCTGAAACTGACCGGTGGCCTTCCAACGGTACCGGTGCACGACCTGAAGATCCAAGACCGCGACTCCGAACTGGTCGCTGCCACGCACGGTCGTGGAGTCTGGATCCTCGACATCGAACCGCTACGCCAGATGACCCGCAGCGTAGTCCGCAAGAAAGCCATGCTGATGAAACCGCAAATGAGCTACCTGTGGCGGCGCATCCAGCGGACCAATTCGGGACACAAGCAATACCGGGCGCCGAAGGCTCCCTCCGGTGCATCGATCTACCTCTACCTGAAAGAGAAACCCAAGGAACCGCCGGTCATCGAGATCAGCGATCTCGAGGGGACAAAGCTCGCATCGGTCAAGGGCAAGGCCGTTGCTGGAATCCAGCAAATCCAGTGGTCCACCCGAACGCAGGTCTCCGGTCGGCGTGGACGGCGGCCCGGCCCCAGCGTCAAGCCGGGCACCTATACCGCCTCGTTCACCTTCAACGGCGAAACCCAATCCGAGGCGATCATCTTGAAAGCCGACCCAATGAGCCACGCCAAGAACGACGGCTCCCACCCACTGATGAGGAAATAGAACCATGCATCGAATCCAACTCTCCAGTCTGGTCGGCCTGGTCCTCACCGCATCGCTGGCCCACTCTCTATCCGCGCAAGACAACGACTTCGTCACCAAGGACGTGCTCGACAAGATGTCGTGGCGCAGTCTCGGCCCAGCCCGCTTCGGCGGCCGGGTGCTCGATCTGGCGGTGCATCCGAACAATCCCAGCATCTTCTGGGTCGCCAGCGCCAGCGGTGGTCTGTTCAAGACCACGAACCGTGGCATCAACTTCACCGCGCAGTTCCAGAACGAATCCTCGATCAGCATCGGGGACGTCGCAGTCGCGCCGAGCAACCCCGACATCCTGTACCTGGGCACTGGCGAAGCAAACAACCAACGTTCGTCGTACTGGGGTGACGGAGTCTACCGTTCAGACGATGGCGGCAAGAACTGGCAGCACCGCGGATTGCGGGGTACCGATCACATCGGTCGCATCGTCGTCCACCCCACCAACCCGGACGTGCTGTACGCAGCAGCCGCCGGGGCTCTGTACAGCCAGAACGAGGAGCGCGGCGTCTACCGATCGAGCGACGGCGGCAAGAACTGGGTGAAGGCCAAGTTCATCAGCCAGGACGTCGGATTCATCGACATCGTGATGGACCCCAACGATCCCAAGACTCTCTACGCCGCGTCCTACGAACGACGTCGTCGTGCGTGGAACTTCGACGCTACGGGTCCTGGATCCGCGATCCACAAGACCACGGACGGTGGTGACAGCTGGACGAAACTCGCTGGTGGCCTGCCGAGCGGTGAAATCGGACGCATCGGCCTGGACACATTCAAAGGCAAGCAGGGCACCGTGGTGTTTGCGGTAGTCGAAAACGGCAACCCTGGCAAACCACAAGCCCGCAACCAACGCCGTCGCATTCCCGAACCAGAACAGGACGAGGCCGAAGCCGTGCAGGGTCGATCCCGCGCTTCCACGATCGGCGGTCAGGTGTTCCGTAGCGCCAATGGCGGCACCAAATGGACCAAGATCAGCGGCGAGACCTCGATCGGCGGCCGCCCGGGATACTACTACGGCCAGATCCGGGTCGACCCAACCGACGAACAGCGGATCTACGTACTGTCAGTGCCCGTGCACATGACCACCGACGGTGGCAAGACCTGGAAGTCCGGCGTCAGCGGAATCCACGTCGACCACCACGCCCTCTGGATCAACCCAGGCAATCCACGGCACCTGATGCTCGGGAACGATGGTGGCCTGCACATCAGCTACGACTACGGCGCCACCTGGGACCACATGAATCACCTGGGCATCTCGCAGTTCTACGCCATCACCGTCGATATGAGCCGCCCGTACTGGATCTATGGCGGCACGCAGGACAACGGCACCTGGGCGATTCCCAGCCGCGCCACCACCTCCGGGGGCGTGCAGAATCGGCACGCCGCCAAGGTAAATGGCGGCGACGGGTTCTTCGTCCAGGTCGACCCCCTCGACCCGGCCATCGTCTACAGCGAGAGCCAGTTCGGACGCCTGTCACGTCAAGATCTACGCACTGGTGAGCGCAAGAGCATCAACCCGAAGGCTGAGCGGGGTAGCCCAGCTCTACGACACAATTGGAGCTCACCGATCCTGCTGTCCTCGCACAACCACCACACGGTCTACTTCGGCAGCCAGTATCTGCACAAGTCGACCAACCGCGGCGACGAGTGGCAGACCATCAGTCCCGACCTCAGCACCTCCGACGCCAAGAGAGTGCAGGGCAACGTCCCACATTGCACGATCACCACCATCGCCGAATCACCGATGCGATCCGGCCTGCTGTGGGTTGGCACGGATGACGGCAAGGTCTGGGTGACCAAGTCTGGCGGTCGCCGCTGGACGGATCTGACCAACCGATTCGACCAGTTGCCGGCGCAGCTCTGGGTCAGCCGCGTCGAGGCTTCTGCGGCCGATGCCGACACCGCCTATGTCAGCTTCACAGGCTACCGCGAAGACATCCGGGACGCCTTCCTGTTCATGACTACGGACGGCGGTGAGACCTTCCGGAACATCTCCAACAACCTGCCTCACGAGCCGATCAACGTGATCCGCGAACACCCCCGCAACCAGCACGTGTTGTTCGTCGGCACAGAGTTCGGCGTATTCGTATCTCTCAACGGCGGGGGCAACTGGCTGCCACTGGACAACAAGTTGCCAACCGTGCCCTGCCATGACCTGATGGTCCACCCCCGAGAAAGCGACCTGATCGTAGGCACCCACGGCCGCGGGATCTTCGTGATGGACATCGCGCCGCTGGAGGACCTCAGCGCGGAAGTCCTCGCCAAGGGCTTCCACGTGTTCCCCGCCACCGACGGCTACCAGCTGGGGCGCAACTTCAGCCGCGGCTGGATCGGAGCCCGGACCTGGAGCGCCGAGTCGACAGACAGCAACCCGACCTTTAGCTACTACCTCCGCGCAGATAGCGACGAGACGATCTCGCTACGGGTCCTCGACGGCAGCGGCAAAGCCGTGTTCACTCGCGCACGCTGCGAAAATACCGCCGGCCTGCACCGCGTCTCCTGGTCCAGCGGCGGTGGCCGAGGACGTGGTGGGCGCGGTGCCCAGTTCGCCCGCATGTTCGGCGGTCGCGGCGGCGGAAGCAGCTCGCCCGCCGGCCAGTACGTCGTCGAACTCAAGCATGGCAAGACGGCGATTCGCAGGGTCTTCGAAATGCGCGGACAGCCACCGGCTAGCGCGATATCGAGCCCGGGTGATGATGACAAGGTGCTGATCAAGTAGCGATCCACAGACCAGCGCACTACTCCCCGAGGAGGTTGACCAGGATCTCCTGGAGGACCGCCAGGCGTAGCATCGAGACCTGCTTCTCGGGATCGTCGGTAGACGGGATCTCGCGGGAGACGTCTTCGGAAGTCAGCCCCTCGAGGATGAACAGCGCGTGCGTGCCAGCCTGCAGAGTACTGACCCAGGCCGACACGTGCGGTCCTGGAATCCTCACCTGGAATAGCGTCTGGGCAGCGAAGGCCTCGTCGCCCGGTGCCGTGGGGCCAGAGCTGATCTCAAGATTTCGCAGGTCCTTGCCCACGATCTGCGTCCGGGTAGCAAACAGGTGCTCGAGCGAGGAGCCGAGGCTATCGCGCCACTCTTTGTCAGCCTCGTCATCAAGGTAGGCTTTCGGCAACAAGCGGTCACGAACTGCCGGATTGTCGCTTTCGATCCACTCTGGAAGACACAGCAAGGTATCAACAACCCAGACCGGTAGATCACGGAGGATCACGGCGTCATCTTCTCGTTCGATGTACATCATCGGCAGCCGGATTCTACCCGCTGTCGGTCTGTTCGAGGTGGGCCAGCAGGTGCTTGCCGTGCAACTTGTGAACAAACAGCTCCGCTTGCTCCCGGTCGCCCGTCCAAACAACGGAGCGGCCGGTGGTGTGAACTTCCATCATCAGCTCATGAGCGTGCATCTGGGAGTAGGAGAACACCTCCATGAACACTTTGACGACATACAGCATGGTGGTGACCGGGTCATCGTGGACGATCACGTTCCACGGACGGGCCAACTGCGGAACCACCCGGGTCTCGGGCTGTTCCAGGGTCCGGGTGCCGCTGCTTGGCGACCAGGAGGGCGAATCGGTTCCTATCTGCATGCAGACGTCATCGTAGGAAAGTTGGGGAGTCAGGGGTATCACTCCTTGGCGGGCCCCGGGATGGAATCAATCGGCGCGCAATTACAACCGCTACCAAGGTCGTGGTGGCGCCCGAGCCGCCACGCTACCGAGATTTCCCGCAGGTAGAACCGTAGCGCATAGTAGAAACACCCCCTCCGATGCCCGAGAAGACCCTCACGAGACTGGCGCTGCCCCTGGTGTTCTCGTTCACGTTTCGCTTCCTCTTCATCCTCGTCGACCTGATCTACGTCGCGGAGATCAAGGATGAGGTGCCTTTCGGGGTCGCTGCCATCGGCCTGTTCATTCCGATTCAGACCCTGTTCATCGCGATCTGGGTCGGGATATCTGCGGGCTTCACGGCCACCCTCAGCCAGGCTTTCGGCCAGCGGGATCAAGCCCGGGTGGCCAGCCTGAAGGCGGCGATGGTCAAGATCAACATCAGCCTGGTCCCGATACTGCTCGGACTGGCGGCACTGATCTATCTCACCACACCCTACCGAGGCCTGGAAGCCGAATTGCAACGGGACTTCCTGACCTACTCACTGATCCTGGTGATCTCGATGCCGTTCTCGGGCTTCTTGTCGCTCTACCCGGACTCGATCGTGAAGGCACACCACGACACGATCAGCACCATGAAGGCCGGACTCTTTTCCACCCTCACCAACGTGACCCTCAACACGGTGTTCGTGTTCGTGTTCCACTGGGGCATCGCCGGTATCGCAGTCGCGACCGTCATCTCCCGCTACGCAGGACTGAGCTACGCCGCCATCCGCACCCGCAAGCTAGAAAAAGCACGGCTGGCCGGTGCCTGGGACGACGGCGCAACCGACTGGGACCACGGTCCGAGGCACTGGAACCGCCGACCCCTGAACGACATCCTGGTGCTGGCAATCCCCGGCAGTCTGGCCTTCCTGCTGGTGTTCTGTGAGGAACTGATCCTGACCAGCCTGCTGACCGTCCTGCCGGACAGCGAAGTCTATCTGGCGGCCTACGCCGTGTTCAGCCGACTGGTGGCCCTGGCGGTCATGCCGGTGGTCGCAACCGCGGTTGCAGTGCTACCGTACGTCGCACGACACACGATGGCCAGGCGCCACGACCTGGTGCGCAGGGAGTTGCGGACCAGCCTGCTGCACACCGCGATGCTGGTTGGCCTGATCGCGATCCCACTCGGCTGGATCTTCCCAGCCCCGCTCGCGAACTTCCTGGTGCCAGGCGCCAGCAAGGCGGCTGGTGAAAACGTGGTCCTGTACCTGACCCTGGTGCCACTCGCAGCGCTGGCGACGCAACCGTTCCTTCAGCTGCGGCCGGTGTTCGAGGCACTGCGCCGGCCCGCGGTCGGCGTCCGGGTCGTGTTGATGAAGTCCCTGGGGCTGGGAATTCCTGCGATATTGACAGGGTATTTCGCCGCCCCGGCGTTCGGATTCGACCCGCTGATCGGAATCCTGGTCGGGACCACCCTCGGACAGGGGCTGACGAGCCTGCTAACGGTGCTGATTGTCCGAAGACTGTTGGCCACCAGTGCCAAGGACTCTCCGGCGGTCACGAATGTGGCGGACAATCGCTGACTCTGCCCAGCCAACACAGCCCCGGAACACCGCCGCTCCAGCTAGTCCTGGCCTTCTGCCAACTCCGCGGATGGAGCCGTGCCTTCCTCAACTGTCGTATCGACGACCCACTCCAACTGCCAACGCTTGCCATCTCGCTGCAGCTCCATATAGACCTCCGGCTCGAGTTCGCTCGGCCACTCCTGGCTAGCGCTGTCAAGCAACTCGTCGGCACGATCCATCACCGCCTCCCCACTCTTCATCGATGCGACCCCACAGCGGCCCGTCAGCCGGGGCGGCACCAAAACGCCACGCCGTGAGTTGAAGCGCCGATGCACGGTGTTCGTGATCTGATCGACGAGTTCGGCAGCGATTGTCCTGGAGTCGTTCACGAGCCTGGTTCCGTTGGTTCTACATACCCGCGAGTTTCAGGATCGTCCGCCATTCCTTCGGTTTCACCGGCTGGATGGACAGACGCGAGCCGCGCTGCAACAGCATCATGTCTGACAGGCCCTTGGTCTGCATGAGTTCCTCACGTGTCAGCGGCGGATCGAACTTCGTAATCGCCTTGATATCCACCATGAACCAGGTCGGGTTGTCGGGATCGCTCTTCGGATCGAAGTGTTTGTCGCTCTGGTCGCAGGCGGTGAAATCGGGGTAGCCCTCCTTGATGACTTGCGCAATCCCGGCGATCACCATCGGCTTGGCATTGGAGTGGTAGAAAAGCACTCCATCGCCAGACTTGATGTCGTCGCGCAGCATGTTGCGCGCCTGATAATTGCGGACTCCGTCCCAATGGGTCCGCTTGCCCTTCGAGCTCAGCAGGTCATCGTAGGAAAAAACGCTTGGTTCGGACTTGAACAGCCAGAACCTGCCAGTGTCGGGCAATGCAGCCATACGGTGAGTATGCGCACGACTCCGGAAACCGACAAGCTTGGTTCAGCCTGATCCCGAGGGTATGACTACCGTTCCCGTTCCCGATTCCCAACCAGATCCTCTCACCTGATCGACAGGACACAAGCGACCCGATGTCCGACCCGTTCCAGACCCAGCGAACCCTGAGCACATCACAGGGCGACCTCTCCTACTCGAGCCTTCCGGCCCTGGAGGCCTCGGGCGTCGGCACCTTGCAGCGGTTACCTTACAGCATCCGCGTGCTGCTCGAATCCGCCCTGCGCAACACAGACGGCTACATCGTCGAAGAAAGCCACGTCAAGGCACTGGCCACCTGGAGTGCTGAGTCCGCCGGCCGGATCGAGATTCCGTTCCTGCCCGGCCGAGTCATCCTGCAGGACTTCACGGGGGTGCCTTGCGTCGTCGATCTCGCCGCCATGCGAGCTGCCATGCACCGACTCGGCGGCGACCCCAAGAAGATCAACCCCCTGGTACCCTGCGACCTGGTCATCGACCACTCCGTGCAAGTCGACCACTTTGGCAGCGCCACGGCCCTCGAAAAGAACCTCGACCGCGAGTTCGAACGCAACGAGGAGCGCTACGAGTTCCTCAAGTGGGGCCAGGAGTCCTTCACGAACTTTCGAGCGGTTCCGCCAGCTACCGGCATCGTGCACCAGGTCAATCTCGAATACCTGGCAGGCCTTGCTCTGACTCGCGAGGTCGACGGCCAAACGCAGGTGTATCCGGACTCGTTGGTCGGCACCGACAGCCACACCACCATGATCAACGGTCTCGGAGTTGTCGGCTGGGGCGTTGGCGGCATCGAGGCCGAAGCTGTCATGCTCGGTCAACCGATCTACATGCTGATGCCCGAGGTGATCGGGTTCGAACTCAGAGGTCAACTACCCGACGGCGCAACGGCCACCGACATGGTTCTGACCATCGTGGAGATGCTGCGTGCACGAGGCGTGGTCGGCAAGTTCGTGGAATTTTACGGTGATGGAATGTGCAGCATGACGTTGGCCGACCGGGCAACCATCGCCAACATGGCACCGGAGTATGGCGCCACGATGGGGTTCTTCCCCGTCGACGAGGAAGCGCTCCGTTACCTGCGCCAGACCGGCCGCTCCGATGCCCAGGTAGAACTCGTCGAGAGTTACTACAAGGCGCAGGGAATGTTCGTCACCGACAACTCCCCCACCCCAGAATTCAGCGACACCTTGAGCCTCGACCTCGCCAAGGTCGTGCCCAGCCTGGCTGGTCCCAAGCGCCCGCAGGACCGTGTCACCCTGACCGCCATGAAGGACGAATTCCGCTCCAGCCTGCAGCGCCCCATCGCCGAAGGTGGATTCAACCTGCAGGCCGCGGACGTCACCAAGACTGCGGACGCCGCTGGTGAGATGCTCGGTCATGGATCGGTCGTGATCGCGGCGATCACATCATGCACCAACACTTCGAATCCGAGCGTCATGCTGGCGGCGGGCCTGCTGGCCAAGAAAGCTGTCGCCCGAGGACTACGGGTACCCTCCTGGGTCAAGACCAGCCTCGCCCCGGGCTCCCGGGTCGTCACCGAATATCTCGAGAAGGCCGGTCTGGACAAGGCCCTCGAAACTCTCGGCTTCCACACCGTCGGCTACGGGTGCACGACCTGCATTGGCAACAGCGGCCCTCTGCCCCAACCCGTTCAAGACGCGATCGACGAAGCCAATCTGGTGGTAGCCTCCGTACTCAGCGGCAACCGCAACTTCGAGGGGCGGGTCAGCCCGCACGTGCAGGCCAACTACCTGGCATCTCCCCCGCTGGTCGTGGCCTACGCAATCGCTGGCACTCTACACAAGGACTTGACCA
>JAYZDB010000329.1:0-8101 GCA_036338025.1 Planctomycetota bacterium
ACCGCCGCGTTGCGTCGGAGACCACTGCGGGTGGCGCGTCGCATGGCGGTGCCGACCCATTGCTCTTGGTAATCCTCTTCGCTGAGTTGCAAGACGCCGACGAGGTCGAAGGTCTCGAGTACCTTGTGCGGTTGCATGTCCGCTGGCATCGGCGCATCGGTGCCGCTACGCCCCTTGCTGGTGAACGGACAGACTTCCAGGCAGATGTCGCAACCGAAGAACTGATCGCCTTGGGCGGCGCGCAGCGGAGTATCGATGAAGCCGCGCAACTCGATCGTCGTATAGCTGAGGCAGCGGGTGGCATCGACCTGGTAAGGCTCCGTGATAGCGTCGGTTGGGCAAGCCTCGATGCAGGCCGTGCACGATCCGCACGAGCCCAGAGCTGGTGGATCGTGGGGAAGGTCCAACTGGGTGACGAGCTCTGAGAGCAGGAGGTATGGACCGAGCGTGGGGTTGATGATCCCGGCGCTCTTGGCGAGAAAGCCGATGCCGGCTTGACTGGCCAGGGCCCGTTCGAGCACTGGCACGGCGTCGGTTCCGACCCGGATCGTGCCAGGGGCGACCCCGGCCTGCTCGAGTCCGTCTCGCATCCGGCGTGTCGCCTTGCCGAGAAAACGGTGGTAGTCCCTGCCGGTGGCATACCGTGCGACCTTGCCCTGCCCGCCCGTGAGAGCCACCTGTGGCCCGCCGTAGTCATAGGCCACCGCGATCGTAGACGTCGCGCCCGGCAGGAACCGGCGCGGGTCCAGGATGACCTCACGGTTGCGGTGTAGGTAATCCATCTCCCCGGCTCGTCCCGCGTCCAACCACTGCGCGAAGTGGTCGGCGTGCTCGCCGATTTTGGCGGGGCCGAACGCTACCAGGTCGAAGCCGGCCTCGTAGGCGATTTCGCGGATGGTGTCAGGTGAAGGGGGCATGGCTGGGACTGCCTACTGATGCAGGATTCGACACCCCGAACTCAAGTTGGTATCGAGCCTTCGACGAAGGAAACCTGTGATGAACGAAGGAGAATTGCGATGACTGGAAGTGGTAGTTCGGGGTCTTTCAGCGGTGTGGCAGAGAATAAGGTACCGGCCAGCCCGGTTGTCATACCCAACAGCCAACTCGTGATCTTGCGGGAACGGGAACTGGACTGTGATCTGGCCACCGCGATCGAGCGCGTTCGTGCCGACGAATCTACTTCACGGGCCCGGATCCTGGTTGTCGGAAGCCAGGAGTCTGCTGCCTCCCCGGATGCCGACGGAATCGCAGAATCACCCCGGCAGCTGCCGTGTCCGCGCATGCCGGACTCTTTGGAGCAGGTCGCGCATAGCGGCGGCGAGGCTGCCCTGGAGGCCTGTGGGCACCGCTTTGGGCCACAGATCGAGGATCTGCTGCGTTCGGTCGAGGGGATCCAGGACAGCCTCGACGAGGTCATCCACGCGGTTCCGGTTGGAATTCGGATGCCGGTGCTCGGCCACCTGAAGGTCATCCGCGAAATCGTCGATCGGATGGAGACCCGCACCACGTGTCTCGGCACACAGGTGCGCGGGATGATCGAGGGGAACCAGCTCGTGGATGTCGAGGACCTGTGTCGGGAACTCCCCGCGCAGGTCGAGCCGTTTTTTCCGAAGGTGCGGCTCAACGTCGTCCCGATCGGCGAGCCCTGTGAATGGTGGGGGCGGCCCATCGAGCTGGCCGAAGCGCTTTTTCTGGGCTGCGTGATTGCGTCGCACCGGATTTCTGGGGAAGGCTCGGTCAACCTCCACTTGCAGGTCGGGTCCGACTGGGCCGACGTACGGATTGTTGGACTCGGTGAACCTGCGGACGTCTGCCTGCCGGCAGAAATGGCCCGGTTGCGCGAGGTCTTCGTCGACGGTCACGGCGGGAGGATTGTCCCTGATGTCATGGGACATAGCGGGACGGGAATGGTGCTACGAATGTCCACCGACGGCTTCCCGACGGCCCGGCACTAGCGGACATAAATACTTCTTTGTATTGTGTTTGTGACCGATCCAGAACTCCCAACCGGGAGGCTGTGCGGATCAGATCCGTGCCGCACTGGTGAGCTTGCCGGTCCCCTCGAAACCACCTGAGTTTAATCGTGATTGCATGGTTACAATGGCGACCGGGGGACTAGAGGCCGTTGGATTAGCTTGTTTGCCCCCCGACCTTCGGATGAACACCTTGACCTCTGGAACGACGCAGGAACCGCTCAACGAGCGATTGCGGGGTCTATGGGAAGATACCGGTGACAGCAATCTGTACCGCCTGAGCGAAGGGCGGGATCCCGAAGGGATGGCAGCACCGACATCGGAGCAGGAACGCACCGACGCCGTCAGCTCCTGTCTGATGGATTGCTACAAGCAGACTGGCGACACCAAGGTGTTCGCCATGCTGTTCGACCTCAATCGCGACTCGTTCTTGAGTGCGATCCAGAGCAGGGTGCGTCGCGGCGCCACTGGTGTCGACGCGCAGGACGTCCTGCAGGAAGTGTTCCTGAACATCTATCGCTATCCGCGACGCTTCCTCTGTGACCGCCCAGACTCGTTCCGTAATTGGGGCCATCGGATCGTCCGCAACACCTTGCTGAAGTTCTTGAAGGGTGAGTCACGCTTGTCGCGATTCACACCGCTCGAGGAAGACATGGGCCAGAAGGCTGATGTCAAGGCTCGGACCCCGCTGCGTTCTGCGACCGACTCGGAGAGTGCCGGCCTGGTTGATTTCGCGTTTCTCGTCTACCTGAACCTCTATCTCATGCACTTCCGCCGTCTGTCTCCCAAGGAGCAGCGTGCGCTGAGCATGGTCGAGGTCGAGGGAGCGTCCTACAAGGACACCGCGGCTGAGCTAGGGATTCGTCTGGAGAACCTCAAGATGGTGATCTTCCGGGGTCGCCGCAAGATCTTCAGGGGTCTGAACCGAACCCTCTCGGCTTTGGCCACGCCCTGTGCCCTAAACGTTTCCAGCAACTAACTCACCAACCCGCACACTCCGTCACCGTCCTCCGAGACCGTTACCATGAAGGGCTCCGTTCCACTCGACACCAGCGATCCTTGCCTGCCGATCCAAGCGGATCTGTCGGCGATGTTGGACGGAGAGTTGGATGCGGCCGTGGTTCGTCGGGTGATGGTGCACTCGGATGCTTGTGCGTCGTGTAGCGCTTTCCTTCAGAGTATTCGCGATCAGGCCCAGGCGCATCGTGAGCTCGCGGCTTGCCAGCTTATCGATTCGGTCCTCGAGGAACGCAACCGAGAGGCTGCATTCGGTGACGGGATTGCCAGCGACTTGCGCCGTCGTCTACTCGGGAACCAGCGGCAGCTCGCCAAGGTCCTTTACGAGTTGGGACGCGGCTTTGTGCTGATGGGTGTCGATCCGTCGTTCAGCCGTGTCGTCGCCCGTGAACCTGTTCCGGTGCCCGACATGTGTCTGCGTGGGCGCAACCTCCTCGACGAAGTCGAACGGCTTAGCGTTCGGGAGCAGGTCCACATGGGGCAGGAGTGGGTGCGTGCGAAGGTGCTGTTCCGGCAGCGCGATCTGCGTGATCCGGTTGAGAATCTCGCCAAGGGCCGTCGCCTCCTGCGCGAGACCCTGTTGCTTTGGGACGATTACCACGAAGCACGGATCTACCTCGGTCACGCGTACCAGGTCGAGCAAAAGCACGGTCGAGCGATCCTTGAATTCTCCCGAGTGCTCGATCGCTCTCGCAATATCGTGACCCGTGCGTTCGCACTGGAGAATCTCGGCAACCTTCACCTCGAACAGGGTCGGTTCGACGAGGCGATCGGGTTGTTCATGGAACTGGTCGGATCCGGTGTGATCGACCAGGAGCCTCGTTTCCACACGACGTACTTCAACCTCGCTCTGGCCTACGGCTTCAAAGAGGAGTTCGGAGATTGCGAGAACTGGCTTCGGGTTCTCGACGAGAAGTTCCCGCATAAGCGGCGTGGTATGGCTGAGGAGTTTGAGAAGCGGGTCCAGTTTGGTCGCATCCTCTCCCGCCATCCTGATGTGCTGAGTCGGTTCGTCGAGCAGTTCCCCACCTGGTTCAAGGGCGGGGAAGGATGATGTCCGCCAGACTCAAGATCCTGGCCCTTGCAGTGATCATGGTCACGGTCGGCGAGCTCTGTGGTCGTACTGTCAACCGCTGGTACAAGGGTGGGGAAGGTGGGACGGTCAACCTCCCGGCCGCGAAGTCCCGCCTGATGAGTCCCGGTGGCCTTACGCCCAATTCCTACCGCTACGGGTTCCGCATGGCACGAGCGTCCCAGGGTCTCGCGATGACGCTGCCCTCGAACCTCCCGCGGGCGATCGCCACGTTTACCTATGGCAGTCTGGTGGTTTCTACGGCTATCTGCTCAGGCAAGGTCAACATCAACGGGGCTGAGCTGGTCAAGCTACAGCGGGTCGGCGTGAAGAGCTTCCGCATCGATCTCGATGATGGATTCGACTGCTACCTGCGCATCGTTGTAGTTCTCAACAACGGTGGAGTCGCGACCTGCGAGGTGTTGGTCGAGTAGTCGCAGATTGCAAGGACTGCAGCCAACGGCGCCCGCTGTCAGCGGGTGTTTTTGTGTACGGAACACGGCGCCAGTCGGAATCTCCTGGGTGTGAGGAGGGCCAACTGGCGCCGTGTCTGCGCTAGTCGCATGCTAGTAGCGGTAGTGGTCGGCCTTGTAGGGCCCTTCGACTGGCACGTTGATGTAGTCGGCCTGCTCCTTGGTCAGGGTTGTCAGCTTGGCTCCGAGCTTGCCGAGATGTAGACGGGCGACCTTCTCGTCGAGGTGCTTGGGCAGCACGTAGACGCGATTCTCGTAGTTCGACGGGTTGCAGAACAACTCGATCTGGGCGATCACCTGGTTGCTGAAGCTGTTGGACATGACAAAGCTCGGATGACCAGTTGCGCAGCCGAGGTTGAGCAGTCGTCCTTCGGCCAGCACGATTACCGAGTGGCCGTCCGGGAAGTTCCACTGGTCGACCTGGTTGCCGTGTTCGGCGGGGTTCTTGATGTTGAGCTTTTCGATGCCCGGGATCTTGGCGAGTCCCGCCATGTCGATCTCGTTGTCGAAGTGGCCGATGTTGCCGACGATGGCGTTGTGCTTCATCTTCGACATGTGTTCGGCGGTGATGATGTTGAAGTTGCCAGTCGTGGTGACGAAGATGTCGGATTCAATGAGGACATTTTCGAGAGTGTTGACCTCATAGCCCTCCATCAGGGCCTGCAAGGCGCAGATCGGGTCGATCTCGGTGACAATCACGCGAGCGCCCTGACCGCGCAGAGACTGCGCGCAACCCTTCCCGACGTCGCCGTAGCCGCATACCACCGCGATCTTGCCCGATAGCATTACGTCGGTTGCGCGCATGATGCCGTCGACCAGGGAATGGCGGCAGCCGTAGACATTGTCGAATTTGCTCTTGGTTACCGAGTCATTGACGTTCATGGCTGGGAACGGCAGTTGGTCGGCTTCCTGCATCTGGTAGAGACGGTGGACACCGGTAGTGGTTTCCTCTGTCACGCCCTTGATCGAAGCGCGGATCTGCTGCCACTTGTCACCGTTGCAGGACGTCGCAAGCTGCTTGACGAGTTCAGCCCAGTCCTCGGGGTCCTCGCTGGTAGCTGTGGGCACGCTAGTCTGCTCCCACTCGGCACCCTTGAGCACCATCATGGTCGCATCGCCGCCGTCATCGAGGATCATGTTGGGTAGCTGACCGTCCGGCCAGGTAAGCGCCTGATCGGTGCACCACCAGTATTCCGCGAGGGTCTCGCCCATCCAGGCGAACACCGGAACGCCCTGGGGGTTGTCGGGCGTTCCGTTGGGACCGACCGCGACAGCGGCGGCGGCGTGGTCTTGTGTGGAGAAGATGTTGCAGGAGGCCCAACGAATCTCCGCACCGAGCGCGGTCAGGGTTTCCATGAGGACCGCGGTCTGGATCGTCATGTGTAGTGAGCCGATGATACGTGCCCCCTTGAGGGGTTGGGCACCTGCGTACTCTTTGCGCAGAGACATCAGGCCGGGCATCTCGATCTCGGCCATGTGAATTTCCTTGCGGCCAAAATCCGCGAGATTGAGGTCCTTGACCTTGTAGTCCTGATTCATCGTATTTTGGGTAGCGGTCATCGCAGCTCCGTTTGAGTTGTCTCGAAGTGTGTTCGAATTGGTGTTGTGTCAGTGGGCTTGGATCGAGTTCAGGCGCCGGGCGCGTAGCCTCGAACCAGGAAGAGTGGTAGTGCTGACTCGCCGCCTTGCGGATCTTGTACGACATATTGGTCGTGGATCGCTTCGGTAGTCAGTTCGGTGAAGCCGGCGCGGGCCAGGGCACCCATGACGTCTTCGGGCCGCAGCCCGAGACGGTAGTCGCCCATTTCTTCGCGCATCCAGTCCTCGTCATGAGGTAGCAGGTCGGTGATCACGGCGGTGCCGCCAGGCTCGATCACGCGGGCGAGTTCTGCGGCAGCGCAGTCCATGTCGGCGATGTGGTGCCAGACCAGGTTGGCGAAGGCGCCGTTCACCTCGTTATCAGCTAACGGCAACTGTTCCATCTCGCCTTGACGGAATTCGACCTTGCCGCCGCGGTCCTGGTCGGAGGCTGATTGGATACGAGCCTTGGCTGCGTCGAGCATCCGTTGGGAATGGTCGACGGCGATGATCTCGATGCCCTGCCGGGAGAGGTGGGTGGTGAGGAACCCGGCGCCACAGCCTAGATCGGCGACGCGCAGGCCCGAAGGCACCAGGGCGGAGCAGGCCTCGGCCCGTAGGCTGCCGGTGCGAAACTCCTGACCGACCTCGACCCAACGGGACGCCAGGGCGTCGTGGGTGGTACGGCTGCGTTGCCGGCGCTGTTCTCGAACGGTCTCGAGGGCGGCGGCATCGCGGTGGCCCTCCTCGCTTTGGAGGAAGGGTCGGATGGTGGCCTCGTAAAGCTCCGGCGTCAGGGAGCTGTCCTTGTCAGGGACCGCCAGCCGGTAGAAAGCCCAGGAGCCTTCACGGCGATCCAGCACCAACCCGGCTCGCTTCAGCAGCGACAGGTGGTTGCTGATCCGGCTCTGCGCCAAGCCAGTGATCGACACAAGTTCTTGTACTGCAATCTCTTCAATCGATAGCAAGGCCAGGATCCGCAGCCGGGTGGGATCCGACAAGAGCTTCAGGGTGGTTTGCAGAACGAGGAGGCCGGACATGATATAAGCATATCAGCACATCCTGATATGGTGTGCAAGCCCCAAACCTGCTCAACGCTGCTCGAGGTAGCTGCGCAGCCGTGCCGGATGGTCGGTCGTGATTGCGTCGACGCCGATGGCGATTGCCTGCTGGAAGTCCTCGACCGTATTCAGGGTGTAGACGCAGACCAGGTAGCCAAGTCGGTGCAGCTCCACTACGTGCTGCTGGGTCAGGTGGCGGAAGTTCCAATGCACCATGCAACTGTGCGTGCGTTCGATACGACGCAGCACCGCGCCGGTCGGGTTGGGCTGTTTCTTGGATCCGCCCAGCGCTGCGAGGGTCAGGCGTGGTTCCAAGGCGTGCAGGCGCTCCAGGAATGACCAATGGAAGGACTGCACGAGCACCTCGTCTACCAGGTCGAGCTTGCGCAACAGCGCGACCAGGTTTTCGGGCTCGCCAGCCTTGTGCTCGATCATCGTGACCGAGCCGACCTGGATGGCGCCGAGGGCGGCCTGCAGGCTTGGGATTCGCGTGCCTTGGAATTTCTGGTGCTTCCATCTGCCGGCGTCGAGCTTGCGCAATTCCTGCATTGGAAATTTAGCGACGGCCAGCTTGTTCCTGCGCAGGGTCTGGCGGCTGTCGGTCGTCCGGTCCAGGGTCGCATCGTGAATGCATGCGAGTTGGTTGTCGGCGGTCTGGTGGAAGTCAAGCTCGACCATGTCGGCGGCCTTGCGTAGCGCTGATTCGAAGGCGGGCAGCGTGTTCTCCGGAAAACTCCCGGAATCACCACGGTGTGCGACGGTGATCGTCGTGTGTTTGGCGATCTGCTTCAGCTTCGCGTAGAGCGCGGTGTGCGGCACGCGTGGTGGGGATGTACAGCCCGTGATCATGGCGATGGCAACGACGAGGATCGCGGGTGGGTGTTGCATATGGCGCGGCACGCGGCTCAGTGCTCAGGCGGGCCCTGG
>JAYZDB010000330.1:0-10263 GCA_036338025.1 Planctomycetota bacterium
TGGGACGTTGGGGGCAGGCTTTCTGCGACGCGGAGTCCTTCCCCGGTCGGCTCGGCCAATGGATCCAGTTCCTGGCGCCGGCGCACACGGTCGTGCACGGCGTCGACGTGGTGCAGCGGCCGAGCGTGACGCCGACGGTACCCCTGCCGGTGGATGTCGCCGAACTCGAGCGACTCGGTGGCAATCCGATCGGGCCGATCGACAGTCTGGTGCCGCCGTCAGCGACGGTGACCAGCGAACAGCGAGGCCGTGCGGAGCCGGACGCGATCTACGGGATCGTGCTGCTGGCGCTGCTTGCCCTGGTCGAGTTCCTGTCCTGGCGATGGCCAGCTAGCAGCCGTTGATCCATGCGTAGTATTTTCAGCCTGGTGTTGCTGCTGCCCCTGTCTGCCTGTGTTGCGGAGGGAGAGCCGAGAGGCAAGGATCTTGGCAGGAAGGTCGCGCAGCCTGCGATCGACTACCAGGGTCCCAGGCTCCAGGCTTCGATCGATGGATCCCAACTGGCCGTGGACGTCCAGGTGCATTCCGGTGGGTTCGGGCTGGCCCTGCTGCGCACGCTGGCAGGCGACGGGCATGTCCGAGTCGAATTGGAACTCACTTCGCCAGCCGAGGGCGAGATCGTTACCACGGCGGAGCAGACCAAGAAACTGCGCGCCGCCCTGCCCGAGGGTGCCGATCCGGTGTGGGTCCATGTTCGCCAGGTGCAGCGCGGAGCCCACTACCTGGTTGCCCCGGCCCTCGATCTGGCCGTTGTCGTCACCCGCTAGCACTGGAGACCTATTGGTGTTTGAACTGTCCGAAGATACCGAAGTGGACTGGGCCGAGACGGCGCTCGAAGACCTCGACGAGATCCTGGTCGAGCATGCGCATCTCGAACGCAAGGCGGCCCAGAGTGCCATGCAGTTCATGGTGCGGTACCCGGAACGGGAGTTCATGCAGCAGCCGCTGAGCGCGCTGGCGCGGGAAGAGCTCGAGCATTTCGAGGCTGTCCTGGAGATCCTGCGTCGACGCGGGGTCCGGTTCGGGCCGCAGCGGGCGAGCTCGTATGCGGGGCGGCTGCTCGCCATTGTGCGCCGGGATGAGCCGGGCAAGCTGATCGATCGCCTGCTGTGTGCGGCAGTCATCGAGGCCCGCAGTTGCGAACGGCTCAAGCTGTTGGCGGCGGCGTTTCAATCCACCGGATCCGAGCTGGCCGGGTTCTACCAGGAACTCGCGGTCGCCGAGGCCCGGCACTATTCGTTGTACATCGACTTTGCGCGACGCGTCGGCGCCGACAGCGATGCCGATGTGGACCACCGGCTGGCCGAGATCTGTGAGCACGAGGCGGAGGTGGTACGGACTGCCCCGGAGTCGCCGCGGCTCCACAACCGACCGCTACGCTGGCGTGGTGCCGGAGACCGGGCGTGACGCGCGGTAACCGCACCCGGCGCGCCAGCCTGTTGTGCGCAGTGGCCTGCTTGTCGATCGGCTGCGATACCTGGACGGTCCCGTTCGACTACGCGATCAACCTCGGGACGTTTCCGCATGACCCGGCCTTGAAGGTGCCGGATGACACGCGGCGGGTGGTGGTCTTGCGGCACGGCTTGTCCCGGTCAGCCGCTTCGCTCTGGAAGTTGGATCGCGCGCTGCGGGATCACGGTTACCGGACCTTCAACACCAGCTACGACAGCACCAGCGGTTCGATCGAGGGACACGCTGCGCAGTTGCACGTCGAACTTGAGGACTTCCTTCAGCACCTGCCTGGTCCCGAGGAACCGTTGCAGATTTTTTTCGTCGGACATTCGATGGGTGGCTTGCAGATCCGGCAGTACCTCACCCTCGAGGGTGCCAGAACGCCCGACGCCTGCCTGTTCCTGGGCACCCCGCACCGCGGGGCGGCGTTGCTCGCCAAGCGCAAGGGTTGGTGGTTGTTCAAGACCCTGATGCGGGAACAAGCTGCCTTGCAACTCGAGGTCGGTCACCCGTTCTACGATGGACTCGGTGTGCTGCAGTGTGACTTCGGGGTGATCTACGGTGGCTACGGCGATGGTGTCGGTCGTAACGCCGATGTGCCGGGTGACGATGACGGCACCGTGTCGGTCGAAGAGGCCCAGCTGCCCGGGGCCGTGGATTCGATCCGCTTGCCGCTGAGCCACATGTGGTTGACCATCGATGATTCGGCGATTCACCAGGTCCTGGCGTTCCTACGCCACCGCCGTTTTGACCATCGGTGAGGCGGCGGCAGAGCATCGGCTGCGGCCTGGGCGTAGCGATCCGTTCGCCTCGGCGGATGCGTCGGTGTCGAGAACTTCTTGGCCTGGTGGTGCGGGCGGGGCATCCTCAACTGCGCAGATGAGTGGCGACGATCCCGAGAGTGGCCGGTTCTAGTGGTGGTGCAGCCGCGATCCCGGGTTCTGTTGGTCACCACGAGTACCGGGCACGCCGGTGCGGAGCGGGTTGTGCGGTCGCTGGCGCTGGGCCTGCAGGACTACGAGGTGGAAGTCGCCTACCTGTCGGGCGAGTCGACGGCCTTCGACCTCGAACTCGAAGCCATGGGCATCCACGTCGCCCGGCTTGCAGGTCGCCGGAGCCGGCCCTTCGGGTTGGCGCGCCGGTTGGGTGAATTGCTGCGGGCACGCCGACCGGCCTTGGTGCACAGCCATCTTCATCACGCCAACGTCCTGGCTTCGAAGGTGCTGGCCGCCGACCAGACCGTTGCCCTGATCCACACCGTGCACGTCATCGAGCGCCGCTACCGTCCGCTTCGGCCCTGGCTTGAGCGCCGTGCCGCCATGCGCGCGTCGCGCGTTGCTTGCGTGTCGGTATCGGTCGCCGAGCACCTGCGGAAGTCCGGATGGCCGGCGGACAAGCTGGTCACCGTGCCCAACGGGATCGACACCGCCGCTTACTCGTCGGTTCCGGTACTCGATCTTGATGGCGAGCCGGTGATCGCAGGAGTCGGGCGGCTGCAGGCCCAGAAGGGTTTCGATCTCTTGCTGCGAGCCTTTGCGCGCGTTGCGCACAGCGTACCGGCGGCGCGCATGGAGATCGCGGGCGTCGGTCCGGACGCCCAGTCGCTGGCTGCCCTGGCCGAGAAGCTCGGGATTGCGGAGCGGGTCGATTGGCTGGGCTTCCGTTCGGACGTTGCGGGGGTGTTTGCCTCCGCCCGGGTGGTGGCGTTTCCCAGCCGCTACGAGGGCTTTGGCCTGGTGCTGGCGGAAGCCGGTGCGGCTGCCCGACCGGTGGTAGCTTTCGACTTGCAGACGACGCGTGAGATCGTGGTTCCCGAGGAGACCGGACGGATCGTGCCGGCTGGCGATCTCGATGCGTTCGCGGACAGCCTGGCGGCCTTGCTCCAGGATCCTGAATCGGCCCGCCGGCAAGGCAGTGCGGCGCGGCTCAGGATTCAGCGCAAGTTCGACGAGCAGCAGATGGTGGCTGGCTACGCGTCACTCTACGCCTCGCTACCAGCCAGCCCGACCGGGTAGGCCCAGGTCGGCGAAGGCCTGGTCGGCGGCGGCGTCCCAGCCACGGTTGGCCAGGGGGCTGGCCGGGCTTGGGTGGGGGATCCGCCCGTACTCGACATCAAAGTCGGCGAGTGCACTCTGCGCGCGTTTTTCGGCAAAGGCTCCGATCCCGATGACCATCCGCGGGCGTTGGAGTTCGACGACCCGCCGCAGCGACTCGTCACAGGCCTGAAAGAGCGGACCGCGTTCGTTCGCCGGCAGCTTGTCGGGAGTGAGGTTGCGGCCGCCTTGATCCATGAAGACCAGCGGGCAGAAGTTGTGTACATAGAAGCGCTGGAAGAACCGCTCGGCGGTGCCGAATCGGGTTTCGCACCAGCCCCACAGCCGGCGGCCACTGACTTCGGATCGGCTACAGGCGAAGCCGGAGATCGGCCGCTTGGGATGCTCGGGCGAGGGTTTGCCGACCTTCTCGTCGATGCCGAGAAAGTTCTGCACCGCCGCGATCTCGCCGAACGGGACACCAGTCTGTGCCATACCGAACGGGCCGGGGTTCATCCCCAACAGCAGGAACTCCTTGTGACCCTCGCCGTAGGTTTGCAGGAACTTGGAGTGGGGCTTCCAGGCGTAGTCGAGCGGGTTGTAGACGTAGGCGACCGGGTCAGCGAAGGTCAGGTCGTCGACCTGGCGACGGATCTTCCGAGCGGCGCGGACCAGGGTCATGGCACGGACGGTAGCCCGCCGAGCGGTGGAAGTCACTGCCCGAGCAGGTGGGCGGCGATCGTGCGGTGATGCGGCAGGTCCCGGTGCTCGTAGAGGTAGATCGCCTGCCAGATTCCCAACGCCGGTGCACCGTTGGACACCGGCAGGGACAGGGTCGTGCTGGTCAGCGCCGAGCGGACGTGGGCCGGCATGTCATCATCGCCTTCGGCGGTGTGGCGGAAGATCCGATCGCCGGGCGGGACCAGTCGTCGCAGGAAGGCCTCCATGTCATCCAAGACCTGGGGATCGGCGTTCTCTTGCACGATCAGGGAGGCCGAGGTGTGCATCACGTGGAGGGTGAGCAAGCCCTGCTGGATTCCCGAGTCGCGGACCCAGGCCCGGACCTCATCGGTGATGTCGCTGGCTCCCGGGCCGGTGGTATGAAAACGGAATTCGTGCATTTCCTGCTGCATGGGGCGGAGTGTAGCGCATGCGCTCGGAAACTCCGGTGCAGAAGACATACGACCATGCGTTTCGCCGCATGGAGGAAGAAACCGGCTGGGTGCCAGCTATCGTCTTGTGCCCGGGTCGCACTTCCCCGACCTTGGTGCTGACGATTATTCATTCTGCCCCCCAGTACGGCGTCTCGGATCCAGATCCATCATGCAACACCGGTTCCCTTGTGATCTCGCGTCTCTCGCTCTCGTCTCCCTCGCGCTCACGTCGCCGGGCTTCGCCCAGAAGGGCATCGAGAAGGGTGACCACGTCGTCTTGATCGGGAACGGCCTGGCCGACCGGATGCAGCACCACGGGTGGTTGGAGGCCTATCTGCAATTGGCCTACCCAAAGCACAAACTGGTCATCCGCAACCAGGGGTATCACGGTGACAAGGTCGACCATCGTCCGCGCAACAAGGGTTTCATGAACGCGGACCAGTACCTGACGCTCTCGAAGGCGGACGTCATCTACGCGATGTTCGGCTACAACGAGTCGTTCGATGGTACGCCGGACAAGTTCAGATCGGCGTTGACCAAGTGGGTGGCTGAGACTCGCAAGAAGGACTACTCCGGGTCTGGCGCGCCGCGCATCGTCTTGTTCTCGCCGATTGCCCATGAAGATCTCGACGATCCGAACCTCCCGGATGGCAAGGCCAACAATGCTCGCCTCGGTGCCTACACCGAGGCGATGGCGGCGGTAGCCAAGGAGACCGGGGTCGGCTACGTCGATCTCTACGGTCCATCGCTGTCCCTCTACGTCAAGAACCAGGCTGCATTGACGATCAACGGCATCCACCTGTCCGAGGACGGCAACCGGCAGCTTGCCGAGGTCATCATCGAAGCAGTCAGCGGTTCCGTCCCGAAGGCCACGAAGTCTCGTCTCGAACACGTTCGGCGGGCTGTTCTGGACAAGAATTGGCACTGGTTCAACCGATACCGCGCGACCGACGGCAATGACGTCTGGGGCGGTCGGTCCCATCTCAAGTTCACCGATGGGCAAACCAACCGGACGGTGCTGCAGCACGAACTCCAACAGCTCGACATCATGAGCACCAACCGTGATGTGGTGGTGTGGGCTGCAACCGCCGGCCGGACCGTGAAGGCAGATGACTCCAACGTGCCCGATGACGTCGTCGTCAAGACCACCATCGCCAGGCGCCAGTTGCAGGGCGGCGTCAGCAAGACCGGTTCGAACACTTACATCTCCGGCAAGGCGGGCGTCTCGAAGATGACCCTCGAGAAGGGCGTGAAGGCCAACTTGTTCGCCTCCGAGGAGATGTTCCCCGAGCTCGTCAACCCGGTGCAGCTCGGGGTCGACACCAAGGGCCGCCTGTGGGTGGCGGCCTGGCCGACCTACCCCAAGTGGCGGCCGAAGGGCAAGATGGATGACGCCCTGCTGATCCTGCCGGATCAAAACCGCGATGGCGTCGCGGATCGGGTGATCACCTTTGCCAAGGTCCACAACCCGACCGGCTTCGAGTTCTGGAACGGCGGCGTCCTGGTGGCGTCTGCCCCGGACTTCTTGTTCCTCAAGGATACCGATGGCGATGATGTCGCCGACGTGCGGATCCGTGTGCTGGGTGGTATCGACTCGGCGGATACCCACCACACCGCCAACAACTTCGTCTACGGCCCGTGCGGGTTCCTCTACTACCAACGCGGCGTGTTCCACGTCTCCAACGTGGAGACCCCCTGGCGCAAGAGCCAGCAATCGGGCCGCTCCGCGATGTACCGCTTCAACCCGCGGACCTACGAGTTCAGTTTCCACGCCAACAACAGCCCGAACCCGCACGGCATCTCGTTCGACTACTGGGGCTACCACTACGCGACCGACGGCACCGGCGGGCGCGCTTATCAGGTCAAGCCCAACGGCAAGGGTGGGTTCAAGATGCGCTCGCTTCTCAAGCACACGGTGCGGCCGGTGCCCTCGAGTACCATCTTGTCCAGCGCGCACTTCCCTGAGAAGAACCAGGGCAACTTCCTGATCTGCAACTCGATCGCCTTCCTCGGGATCAAGCAATACAAGCTGTCCTTTGACACTGACAAGGGTGACGCCCACGGCACCGAGACCGACAACCTGCTGGTATCGAAGGACGGCAACTTCCGCCCGACGGACGCAGAAATCGGTGACGACGGGGCGCTCTACGTGTCGGACTGGGCCAACGCGATCGTCGGACACATGCAGCACAACGTCCGTGACCCCAGCCGTGATCACGCGCACGGCCGGGTCTATCGCCTGACGGTGCCCGGGCGCCCGCTGTCCAAGCACGTGGCGATCGACGGCCAACCGATCGCGACCCTGCTGGCTGCGCTCGAGCATCCGATCAATGGCGTCCGGCACCGGGCGCGGGTCGAGTTGTCCGAGCGCGATACCAAATCGGTCATCGCGGCCGCCAAGACGTGGTTGAAGAAGTGGAACCCGAAGAACAAGGCCCACGCGCATCACCTGCTCGAGGGCTTGTGGTTGCATCAGCAGCACAACGTCATCGACCGTGACCTGCTGCAGTTGCTGCTGGATTCCCCTGAGCCGCACGCGCGGGTCGCTGCCGGGACCGTCAAGCAGTTCTGGGACCACAACGATTCGCAACCGGCGCAGATGGCAGCTGAGGAACCCGTCGCACCTGTAGGCAAGCCGGACGCCGACGCGATCGTGATCAAGACGATCCCGGAGAAGATGCAGTACGATAAGGCGTCGTTCACGGTCAAGGCTGGTCAGAAGGTCAAGATCTGGTTCCAGAACGATGACTTCATGCCGCACAACCTGTTGTTCTGCCAGCCCGGCTCTGGGATGGAGGTCGCGATGAGGGCGGTCAAGCTCGGCGCCAAGGGCTTCGATGTCGGCTTCGTGCCGAAGCACAAGAAGATCCTGGCGGCTTCCAAGTTGCTCAATCACCGCCAGACCGAGGTGATCGAGTTCACGGCACCGACTCGTCCGGGCAACTACGACTACGTCTGCACCTTCCCGGGACACTGGACCCTGATGAAGGGTGTCATGAAGGTCGTCAAGTAGCGCGCCGGGCGGCTGCTGCAAAGGCCAGCGATTGAACGAGCAGGGGGGCCGGGTAGGCTCTCATCGCCCCATGGAAGCCATCCCAATCAGTCCCGCTGCATCTGGTCCGGGTGCCAGGTTCCCTGGATTGGCGATTCGGGGACTGCTGCTGCTGTCGGTGTGCTTCGTCGCGGGGTTTTTTGTTTGGATGGTCAGCCAGCGTCTGACCTATCCGTTCGAACTCGAGTGGATGGAAGGCGCGATGGCGGATCACGTCGCCCGGGTCTTGGAGGGCCGCCTGATCTACACCGAGCCGAGCTACGAGCACGTGGCGTATCTCTACCACCCGGGGTTCTTCTACGTCGCTGCGCTGTTTGGCAAGATCACCACCTTTGGCTACGCGCTGGCTTCGCTGCGCATCACTTCGGTGGTGGCGACCTTGCTGACTTGTTGGTTCTTGTTCCGCCTGGTGCGGCGTGACGGCACGTGGGTCGGCGGGCTGGTCGCAGTGGGGGTCTACTTCGCCTCATACTTCCTGGCCGGCTGCTACTACGACACCGGTCGGATCGATCCCTTGTTTGCCTGTCTGCTGCTCGGTGGTATCGATCAAATGCGTGCCGCGCGTTCGTGGAAGGGCTTGGTGCTGGCGGGCGTTTGGTTCTTGTTTGCCTGGCTTACCAAGCAGACGGCGGCCCTGATCCTGCCGGTCGTAGTGCTCGGCAGCCTGCCCGGTGGTTTTCGGAGGGGTGCTGGGTTTGGCGTCGCGGTGGCGGCGGCATGCGGTTTGACCGTCTGGGGGCTCGACCTCCTGCATGACGGTTGGCTGTCCTATTTCACCTTGGAATTGCCCCGCAACCACGGGTTCGAGTCCTATCTGCTGCCGCTGTTCTGGTCGCATGACCTGCCGCCGATGTTGATCGGTCTGGGGCTGTTCGTGGTGTTCGTGCTGCGCGGTTCTGACCGACGGGCGGTTGTGTTTCATGCGTCGTGGATCGTGGCCTGCTTCCTCGGTGGAGTGATGTCACGCTTGCACGAGGGCGGGGCCGAGAACGTCCTGATCCCGACGATCGCCGCGGTGGCGGCAGCGTCCGGCCTTGGAGTGTCGACGCTCGGGGTCGCTGGTCTCGCTGGGCGATGTTGGGGTGAGGGGCTGGCGGTCCTGCAGTTGGCAATCTTGTTCTTCTTGCCATTCCTCCCGACCAAGGAGCCCTACGCGATTCCCATGCTGCCGTCGGCCCAGTCGACCGAGCGATCCGAGCGCTTGCTGGATGAACTCCGGGAGGCCGCTGGGCCGGTCTTCCTGCCCTGGCATGGCTACTTGTCGCGGATGGCAGGCAAGCCGGCGACTGCCCACATCATGGCGATGGATGACGTGTGGCGTAGTGGCAACCGGCGGGCCATCGAGGCGATGGACTCGTCGATCCGTGAGCGTTTTGCGACGGCTCCGTACCCGGTGATCTACGTCAGCAACACGAACCCCCGGTTCTTGAAGTTGGTGGAGGCAGGCGGGTATCGGATGGGTCGCGATCTCCAGTCAGAGTTTGAGTTTCGTCACCCGGTGGGGGCACCGTTTTTCCCCCGGGTCAGTATGGTTAAGGGGCCCTGAGCTGATGGTTGCCACAATCGAATACTACGCGCCCTGTTCGCTCGGCATGGAAGACGTGCTGCACTTGGAACTCGACGCCCTGGGTGCCAGTCGATGCCGGGAGATGCGCGGCGGGGTGGCGTTTTGTGGTGACCGCGCCTTCGGCTACAAGGCCAACCTGTGGTTGCGTACTGCGATCCGCGTGCAGGAGAAGGTCTTTCAGGGCAAGGTCCGGGACGACGATGAGCTCTACAATCTGGTGCAGCGGGTCGACTGGTCGCGTTACATGAGTGTGGATCAGACCTTGGCGATCGACGCCTCGGTACGCGATTCTGCCATCACTCATTCGCAATACGCGGCCCGCAAGTGCAAGGATGCGATCGTCGACCAGTTCCGTGATCGACTCGGCAAGCGGCCCAATGTGGATACCTCCGAGCCGGACCTGCCGCTGAAGATCACGGTTCTGGGCAATGTTGCGACCATCTACCTCAATCTTTCGGGTGACAGCCTGCACAAGCGAGGATGGCGACCGATCCAGGTCAAGAGTCCTTTGAACGAGGCCCTGGCTGCTGGTCTGCTCATCATGAGTCGCTGGGACCAGCGCAGCCCGATCGTCGACCCGATGTGCGGCTCGGGGACCTTCCTGATCGAGGCAGCCTGCATGGCAACCGACCGTGCACCTGGACTGGGACGGATGTTCCCGTTCGAGACCTGGCCGGATTTTGAGGAGGCGGCCTGGCGGGAACTCCGCGCTGACGCCGAATCCCGGATTGTTCGCGTGCTCGATTTCCCGATCGAAGGTTCCGATCGTCACGCCGGTGCGATCTCTCTGGCCAAGAAGAGCGCCGAGGCGGCTGGAGTCCACGAGTTGATCGAGTTTACGGTGGCGGATGCGCGTCGGTTTCAGCCGTCGGTGCCACCGGTTGCGGTGGTTGTCAATCCGCCTTACGGAGAGCGCCTGGGCGAGGGTGATGATCTCCTCGACACCTGGGACGCGCTCGGCAACTTCTTCCACGAACAATGCCGTGGTGCGATGGCGCATGTGCT
>JAYZDB010000331.1:0-13878 GCA_036338025.1 Planctomycetota bacterium
GTTGCGGCGTCGGCGTCAGGCTGCCACTTTGGCATCAAGGTGCCTGGCTTGATGTTGTGTGGATCTGCCAAGAAACTCTTCAGCCAACTCACAGTGACGCGTGAGGCGATTCTCTTCAGGTCGGGTGCCTGCCGCCTGCGAAGGTGCGTCCCGCTGCCCCCAGCCGCGTGACACGCAGTGCAGGAAAGTTCGCTGAGCAAGACAACGCCTCGCTCAGAGGGAGTTGATGATCTGTGTGAGCGTAGTCGTTCCACACCTGGAACGATGGGGTGCTGGGCGAGAAGTGGGGTGCCCAGCCCGAGGGCGAGAAGCACCAAAGTGTATTTCGACGGCATGCGAACAGGGGGGGGATGCTGACGCGAACGAGTGGATTAGAGAAGGGTGATGCCCGGAAAGCAAACCTCCTTCCATCGACATGAGTCTGCTGCACGGGAGTCTTGCGTCCCTGTTCGGGTCGTTGCTGCTGGTATTTCGTTGCAGCGATTCAGGCGGTGCTCGTATCGAGTGAGACGCGTGCCCATTGATGGGTTTTAGCGAGCTCTATTGCCGCTGCGAGGTTCTCGAGATGTTCGGGCGGAGCGACCAGCGCTTCGAATGGCAGGTGGTGAATTTGCCGCTCGAGGAATGCCAGCGCAGCATCGAGGTGACCCGGCGCGTAGTTGTGGACCCCGCGCAGGGTGAGGCACTTGCGGATGATCGTCTCCGCGGTGATGTCCAAGGCAGAATCAGGGTGGACGAGGCCCACAAAGATGTAGCTACCTCCGATCCGGCACAAGTTGATACCCTCCTCGACGACTGACTTGACCCCAGCTACCTCGATCACGGCATCGACCCCCTGCGGATGACGACTTGAGATTTCTTGCTCGGCGTGAGCGGCATCGATGGGAACCCCTCCGAACTGTTCGATCAGTTTTCTCCGCGCTCCATCGACCTCGGTGCAGTAGATCTGCTCGACCCCGGCTTCCTGTAGCAGTGCGCATCCGTATAGGCCAAGTAGGCCGCCACCTTGGATGAGGACGCTGCCAGGGGAACTCGGAAGTTGGGAGATAGCGTTGACCATGGTCGCGAGCGCACAGTTTGCGGGCGCTGCAACGTGGTCTGGCACCTTGTCAGGAACGCGTGCGATGTGGGTTCCGGGCCGTAGCACGATATGGGATGCATAGCAGCCGTTGTGCCCGGTGCCGTCACCGAGTGGCGCATGCCCATACTTGAACAAGTGCTGGCACTTCTGCGGGAGGCCGTGCGTCGTGCATGCCGCGCAACGCCCACAACTATCTGCAATCGACCAGGTTACCCGATCACCTGGCGCCAGATCGCGACCGGATCCGAGTTGAACAATGCGCCCGATGGCTTCATGTCCGAGTACACATGGCGTTCGTTCGGTACGGGTGCCGTCGATCGTGTGCAGGTCAGAGCCACAGATTGTCGCGAGGTCAATTGCTACCAGGGCTTCACCTGGTGCTGGATCGAACTCGAGGTCCTTGTGCTCGAGGGCCATCGGCTTCCCGGTCCCGTGGAAGACCTGCAGCCGGGTGTTCACCATGGCAGGGAGAAGGTCTTGACCGTAGTCATGTACTTCATCGCCTCGATCACGCCCTCCTTGATCCCGAGACCGGAGTCCTTGACACCTCCGAAGGGTGAACACTCGATTCGATATCCGGGAACATCGTTGATGTTGACGGTGCCGGTACGGATCCGACGAACGGCCTCGATGGCGCGGTTCAGGTCGTTGGTGACGATGCCTGTGGACAGGCCGTAGGCCGTTGAATTCGCGAGTTCGATGGCATCATCCAGATCTTCGATCGCCAGGATTGGAGCCAGGGGTCCGAAGGATTCGGTCTGGACCATCTCGGCGGAGCGCGGCACATCCGCGATAACAGTCGGTGGCATGCAGGCACCATCGTTTTCGCCGCCGGTCAATACGCGTGCGCCGGCGGCGACGGCATCGCGAACCCGCCGTGTCAGTTCATCAGCGGCGGCCGTGTCGATCACGGTCCCGACGAGAGTCTCGGGATCGCTTGGGTCGCCGACTCGATACTCTGCGGTCTTTTCGACCAGGCGTTGCGTGAAGTCCTCGATGATGTCCTTGTGGACCAGCAGGCGTTTGACTGCGGTGCATCGTTGGCCGGAGTTGCGGTAACAGCCTTCTGCCGCCAAGGTCACCGCATGGTCGAGGTCCGCGTCTTCCAAAACGATCAGCGGTGAGTTGCCACCGAGTTCCAGACAGAGCTTCTTGTAGCCGGCGGTGGTGCTGATCTGCTTGCCGATGGCAACGCTGCCGGTAAAGCTGACGAGTTCGATCCGTTCGTCGCGGATCAAGGGGGTGACTACGGTGTCAAGCGGGCCGACCAGTACACTGAGCATCCAGCCGGGGAGGCCAGCTTCGTAGAGCAGTTCCACCATCCTGATCGCCGACAGCGGTGTTTTTTCGGACGGCTTGAGGATGATCGGAGTCCCGCAGGCGATCGCTGGTGCCAGCTTGTGAGCGACCTGGTTCAAGGGATGGTTGAAGGGCGTGATCGCTGCCGCCGACCTGAGTGGTTCACGGATCGTGAAGATCTTGCGGGCCTTGCCGTGAGGCGTGATGTCACAAGAAAACACCTGCCCGTCGTCTTTCAGTGCTTCCATGGCGGCGAACTGGAGCACGTCCTGGGAGCGCCCGACTTCGTACCGGGTTTCCCGCATGCAGAGCCCTGTTTCGCTACGGATCAGATCAGCAAATTCGTCGGCACGGGCCAGCAAGAGTTGCCGGGCTGTCTCGAGCACTTGTGATCGTTCGTGACGCGTGAGTGGAGTCCCAGCGTGTAGCATGGTCTCGATTGCCTGGTCGAGATGTTCGGGCCCGACCAGCGAGACCTGTGCGGTGACGGATCCGTCGAAAGGATACGTAACATCGAGGAGATCATCCGTGACAACAGGCTTGCCGGCGATGTAGCACGGCCACGGTTTCAGTTGTGTCATGACTACGTTGTCGGGTTCGAGGGGCCGTTGCAGACGAAGTCGAAGATGTCGAAGTTGCGTGGGTCGCCGAGGGCTTTCATCCGGTATTCGGGTTTGAGCGGCTCGGATACGACCATCGGCACGATTTCTTCGTAACGGGCTCCGTGTGATCGTAGTGGTCGATCCAAGCCGCTGAGGTCGTGGTCCTCAGGCCGGCGTCCGATGACGACGTCACGCGTGGCGAGGACATAGATGTCGCCAATCCGTTCGGCTTCCAACTCGAGTTTTCGTGCTGCAAGTTCGCGGGTATATACCTCGGAGATGCCGTCGAGCTCTGCGATCCACGCGAGGACTTCAGCGCGATCCATCGATTCCGGAAGGTATACCGTGACCGCACCACCGAGAGCGCCGTGGTGCACGACATAGGGGTCAGTGATCGGACAGATAACCCGGATTCCCTCGCCGAATCTCTTCTCGAGTTCTGTTTGAAGGTACAGCACCTTGGGCAGGCCTTCGGCGTCGTGTTTTGCGTTCATGCCGTGGTCGGCGGTGATTCCCACGACCGCTCCAAGTTCGAGCATGCGGCCGATTTCGCGGTCGAGGTCTTCGTAGAAAGCCAGCACCTCGGGTTCTTCCGGGGAGTACTTGTGTTGGACGTAGTCGGTCAAGGAGAGGTAGAGAAAGTCGGCCTTGCCGCTTTCGATCATCGCCGCACCGGCTTTGAGGACGAAGATGCTGGCATCACCGGAATAGATTGTCGGCTTGGCCTCGCCGACCATCGCTTCGACCTCATCGATGCCGTGAGTTTCAGTGCGTGCCTCGTCAGCTTTCTCGGAGGAGAAAGCGATGCCCTCGAGTCCGTCCGAAAGGAATGCACGCAGCTTGTCTTTGGCGGTGACGAACGCCACCTTGCGGCCGGCCTGCGCAGCGCTTGCGAGGATGGTGGGGGCGCGGAGGTAGTGGGGAGAGTTGGTCATCACTTCTTCGCCAGAATCTGGATCGAGGAAGAAGTTGCCGCAGATGCCTGTCTTTGACGGGGGTAGACCGGTGCAGATCGCTGCGTTGTTGACGTTCGTGAATGCGGGCAAAGCAGCGCGGACCAAGCCTCGATAGCCTCTGGCGGACATGGTGGTGATGTGCGGAGCTCGTCCGCGATCCATCGCCGCACTCAGATATTCATCGGCGCATCCATCGATGCAAATCACGACGACGGGGCGACCCGGGACATCGTAGTCTCGACCGTTGACGCAGAAGGTGGCGGCGGCGTTCATTGGGAACGAGTGTGGTCGGGATGTCGGCGCAAATCCACCATTCTATGACCCGTGGCGCTACATCCTCATTTGTCTCGGGGCTGTGGTGAGCCGCGCCGCATGAAATAGACGAGGCTTGCGATGAGCGAAATGGCCCCTCCCAGGCTCATCGCGTAGGTCAATTGCTGGAAGAACTCCAAGCGGGAGGTATCCGTCAGGAACTGGTCTTTGTAGATCTGCAAGCCGATTGACCCCGTGTACCCGATTGCGTCGGTCAGGTAGATGGCGAAGACCGCGGTTCCTGCGAAGCGCGTGTACGCCAAGAGTCGGTCGAAGAGGACCGATCCGAACGGCACATAGGCTAGATACGCGCCGAGACCCACCAGGGTCATCCACTGGATACCGTCGAGCATTTCGTTCTGCAGCATCCAAGTCGCAACCCCCATCAAGATCTGGCCTGCGCTCATGATCAGGAACGCGAACATCAGGCCGAGCCTGTTGCTGCGGATCAGGCAGAGGAGTGAGAGTGCGATCATCACCCCGAACGCGATGGGCACCTCGGTCTGGGTGAAAATACCGGCCTGGCCACCCAGGCCGAGTTCCTTGAGGATCTCGACTCCGTAGTTGTCCCGGTAGTCCCGGTAGGCGGTGAGGAAGAAGTACATCCCGCACAGGAGGAACATCCCCAGCGAGAACTCACGCAGGAAAGCCCAGCGATCGCTGGCGTACATCTGGGTGCGTGCGGACCGTTCGTCCCTGTCCGCCTGAGTAGGCAGGGGTAGTTTTGAAAGCAGGTAGACACCGAACAGGAACGGCAACAAGAAGATGCCGCCGGTCACAAAGGGCATCCAGTAGTCTGAGACTCCGTAGTCGGACATCAACCAGAGCCCGACGTCCTTGACCACGCCGCTGGCGATGATGTAGGAGCACGAGAGGCCAGCGAGCATGAATTCCGAGGTGCGCCGCCCTTCAAGGTGCAGGACCACAGTTCCCCAGACCATTCCGAGCGGTAGGCCGTTGGCGAAGATGGCGACGACCTTGAGGCTGACCGGCAAGATCGCGAACAAGAGCAGGGAGCCCCATGCGGTCAAGATCAGCCCCACCAGGAGCTTGGCACGGCCGCTCTTGCCCGCCTCGGAGCAGATCTTCATGCCCACGTACTTGGAGATCGTGTAACCCACGATCTGTGCGATTACGTAGATGGTCTTGAGGTCGTAGGCCGTGCCCAGGAATTTCAGACCGCCGTAGTCGCTAGCCGCGAAGGGCTTGCGGAACGCGTACATGCAAAAGTACGTCGTGAAGGCCGCGAAGATCGCATACATGCTGAGAGCCCCAGCACTCGAGCCCTCCAGGGTACGTTTGAGCCCCCGCTGGTTTGTGGCATGGTCTCCATTGTCTTCCATCTTCATGTGAGGCTCATGTCACGTACTGGGCGTATCCCCCGAACGTCGCGGAGACCTTGGTGATTTGCCAACGAAACTGGGTCGTGCCGGGTGCAGGGTGTATATCAAGGCAAACCAGCGCCTGTGCATATATCGAATCGAGCTTTGTTCTCGGCTGCCTCGTGCCAGGCATACCCGGCTAGACATAGCCGGTACAACATGACCTGACCATGGATGATGACATTCCGTACTTGTTGCTGACGCCGGGCCCCCTCACGACTTCCAAGTCTGTGCGGCGGGCGATGCAGAGCGATTATTCGACTTGGGATGTGGACTACAACGAACGTGTGGAGTTCGTGCGCAACGAGCTGGTGAGGCTCGCAGCGAAGGACCGGGAATTGCATACATCGGTGCTGATGCAGGGCAGTGGGACCTTCGCAGTGGAATCGACGCTAGGTTCTGTGATCCCTCCAGATGGCAAGGCCCTGGTTGTCGACAACGGCGCCTATGGCGCCCGAATCGTGCAAATCCTGGAGCGATTGCGGATTGACTCCGCAGTTGTGGGCTTGCCCGAGACCCAGGTGGTGACTCCGGATCTCGTTCGATTCGCGCTGGAGACAGACGCAGCGATCACCCACGTTGTGATGGTGCACTGTGAAACCACTACGGGGATGCTCAACCCCGCCGCCGAGATCGGGATGTTGGCCCGAGAATTCGACAAGGAGTTCATTCTCGACGCCATGTCTTCATTCGGGGGGATCCCGATTGAGATGCTGGACCACGGGATCCACTACCTGATCGCCTCTGCGAACAAGTGCGTCCAAGGTGTGCCGGGATTTGGGTTCGTGGTTGCACGTCGCCGGACCCTCGAGCAGACGCAGGGCTGGGCGCGATCGCTGAGCCTTGACCTTCATGATCAATGGGACGGTATGCAAAAGGGCGGTGGGAAGTGGCGCTACACATCGCCGACTCACGCCTTGCTGGCATTCGAGCAAGCCCTGCGAGAATTATCCGAAGAGGGCGGAGTTGCGGCCCGCCACGCTCGGTACAGCGAGAACCACCGGGTATTGGTGGATGGCATGCGATCGCTGGGATTCGAGACCTTGCTTCCCGATGAGTTGCAGGCACCGATCATCACCTCGTTTCTGAGTCCGTCCGACTCGAACTATCGCTTCGATGAATTCTACGCGGCTCTGAAGGCGCGCCGATTTGTGATCTATCCAGGCAAAGTCTCCGATGCGGACACTTTTCGGATTGGCAACATCGGGCATGTGTTTCCAGATGACATGCTTGAGCTGATAGGTAGCATTCGGGAAACGCTCGAGGACTTGGGCGTTCAGATGTGAACTAGCGCAGAGATACCCGCGCTAGCCGAATACCCGTTGCGGGATCCGTCCAAGCCACGACCGCTCCGCCGTCGATGGCTGCGACTTGCGGGAAACCCGAGCGCCGGGCCAACCGCATTGGACCGATGGTGGCGGGCTCGCTGGCCGATCCATCGACGCCGAATCGCCGGGCAGAGAGTTGGCCGGTCTTTCCAACCTGGCCTAACCAGACGACCAATAGTGAGCCATCGGCGAGGTGGGTGACGTCAGGTCGACCCAAGGGTGCCGTGTCATCGACGACTATTGGACTGTCGAAGCTGACGCCCGCATCGGTGGAGATGGCCAGGAGGACCTCAGCCTTGTTCTGGGATCCCATCGTGAACCAGGTGACCGCAACCTGCGATCCGCGAGCCGACATCGCCGGCCCGTTGACGGGTCAACCCGGGTTGTGCCACAGGTCGTCATGGCAAGTCGCGGTGCCGGTCCAGGATGACTGTTCTTGCCGGATGATCGCAATATCGCGCACTTCTGATGTGCCAAGTTCCGATTCACCGCGATCACGGAAGACGGTTACCAGCCCTTGTTTGCCGATCCAGGACGCGTCGGTGGCACAGCATTCACAGGCTCGCTCGTCCAGCAGGGACTCCGGTCCAAGTCGTGTACCGGTGTGGTCGAACCGGACGCTGCGTAGTGCCATGTTGCCAGTGGCTTTTTGATTGCGACCATCGAGCCATACGGCTGAGAACCTCCCGTCGCCTTCAGGGACGAGGGTGGCGAATCCGTGCTCTGCTGCGCTGTTGTCATCGTGTAACCAGAACGGCTTGGTCCACCGCCCTCCGGCGTCCGAGGAACATGCGACACGGACTCCGTAGCTGTAGGTGCCGGTGCCGTTTTTCTCCAGCCAGTGGGCAGCATAGTTGCCTTGCTCATCACCAACTATCGAGGGGTAGTCTGCCCAATTGACGAACCAGTTCTTGCCCTCGCTGATGGTGCTCGGGGTGGTGAATTCGACGGCGTCCAGCGAGGTGGTAAGCCGTATTGCATGTTGCCCCTTGCCGACCGTTTCCACCCAGCTGAGCAGGAGCCGTTTTCCGGCGACTGACAGATAGGGGTAGCGTGCAGTCTTCGGTGATTCAAACGTGGTGATGCGTGTCACGGCCAGCTTGGCGGAGCTTGGTGCGGGCTCATGCCGGCAACTCGCGGCGAGAACCAGGACCATTGTGGCGGTCCATAATCGAGCTGAGGTTTTCTGCATTACTAGTCGGCGGCTTACATGCGTACGCGGCCCATCGTGGGGTCGTACAGTGACTTCAGGTGGAGTTCGCACTCTATCATCTCGCCTGCGATCTCCAGTTCGTAGATGCCAGTGTGCAAGAAATCGTCATCTACGATGGCCTCGTTGCGTACGTAGCCATAGCCGATTGGCTTCCCAACCGTGTATCCGAACCCACCGCTGGTCAGCCATCCGACCCGGTCACCATTTCGGTATATGGTCTCTCGTCCGAGCAAGACGATGGAGGGGTCCTCTACCGTGAAGCAGGCGAGTCGTTGGTGGAGGGCGCCTGCTTGCGCCTCAAGTGCCTGGCGGCCCCGAAAGTCGATATCGGTCTTCAACTTGGTGGCGAAGCCGAGGCCGGCTTCGAGGGGTGTGTAGTCCGGACCGATGTCCTTGCCCCAGATGCGGTAGCCCTTCTCGAGTCGCAGGGACTCGATCGCCCGGTAGCCAGCGTGTTGGAGACCGTAGGCTTGCCCGGCGGTGTGGATGGCGTCGTATACCCGGCCGGCATCCCCGGCCGGAATGTGCAACTCCCACCCGAGTTCGCCGACGAAGGTCAGCCGCATGGCACGCACTACGCATCCCTCGATCTCGATGTCCTGCCAGGTCATGTAAGGGAAGGCGTCGTTGCTGAGATTGGCCGTCGTGACTGCTGAGAGGACATCGCGGCTATGGGGTCCCATGAGCCCGATGACCGCTCGTTCATCGGTGATGTCGTGGAGTTGCACATCTTGACCGGTCTGGAAGCCGCCTCGTATCCAGTGGGCGTCATGGGTTGCGTAACCTGTGCCGGTGACTATGTAGAAGGACTGGTTGTCGAGCCGCGCTACTGTCAGGTCGCATTCGATCCCGCCGCGTTGGTTCAGCATCTGCGTGTAGACAATACGGCCGGGTGGTTTGCGAACGTCGTTCGCACAGATCCACGACAGCGCGGCTTCCGCGTCCCTCCCCTGCACCAGGTATTTTGCAAACGAGGTAGAGTCGAACAGGGCGACAGCCTCCCGGGTTGCCGTGTGTTCCTCCCCAACCTGGGGAAACCAGTTTTGGTAACCGTAGGTGTAGACGTCTTTGGCTTCGACGCCGGCTGGCGCGAACCAGTTGGGCCGCTCCCAACCCATCTTCTCGCCGAAGCTGGCGCCGACGCTTTGTAGCCGGTCGAACAGAGGCGACTTACGGATTGGTCTGCCACAGTGAAACTCCTCATGCGGCCACGACATGGTGTAGTGGTGGCTGTAGGCCTCCAGGGTCCGGTCGAGAACGAAGGCATCCTCCCGATGGTGATGGCCGAATCTCCGGATGTCGACGGGCCAGAGGTCCATCGAAGGTTCGCCCCCGACGATCCACTCCGCCAGGGCCTTGCCAGCGCCGCCAGCGGCGGCGATCCCGAAGGCGTTGAAGCCGGCACCGACGAAGTAGTTTCTTACCTCGGGGGCTTCTCCGAGGATGAATGTGCCGTCCGGCGTGAAAGCTTCCGGGCCGTTGATCAGTTGGCGGACACCGGCGTCGCCCAGGGCAGGCATGCGCTCGAAGGCCTGCTCTGCGAGGTTTTCGAAGTGATCCCAGTTCGAGTCGATGAGCTTGAAGATCCAACCGTCCGGGATGCCGCCGAGTGCCCACGGGATTGGATCGAGCTCGTAGCCGCCCATCGTCACGCCGCCGACCTCTTCCTTGAAGTAGATCAGGCGGTCGGGATCTCGCAGGGTGGGTAGATCTGGAGTGATCCCTTCGATTGGCTCGGTCACCATGAACTGATGCTGTACCGCCTGCACCGGCACGTTGACTCCGGCCATGCGCCCGATCTCCCGGGCCCACAAGCCAGCGCAGTTCACGATGACTTCGCACTGGATCGATCCCTTTGATGTCTGCACGCCTCCGACCACGCCGTCTTTGACGTCGATCGCCGTGACTGTGCAGTCTTCCACACACGTCGCACCTGCCATCTGAGCGCCCTTCGAGAGAGATCGCGCCAGATCACCAGGGCTGACCTGGCCGTCGGTTGGCAAGAATGCGGCGCCGACCAGGTCGTCGATGTCCATCAGGGGCCAGAGTTCCTGAGCCTCCTTCGGTGACAGCAGGTGCATTTCGAGACCGAAGCTGTGGGCGGTGGTTGCTTGTCGACGCACCTCGGTCCAGCGTTCTTCATTGCAGGCCAGACGGAGTCCACCGTTTCGCCGCCAGCCGGTGGCTTGCCCGGTTTCGGCCTCGATCTGGTCGTAGAGTTCGACGCTGTATTTCAGCAGTTGCGTGATACTCGCTGAGCTCCGTAGTTGTCCAACCAGGCCAGCGGCATGAAAGGTCGAACCGCAGGTCAGTTGTCCTCGTTCGAGGATCACGATGTCGCGAGTCCCGAGCTTGGCCAGGTGGTAGGCGACGCTACATCCAATGATGCCACCACCGATGATCACGACTTGGGCGCTGGTGGGCAGGTCTTGGGTCATTTAGTGTTCTCGGGATGGTCGATGATTGTCCAGTTCTCCCGGGCTGCGACTGCCCGCAGTTTGTCATCGGGCTCGACTGCCCAACGCAGGTCGATGCTGAGTTCGAGCATCTCGATGTCGATGTGTGTGTTCCCCACCGCCAGATAGACCGGGTCGTTGGTGGCGTTTCGAATTGCTGCGGCCTTGCCGGGACCGTGAGTCGCGATGCCCTGGGGTAGCCCGGTCGCCCGGTTGTGTTCGTCCGCCGCCAGTTCGAGCGCCAGGATCCGATCGGATGGAATCGGCAGATGATCGACGAGGGGCGCCAACACCGGGCTTGGTGTGCCGGAGACGATGTAGACCGAGAAACCCGCATTTGCGAGCCAGTGGATCGCTTGCACGGTGGACTCGATCCAACGTCGTTCGCCGCCGCTGCGCCAGAATTCCGCGACCTGCTCGGCGAGTTCTCCGAGGTCATAGCCAACGTAGAAACGCAGGATGGACAGGCAGCCCAGACCCATGTCCTGCTCGTTGTCTGCGCAGTAGCTATCCCAGAGTCCGCCATCGAACTGGCCTCGGTCGATCATCCAGCGGGTGAAGTCCTCGGATACGTCCCCACGCCACAGCACTCCATCGGCGTCAAAGACCGCCGCCCGGGGTCCGTCGAGAGCGGTAAGATGACGAAGCGATTCCATGCGAGCGCTGACGATAACGACTAGGATCCATCGGGTGAACGTCCTCAATCCCTATTCCGGCGAACTCGTTTGTTCGATCGAAGAGACTACCGACACTGAGCTGCAGCAACGGCTGACGCAGGCTGGCGAGGCGCTGCGGACCTGGCGGCGGACCAGCGTCGAGGAGCGCGTTGCGCGGCTGCGGGCTGGTATCCAGTACTTCCGAGAGGATCGCGAATCGATCGCTCTCGAGATCACCCAGCAGATGGGCAAGCCGCTTGCGCAGGCCCGTGGTGAGGTCGACGCCATGATCGACCGGGCGGAACACATGCTGGAGATCGCACCAGCGGTCCTGGCACCGGACCTGTTGGAGCCCAAGCCAGGCTTTCATCGCCGCATTGAACACGAGCCGCTTGGGGTGGTCTTCAATCTCGCAGCGTGGAATTACCCACTCTTGATCGCTGTCAATGTGGTTGTCCCAGCATTGCTGGCTGGCAACGTCGTGCTGTTGAAGCACAGCAGCAAGACTCCGCTTTGTGGTGATCGTTTCGCCAAGGCATTCCCTCACGTCAGTCACCTGGTTCTCGACCATGAACGGACGGCCGCATTGATCCGCAGCGGGGAGGTTGACCATGTTGCGTTCACCGGGTCTGTCGAGGGTGGACGTGAGGTGTTCCAACAGGCTGCATCCGGCCCGAAGTTTCTCGATACAGGTCTCGAACTCGGAGGTGCCGATCCGGCCTATGTCGCCGCCGACGCGGATCTTGACGTTGCAGTGGCGGCGATCGTGGATGGCGCCTGCTACAACGCTGGCCAATCCTGTTGCGCCGTCGAGCGTGTCTACGTGCACCAAGATCACTACCAGGAGTTCTTGGAGCGGGCGCAACTTGAGCTGCGAAACTACCAACTCGGCGATCCCCAGGATGAGTCGACAACCATGGGTCCGATGGCCAGCCGAAGTGCTGTCGGGTTCTTGCGATCTCAGGTAGAGGATGCGATCAAGCGTGGTTCGAAGCTCTTGGAAGGTGGCGACGCCGCTGGTGAATCCGGCCAGTTTTTCACCCCGACCCTCCTGGCTGATTGCCCGAACGACTGCGAGGTGATGCAGGAGGAGAGTTTCGGCCCCGTGTTGCCGGTGGCATCCGTTGCAAATGACGAAGAAGCAATCGCGCGCATGAACGATTCGCGGTTTGGTCTCACTGCCTCGGTTTGGACTCCTGATCGGGAACGTGCGGAGCGGTTTGCAGCGGAACTCAAGACCGGCACGGTGTTTCAGAACCGATGCGACTTTCTTGATCCTGACCTGCCGTGGACGGGCGTTGGCGATAGTGGCAAGGGCTCGACCTTATCGCGCTATGGCTTGTTGTGCCTGACCCGGCGCAAGAGCCTTCACTTCAAGGACTAGAATCCAGGCTGCGTCACTCAGGCGTCACGTAGGCTGAGGTGATTCCGCCATCGACGGTGAAGGTCGTTCCGGTGACGTAGGACGAATCGTCCGAAGCCAGGAACAGGGCGGACTTTGCCATCTCCGCAGCTTCGCCGAACCGTCCCATCGGAATGTGGACCAGGCGGCGTTGCTTCTTGTCTTCTGTGTCGAGGAACTTCATCAGCAACTCTGTGCGTAGTGGGCCGGGGCACAGTGCGTTGACCCGGATGTTCTCGCGAGCGTGGATTACCGCCAGCTCACGGGTCATGGCGAGGACGCCGCCCTTGCTGGCGGTATAGGCGAGTTGGGGGGTGGCGGCGCCCATGCAAGCGACGAACGAGGCCGTGTTGATGATCGAGCCGCCACCGGCGCGGCGTAGAGCCGGGATTCCGTGCTTGCAGCCGAGGTAGACGCCCTTGAGGTTGACTGACATCGTCAGGTCCCAGACCGACTCCTCCGTCTCGATAGCGTCCGAGTCATCGGAGTGCATGATGCCCGCGTTGTTGAACAAGACGTCCAGGCCACCAAATTGAGCCTCCGCCACCTGCACCATCTCTTGGCAGTCAGAATTCTTGGAGACATCTGCACGTTGGAAGATTGCTTCGCCCCCTGAGGACCGGACCATCTGCGCGGTTTCTTCGCCCTCGGCCTCTTGAATGTCGACGGCGACCACTTTGGCCCCGTGATCCGCAAACAAGAGTGCCGTTTCACGGCCAATGCCGCTGGCGGCTCCGGTGATCAGAGCGACTTTGCCATCCAGTCTGGTTTCTTGTGATTCGTTCATTCAATCAGATCTGCTCAAAGTAGCGGCGACGCTCCCAGTCCGTGACCGCGGCATCGTAGGCCTGCACTTCTGTGCGGTAGAAATGTGCGTAGTGGTCGACTACCTCGTCGCCGAAACTTTGGCGGGCGAAGCTGCTGTCCGCGAACAACTCGACAGCGTCTGCCAGGGTATTTGGAACGCGCGGGAGTTCTTGGGCTTCGTAGATGTCGCCCTCGAAGATCGGAGGAGGCTCGATCTTGTTGGCGATGCCGTCAAGGCCTGACGCAAGCGACGCCGCGTACGCGAGGTACGGGTTGCAGTCCGCGCCGGGAATGCGGCATTCGATCCTGAGGCTTTGTCCAGACCCTACGACACGGAACCCGGCAGTTCGGTTGTCGTGGCTCCAGGCGATCTTCGTCGGCGCC
>JAYZDB010000332.1:0-4088 GCA_036338025.1 Planctomycetota bacterium
GTCATACCAGCCGGTGGGTTCTCCTTGCCGGTCACGATCCCGACCATACCGTGCGGATTGGCGGTCTATCTGCAGGCGCTCCAACTGGACCAGGCTGCCGTGGCCGGCGTGTCCATGTCGCCGGGTCTGCGGCTGGTGCCCGGTAGGTAAGGGCGTCGCCAGGATAGCCGGCGCTGCAGATTCTACTTGGGTCCGGCGCCGGCAAACACCAGGTGGGCTGGGCCCCCGTTTGCCTGGATGGTCATGCCTGGGGTGATCGCCGGCGCGACGCCCTGGCCGGAGAACGATGTGTCCCCGATCGTCAATGTGCCCTGCGTGTCGTAGTAGACCGCGCGCTCGGTCGGGTAGCCTGCGATCGAACCAGCTGTCACCGTAATGTGCTGGTCAGTCGGGAGAATGCACTCGTCGACCGTGAGGCTGAGCGCCTTGTAGTCGTAGGGAGCGACGTGCCGGGTCACCGTATCGCCCTGCTGGGTGAGTTCGATCCGCCGCGGCAAGATCGCCTCGGGTGACGACGGGAAGTCCTCCTGCCGTTTCCATTCGCCACTGGCCGGGTCAAAGGCCTTGCCGCTGCCAGCCAGCGCCAACAGGGGCTTTTCGGATGTTGCTTCGGTGGTATCCGACGGCTGCTCAGGTTGTCTGCTGGACACCAGCAGTAAGCCTCCCCGACCGTTGTGGAGGGCGAAGCGCGTCTTGGGTGGCAGGAACAAGGCGACCGGCTTGCCGTCGTGCGGCGAGGTACGGACCCCGCGGGCCATCCAGGAGCCGCCGCCGGCCAGGATATCAAAGGTGCCACTGAGGACGATCGCCAGCGATTCCACCTCGCCGGTTTGGACTTCGTAATCGCCCTCGACCTCGATCACCTCGATGCAATCGAGCCACTGCCAATCTGGATCGGTAAATCTCATTGGATCAACATCTGGATCTTGGCACTGGCGATGAGCTCCTGGCCGTAGGAATCGGATAGTTCACCCAGCATGCGCCGGTGCAGGGTTGCCTTTTCGGGGGTCGGCTCGATGCCGGCTACCCAGACCAGATAATAGCCCTCGTCTGTCTTGATGGGTTGGGAGACCTTGCCGATCGGGGTCTGGAACGCTGCCTCGAGGACCTCTGCCGGTGCCCGCTGGTGGCGCGATTGCGGTAGGTAGTTCCGGTGCTGCCAGCCGATCTTGCCACCCGCTGTCTTGCTGCCAGCGTCATCGCTCGAGGTGCGGGCTACCATTGCGAAGGTCTTCTTGCCTTTGGTGATGGTGGCACGGAGAAGTTTGGCGTGGTCGGCGGCCTGCGCAAAGGTGTGCTTCACGATCTTGTTTGGGTTCTTGGTCGCGCGCACGAACACGATCCCCAGGTTTCGTCGGGCACCGTGGCGACGATGTAGTTCCGCACCGTTCTTCGCCAGCATATCGTCGAGCAGTGTCGTCGAGTACCTGCGCCGTACGATTTGTTCATGTTGGAGAATCGATCGCATGGTCGGAGAGTCGATTTCCTTTTTCTTACTGCCGCCCAGTGCAGCGAGCCAGTCTTCGTACTTGACGCCCTGGCTGTGAGCTTTGCGTTCGAACTTCGCCTTGGTTTTTTGAAACTGCTGTTCAAATTGTTCCTTGGATAAGGAGATGCCTTGTTGCTCGGCTTGCTGTGCGATCAAGCGCATGAACACGATCTCCTGCACCATCCGCTTGAGGTTGGCGGCGGTGATCTTGATGAACAGCACGCGTCCGAGGTCGAGGTCCGTGACCTCGCTGGACCCTACCTTGGCGGTCACGCCGCTCGGCAATAGCTTTCGGTCGGTGACGATCGCCACCTTGTTGCGCCGTTGCTTGGACCATAGGTCGAGGTGCTTGTTGGTCACCTGGTGCGCCGACTTCTGCAGCGCTTTGGCTGTCAGGCGTCGCTTGGCGATGCTCAGGGCCAATTGCGCTGACATGGATTTGCGCGTCATGCGGTTGTCCGCCAGGATCTTGTCGAAGTCCTGCTTGCTTCGCTTCACTTGCAATTCGAGTCGACTGAGTTCGGCATCGACGTCTTCGGTGGAAGGCATCAGGTCCGCCTCGGCTGCCGCTTGTCGTACGAGTTCGACGTCGAGCAGATGTTCGACCGCCGCCTTGGTGGTGCGACTGTTGCGGGTACGCCGGACCAGAAAGAGACTGAGTTCGTCCCGTGAGACCCGGTATGTCTTGCCAGACATCTGGAATCGGGCCACCGCTTCGGGTTCCTGGCAAAACGTGCAGGAATGCTCAGAGTCGGCGGAGGCAGATCTACCGAACGGCGCCAGCGACAGGGCGAGCGGCAGGACTAAGTATGATGCAATCATCGGATGGCCGGTGGTTGTAATGGCATTTCACTGCATACTGTCTGGGACCCTCGAATCCGGATCCATATTGCGATGCGCGAGAATATCGAAGCACTGGAGTATCACGCCTCCCACCCGGCGGGAAAGATCGAAATTCGCGCCACCAAACCATTCGTCACGCCGCGGGATCTTTCCCTGGCCTACACCCCGGGGGTCGCCGAGCCCTGTCGGGAGATCCACAAGAACCCCGAGGCGGTCTTCGACTACACCGCCAAGGGCAACCTGGTCGCTGTGGTGACCAATGGCACCGCGGTGCTGGGGCTTGGCGACATCGGACCCGAGGCCGGCAAGCCGGTGATGGAAGGCAAGGGCATTCTGTTCAAGCGGTTTGCTGGCATCGACGTGTTCGACATCGAGCTTGATGCTCCCGATGTCGATACCTTCTGTAGTGCGGTGCAGGCGATGGCGCCGACCTTTGGCGGAATCAACATCGAGGACGTCAAGGCCCCGGATTGCTTCCTGATCGAGCAGCGTCTCCGCGAGGCACTGGACATCCCGGTGTTTCATGATGACCAACACGGCACCGCGATCATCACGGCTGCCGGGTTGGAGAATGCCCTGCTGTTGGCCGGCAAGTCGATGAGTGAGGTCAAAGTGGTGTTTTCCGGTGCTGGCGCGGCGGCGCTGGCCACCGCCTCCTTGATCCAGGCCCTAGGGGTGCAAAAGCAGAACATCATCTTATGTGACAGCCGCGGCGTGATACGCAAGGGTGATCCTCGCATCGAGAGCGATCCTTACAAGTCGGTCTACGCCCAGGATACCGTCGCCGAGACACTCGGGGATGCACTGGTGGGTGCCGACGTGTTCATCGGGGTATCGGTCGCCGGGGTTGTCGACGCGGACATGCTGCAGGTCATGGCCCAGAACCCGATCGTTTTCGCCTTGGCCAATCCAGATCCGGAAATCCCGTATCTGGAAGCTCGGGCTGCACGGCCGGACGCCATTGTCGCTACTGGTCGCAGCGACTTCCCCAACCAGGTCAACAATGTCCTCGGATTTCCGTTCATCTTCCGGGGTGCTCTTGATGTTCGAGCGCGAACCGTCAACGAACCGATGATGATCGCCGCCGCGCGTGCTCTCTCCGAACTTGCTCGGGAGGACGTGGAGGATTCCGTTTCCCAGATCTATCAGGAGGACTTGCGATTTGGTCCCGACTACATCATTCCGAAGCCTTTCGATAGTCGCGTACTGTTGCGGGTGGCGCCGGCGGTAGCGCTGGCCGCCAGCATGTCGGGTGTGGCCCGGCGCCCGATCTCGGACATTGAGGAATACCGGGCGTCGTTGTCGCGGTTCCTGGGCAAGGAGCACGAGTTGATGCGGTTTGCGGTGGCTCGGGCCCGTAGTCGACCACAGCGCATCGTGCTCGCCAACGGGGAGAACGAGAAGGTGTTGCGCGCCGTCAGCCAATTGGTCGATGAGCGTATCATCGAACCGGTCCTGGTTGGCAAGCAGTCACTCATCGAAGAGCGTGCCTCGGAGATCGGTCTCGCTCTGGATCGATGCCGAGTGATCGACATGTTCAAGACGGATCTCGTTTCGGATTTTGCCCAGCGCTTGTTCGAGCGTCGAGCCCGCAAGGGTATGACCCTTGAGATCGCGGAGCGGCGGATGCACAACCGTGACTGGTTCGCTGCCATGATGGTGCAGGAGAATGAGGCGGATGGCATGGTCGGTGGGCTGACCAGCAGTTTTCCAGAAACCTTGCGGCCGGTCCTGACCGTCGTCGGTACCTCGCCGG
>JAYZDB010000333.1:0-8916 GCA_036338025.1 Planctomycetota bacterium
TGTTGGCCTTCACCGATGGAATTGACGAGTGTCATTACCGTCACCCGGAGACTTCGGTGACGCCAGACTTGATGCAGAGCCTGTTCGAGATCTCGGGAGACGACACCGAGGGTTATGTCCGCGCCGTGGTCGACCTTGCCCTCGCTGGTGTGGACGGGAACCCGGGTGGGCAGGACAACATCGCGTTGGTTGCGACGCGCGCGTGACGGTCCTTGCGTTAGAGTGGAGCCATGGTTGAACACCTGCCCTACAGCCGCGGATGCTTCGTCTGCGGGGTCGAAAACACCAATGGATTTGGCCTGAGATTTCATGCTGACGCTGAGGCGGTGCACGCAGAGTTCACTCCAGGCCAGCAGCATGCCGGCTACCCGGGACTTCTACACGGTGGGGCCATTGCGGCGATCTTGGACGAGGCGATGTTCTGGGCCGCGACGCATGGGTCCGGGCGGATGCACGTGTCTGTGGACTTGAGCGTCCGGTACCGGAGCAAGGTCTCGGTCGGAGAACTTCACCGTGTCGAAGCGCGTTTGGTGTTGGCGCGGGGTCCGGTCTGCAAGACCGAGGCCAGCTTGCTGGATGCGGCGGGAGCAGTATGTGTGACGGCAACGGGCAAGTTCATGCCACTCCCCCAAGAGGAAGTGCCGCATGTGCTCGCTGACTTCTTTCCTGATCCCGAGACGGTGGACCCGAAACGCTACGTCTTACACGCGCCGTAGCGCTTCGGTTGGCTTCATGCGCGCGGCCCGGATGGCGGGGATTCCGCCGCCGAACAGACCGAGGAAGATCGAAAACCCGATCGCGACGGCGAGTACCAGCGGCGTTGTCTGGAACGCGAAGGCGACCTCCGTGAAGGTTGCAAAGTTGGTTGTCCCGGTTTGAATGCCATTGAGAGGCAGCACCAGCAAACAACCAAGCAGACCGCCTGCCAGACCAATCACGATGGCCTCGAGTTGGAAGGCCAGGAAGATCGCGAACGGCCTGTAGCCAACCGACATCAGTATTCCGATCTCTCCCATCCGAGCGGTCAGGGCCGACAGCATGGCGTTGGTGCCCGTGAACACCGCTGCGATGCCCATGATGACTGCGAGCAGACTGCCGAGAAAGAAGAACGTGATCGAGAGTGCGAGAGTCTGGCTCTCGAGGTACGCCTTCTCCGTCTGTAGCTTGGCGGGGACCTGCTTGTCGTTCTCGAGTCGCTCAGAGAAAGCCTCCACCTTGCTCGGGTCCTTCAGGACGGCGATCAAGCGGCTGAAACTCCGACGGTTGAGCGCCGACAGCATGCGATCGGCGTCGCCCCAGATTTCTGATCGGAAGGAGCCCTTCGACTTGAACACACCCACCACCTTGAACGGTGTGGTATTGAGCATGATCGTCGCGTCGGTCTGGCAATTGCGGATGCGGCCGACGAGCGACTGGCCGACGATCACCTCATCAGTCCCCGGTTGGAAGTTGCGTCCATCCACTATCTGCAGGTCATCGCCGTGGATCTCGAAGGTCTTGGGCTGCACGCCGCGGATCGGCACATTGGTCTCTCCGCCGTCGACCTTGAATCGTCGGACAGCCAGGTAGACTTCCGCCGAGGCAAGGGGTTGTCCATCCGAGCCCAGGGCGATTTCAGGCGAGCTCTTGATCAGGATGTCGGATCGGTCACGGGGAAACGCGCTCTCGCCCTCGGATGTGGCTCCCGGCCGCAGCAACACGACGAGATCGGTGCGGCCATGCTCGACGAACATGGTGGCGAAGCCTTGTTGAAGCGCGAGTACGCCCGCCAGCACTGCGACTGTCGCGCCCATACTGCAGATGGTGAGAATGGTCGTGCTACGACGAGTGAACAGGCTTCGAACGGTGTAGTTGAGGGGGACGAGCGCCATGATCAGTCTTGCCCTCGAAGGCCTTGCAGCGGCGTCAGATTCCGGATGCGCATGCCCGGTAAGAGTCCCGCGAGGACTCCGATACCAGCCGCGATCGCCAGTCCGACCAGCAGGGTATTCGTGGACATTGCGAAGCCGGGAAATTGCTGGGTCAAAGCCATGCGCATCCCGGGTTCGAGCAATTTGGCGACGCCCAGTGCCACCAGACCACCCGACAGACTCAGGACCAGGGACTCGATGATCATCAACCGAAACACAGCGCCGTCCTGAAATCCTATCGCCTTCATGATTCCGACGTCGCGTGTCCGTTCCTGGCCGATCGTGAGCATGGTGTTGAGAACGGCGAAGAAGATCGCGACCAGCACTGCGCCACCGATCGAGCGCAAGAGGAGCGGGATGTTCCCGAGCATGGACACGAATTGACGTCCAAACTCGGCCTCAGTGGTTGCGTTGACCCTCTGGGGTCCGTTTTCGAACATGGCGTTGATCGCGGATTGGACCTGCCCGGGGTCGGCACCGTCGCGGACCTTTGCGAGATAGACTCCCACACCGATTTCGCCATCTGTATCGCCGGACTCGATCGCCTCCTTGAGGTAGTCGAAGTGAAAATACAAGGTGCCCTGATCAACAACGGCTGTCTTGGACTCGTAGATTCCCTCGACCTTGAACTCCCATGGCGACCCGTCTGGGCGCGGGAAGATACGACCTATGATCGGAACCGTATCACCGACGCGGAATCCGTACTTGAGTGCAATGTCCTTGCCGACCAGGCAGCCTGTCCGGTTGCCCTCAAAGTTCTTGTAGTGTTCGTCATCTACGATGATCTCGGGGTAGCTCTTTCGAAACGTCTCCGGATCCACCCCGAATTGGGCGAAGAAATTCGACTCCTCCTTGTAGATGCCGCCGAACCACTGCCACTTGCACGCCCACTCGACGCCCTCGACGGTTGCGATCTTGCTCTCGTAGGCCAGAGGCAGGTCTACGAACAGGCTCACCGCCGACTGCACCCATAGACGTTGGGTGGAAGCTGAGCGTACGCCCGCATCCAAGGTTGACACGACCGCTTGTAGGAAGCTGAGGAGGAATACGGCGAAGAACACTGCGCCGGAGGTGAGGAAGTTCCGCAGCGGATGCGCGAGCAGGTTGCGCAACACGATCTTGAGGGTCATGAGGGAGCGTCTTCCCCAGCGTTTCCGCCCACCGGAACATTGCCGTTGGCGTCCCTTCGTCCGAGCCGGCCCTTGTCGAGGTGGACGATTTCTCGGGCGTGTTCCGCAGCCAGCGGGTCGTGGGTGACCATCAGGATGGTTTTGCCCATCTCCTTGTTGAGCCGCTCCAGGAGGACCAGCACTTGCTCGGCGGAGCCGCGATCGAGGTCGCCGGTCGGCTCGTCAGCGAGGACCACGGTCGGATCCATGGCGATAGCCCGGGCGATGGCGACCCGCTGCTCCTGGCCACCGGAGAGTTCGCGGGGGCGGTGGTTTTCGCGATCCCCGAGACCCACCAGATCCAACGCATGCCGGGCCTGGTCACGCCGCTGCGTCTTGCTCAGTGGGGTGAGTTGCAGAGGCAGTGCGACGTTCTCGAGAGCTGTCAGAACCGGTAGCAGGTTGAAGCCCTGGAAAACGAATCCGACCTTGTCGGCCCGCCACTGGGCGAGTTCCTTACTGGTCATGGTGGCGAGGTCCTCGCCGTCGACCACGACCTGCCCGGAGTCAGGTTGGTCGAGCCCGCCTATCAGGTTGAGTAGCGTGGTCTTCCCCGATCCAGATGGTCCCATCAGCGCGTAGAAGCTGCCGCCTTCCATCTCGAGATCGAGTTGTTGGAGCACCTCCAGGGACTCACCTCCACGTTGGTAAGTCCGGCTGACGTTCTTGAGATCGATGAGGTGTGGCATGAATTCACACAGACGTGAACCGGGATTGAGAAGGGTATTCTCTTACTTGGTGTCGAACAGGTAGACGCGACTTCCGTCGTCGAGGTCACTCGACGGTTTGGTGACGATCTGCTGATCGATTTTGAGCCCCGAGATTACCTCGACCTTGCCCGCCTTGCGCTTGCCAATCTCGACGGTCTGGAACCGGACCGTATTGCGCTCCAATACGAACACCCCGGTTTGGCCCTGGATTTCGACCAAGGTGTCCTCAGGGATGAGAATCTGCGCAGTACCTACGGCGTCGGTTGCTGCCTTGCCATCCGAGAGGAACACGACGCGGACGCCCATGTCGGGACGGAGATCCTTATCACGTTTTTCGAATACGACGCGAACTTCGATGCTGGCTTTTTGCCGGCTGGCGGTTGGCCAGATTCTCGAGACGCGGCCGGGGTAGGTGCGTCCTGGGTAGGCGTCGAGATAGATGTTGGCTGCGGCTCCGAGCTTGACCGAGGCGATACTCGTTTCCGGAACATCCGCTTGCACCTCGAGCGATGCGAAATCGACCATCGTGCAAACCGAACCACGCGCGCTGTTGCCGCCCAGTGAGGTTGGTGACACTACCTCGCCGACTTCTGCATCCTTGAGCACGACGATGCCGTTGAATGGTGCGCGGACGTAGGTCTTGTCGAGGGTTGCCTTGGCTTGTTTCTCAACCGAAATAGCGACCGCGTGCTGAGCCTCGGCGACTTTCACGTTGGCTTCCGATACCGACACCTTGTGTTTGCCGTCACGGCTTTCAGCGACCGCGGCTTGCTTTCGAGCTTCGGCGGTTGCTAGCCGTGCTTTTGCTGCGTCGAGTTCGGCCTGGCTGGCGTCGACATCGTCTTGGGATGCAATCTTGCGGTTGAAGAGATCCTGGGTTCGGCCGAACCGCGCCTGCGCCAGGCGAAGGTTGGCGTGCGCCTCATCGGTTTGCGCCCGGGCGATCTGTTCGCCCTTCAGTCTTCTTTGTTCATCGGCCCTCGAGGCTTGTACTGCTGCTGTCGCGCGGGCGACATCAGCCTTGGCAGCGACCGTGTTGGCCTTGGTCCTTTCGAAATTAGCCGCAACCTCTGCGTAGAACAGTCGTGCGACAACATCACCTTTCTTGACGACCGACCCTTCCGTGACATGGAGTTCGACGATGCGACCTGGCGTGTCGGCAGATAGTGCGGCTCGCCTGGCAGCTACGATGTAGCCGTTGGCGGCGGTGCCTGACACCGCTCCGACCAAAGCCGGGTGGCTCTCTACCACCCTGGTGACGCGAACGTGCGGGAGGCGAAATCGGTCGAGGAAGTCCAGGACGGGGCGGTAGAAGACCCAGGCAACCCCGGCAAGCACGATCAGTCCGACTGTCCGCACAAACCAGGGGTTTGTGGCTCGTCGTGAACCAGGTCGTTTTGGGGCCGGGTTGCGGTCTATCTTGAGTGCTGAGAGGTCATCCAATGCAGAATCCGGGGACAGATGTTGCTCACTGCAGAGATTCCCCCAGACGCCGGTCTTGTGCAACCTTGGTGGCTGATTCAGCGGACTACACAGTATCGCTGACAGACCCAGTCGGGTCCGGCCGAGCCGGACTCGCTGATGTCCACCAGTCGGCAACTGCTTTCTACGACCAGCTTCCGGACGCGTTCGGGGGGTGTCCCGAACATGTCCATTACCGGCTGACCGCGTACGCTCCGGAGCCAGAGTAGTTGGGCCGAGCGGATTACTTTGGACAGCAGTACACCGAGGCGTGACCGGTCGCGCCTGGGGCGGATCGGTATCTCAAAAACCAGTGCCCCGCCGGTCCGCAGCAGGCGACAGAGCTCGCGGATGTAGCTGTGCCCCAATTCCGGCGGCATGTGCTGCAAGGTGAGGTTGGAGTAGAGGAAGTCGAAGCTTTGGGCCGGGAACATCCGCAGGTCGGGGGCTGTGTTGTGGTGGTAGCTGCAAGCTGCACCGTGCCTGTTGATCGTGCGGGCCTGGCCGATCATGGACTCCGCAATGTCGATGCCATCGACCTTCTCGAAGTGCTCGGCGAGCGCCTGGGACAGCCGCCCGACGCCGCAGCCGAAATCGAGGGCGTTCCGTCGAGGTAGGTCGGGTTGGAACCTTGTGACGCACGCAAGGGCTTCCTCGATCTCCGTACGGCCGGTTTGCAAGAATTCGTGAAGGTCCCAGCGATTGTCGCGTTTGTCATCGTGACTGAGGATTGCCCACAGAGGGTCCCGCTGTCCGAGTTCATCCCAGGTTCTGGATAGTTGGCGCAGGTTCATTGGGAGTTCAGATCATGTCGTTGACGTGCCCACGATCAGAGGTCGGTTTGTTGGAATGTAGTGCGGGTGGAGCGATTGCAGCTATTCCATGGACCGAAACCCTGAACGCGGGAACTCTCGGGTTGAGAACTGCACTCATGACCTGAGGTCGTCGTGGCTGGTCTATACTGTCGTTGGATCTCCAACCACTGAGGATTCTCTTGATAGTACCGTCTCGTGTACCCCGTCTTGTCGGCCTACCTTGTGTGTTCCTGCTGTTGCACGCGTGTTCTTTTCATCCGGTGACGGCAGTCCAAGGCCCCGAGTCTGGCAGAACCGAGACAAAGGTCGCGCCGGGGCTGAAGCCCTGGGGCGCTATCGAGAACCTGGGCCTCCGCAGTGAGGAACGCTTTGGTCTCGGTCTCGGTCGCGGCCGTGAGGTCGCTTTTGTTGATTGGGACGGCCGGGCGCAGGAGTCCGGCTTCAACGGCCGCTCGCGTTCCTGGCGTGCCCGGCATCCGAAAGACCTCGTGAAGCTGTCGGTGGGAGAACTCGACTTCAAGCACCGTGAGTACGACAACCTGGGTGGCATGACGCTCGATGACGAGGTCTTGGCGCGAGTGGCCCGTTTTGAGTTTGAGCGCCTGCGTGAGATCACCGGGGCAGGCGTGTCTGTCGAGACCATCTCCGTTAATGACAGCTTGCACACCAACACTGCAGGCATCACTGATTCGGATACGGCGTCGGTCGAGGTGTTTCCTTACCTGCTGGTTCGACCCGCGTCGGGTAGGTTCCGGGCTCCGGTGCGTTTTGGCCCCTGCATTCACGTGTTGCAGCAGGAGACCAGTGGCACGGCGCCCGACTCCATCGATTACTACTCCTTGATCCTACGGGTCGAGGCAGAGCCGGAATTTGACTTGATCCGAACAGACGATCTCGCTCTCAGCGTTTTTGCGAGTGGGCATGTGTACAGCGGAATGACAACGGCCGAATACGACTGGGGTGGAGGTGCTGACGATTTCGAGACTGGTGTTCATGGAACTGGATACAGTTTCGGTGTGCGCTTTTCCCTGGCACGGTTCCATGCCCAGGCCGCTTATGTCCACAGTCGGCGGAAGTTTGCTGAGAGTGATGAGGAGCTTGTTGGGGGATCTTTACTGACCCTGAACGAATCCGAGTTCATCCAAGAGGGGCTGATGTTCTCGCTGGGGGTTCGCTGGTAGCACCCTCCGGGCCTGGGCGTTTTCGAGCCCTGAGACCAGCGTACTCAACTCGTCACGGGTCGACTCCTGCATCGTGGGGGTGTTACCGACGGTCTCCTTGCTACCCCATGGACATCGCGGCAAGTGTCGCTTTCGCGGGTATGATCGCTCGGATGGCCAAGGCCCTGCCACGATTCATGGGCATGATCCTGCTCGGCGTACTTCCGACACTGCATACAGTGGTCGGTCAGGATTCGCTACGTGTGCAAGTCGATCGGGCCCTGGACAAGGCGCGGCCTGTGCTCGAAGCCCAGGCGAAGCAGGCGCAACAAGGGCAGTTGGCGCTGGTCTGTCTGGCGATGGCCCACCATGGCTTCACCCTGGACGACAAGGTGTTTGCGGAGTCCATTGCGCGCCTGGCGCGCTCCAAGCTCGACCAGACCTACGAACTCAGTCTTCGCTTGATGGTGATGGCGCAGGTCCGGGAATACCCGGCGCGATTGCAAGCCGCCAAGGCAGACACCACGGAGCTGTTGCTGCATCAGGCGGATGGCGGCTTCACCTACCACCGAGCCGGTGATGCGAAGAAGTGGGACCTGAGCAACACCCAGTACGCGGCTCTCGGCCTGCGAGCGGCGGTTAGCCTCGGAGTAAAAATTCCGAGTCGCCGGTGGGTTGCCCTGGCACGCGGGACGCTCGGAATGCGCCAGTACCGGAGCGGTTTCGGGTATCGGCCGGGCGGCAAGGATCCGACCCCCTCAATGACTGTGGCGGGGATCGCGGTGTTGCAGATCTGCTATCAGCACCTCAACCACATCAGCAAGACTCGCCAGCGGATTCCCGGGGCCTTGCGTCAGGCGTGGGAGTACGTCGACAAGAACCGCCGGACGATTGGCGCTGGCCCCGACTCCATGCGCAACTTCTACTACCACTACGGTATCGAGCGGGCCGCCATCCTCTCGGACAAGGAGAAGATCGGCGAGGTGGATTGGTATGCAGCGGGCGCGAAGATGCTCCTCAAGCACCAGATCCCCGGCGGTAGTTGGGGACTGCAGGTATCGGGAAGGCCCCGGTCGAAGGGCCCCGTGAAGGGAGATGTCATCAACACCTCCTTTGCCGTGTTGTTCTTGCGTCGACGGTTTCAGAAGACCCTGACTGGACCGACCACGCCGGACGGGGCCTTGACCCGCGACTTGCCTGCGCAGTCTGGCGATGCGGCGGTGGCGGCGACCGTTGCCCGCGAAGTGGCGCGCGGCTACCACGCGGTCCCGGATCTGATTCTCGCGATGCGCAGTCCGATCCTGGTGCGTCGAAAGGTGGTGGCGAAGGCATTGCCGAGAATTACCGGTCGCTTTCTGTCCTACTCGCCCTACCGCTCACTGAAGGAATCCGAAGCGGTGATCCGCGAAGCCGAAGCGTGGTGGCTGCGTGAGGGTCGCAAGAAGCTGCGCTGACCCACGCCCTGGGAGCCCGTAGGCCTGGCCATCACGAATGGCTCGGGGAATCTGCCCAGGCCTCGCCGGCTCCTGGTTTTCGAAGACTGGCGATGCCCCTAGACTGATCGTGCCGTGACTACGCCAGATAGACGATGTGAGTTTTGTGGACAGCCGCTGGAAGTTGTCTGGGTGCATGGCCACGGTCAGTGCCGCCATTGCCACACCAACATCGCCCCGTGCTGCGATGGTGCTCAG
>JAYZDB010000334.1:0-16650 GCA_036338025.1 Planctomycetota bacterium
TGGCTGGTAGGATCCGAACGGGATTGGCGGTCGTCGGTGTCGTTTCGTGTGGTCTACCCGCGCGATCTCGACACAGTGGTGGAAACACATTATGGCGACATCCGGATCCGTGGGGCGAGAGGTCGCTGCACGGCGACCAGTCGCAGTGGCTCAATCGAGGTGCAAGGCGCGCTTGCATGGACACGAATCCGCACCAGGACCGGACGCGTCGGCGCCCGATTGTCTAGCGGTGGTGGTCGCAAGAAATTGGCCTGCGATATTGTGACTTCGGCCGGATCGGTGAGTCTCGTCCTGGATCGTCGTGTGTCCGCCAGGGTCAGTTGCGCCACAGCGAGTGGTGTCCTGGACTGTGATCTTCCGCTACGGAGGTTCAGCATCCAGCGTCGCAGCATCGGTGGAACCCTCGGCAGTGGCTTGGGCAGTGTCACGATCCGTACGCAGAGTGGGGGGATCAGATTGCAAGCGCGCTCTGCGACGTTCGAGTGAGGCGTAGGGATCTCGCTGGTCTTCCCGCTGAGTGTTGGACTCGGCGCGCGGATCAGCGTTGAATGCAGGCATGCAGTATTCGAACCTGGGACACTCGGGACTGATGGTGAGCAATGTGAGCCTCGGTTCGTGGTTGACAATCGGGAATGCGATGGAGCAACCGGCCGCCGATTCCCTGGTCGGGTGCGCCATCGATCTGGGGATCAATCTTCTGGACACCGCGGACGTGTACAATCGTGGCGAAGCTGAGAAAGCCCTCGCGCGGTCCATACAGGGCAGACGTCGGGAGCATCTGGTGATCGCCAGCAAGTGCTACTTCCCGATGAGTGAGGACGTCAACGACCGGGGACTCTCACGCAAGCACATCTTCGAGAGTATCGAGCAGTCCCTGGGTCGTCTCGATACAGACTATCTGGATCTGTACCAATGCCACCGACCGGACCCCTTGACTCCGCTCAGTGAGACAGTGATGGCGATGGATGATCTGATCCGCCAGGGCAAGACCCTCTACTGGGGCGTCAGCATGTGGTCCGCCGACCAGATCGCGGAGGTCGTCCAATTTGCACGGGCGCACGCCCTGCATCCACCGATCTCCAACCAACCGAAGTACAACCTGTACGACCGTCAGATCGAGGCTCAAGTCATCCCGGCATGTCAGCGGCTCGGAGTCGGTCAGATCGTATTCTCACCCTTGGCCCAGGGTGTGTTGACCGGCAAATACGCTGTCGGAGAGGATCCCGCTGAGGGCAGCAGGGCTGCAAATCCCAAGGTGAACCAATTCCTCGGGCCCTATCTGACGAGCCGGCACCTTGAGCAGGCGGAGGAACTGCTTGGATTGGCGGGGGATTTTGGGCTATCCGCTTGTGTGGTGGCGCTGGCATGGTGCCTGCGGCAAGACAACGTCAACAGCGTCATCATCGGAGCCAGTCAGGAATCCCAATTGACCGAAAACGCGACGGCGGCTGATGTGATCCTGCCGGACGAACTGCTGACGGAACTAGAACGACTGTTTCCGGACCCGCTGGCGGAACAAGGCTGAGCAAACCCACTCTGGTGGCTTGATTTGACCGGGGCTAGCGCCGATCGTCGTTGGTCTATGAAGGTATTGGTAGTCGGCGGCGGTGGCCGCGAGCACGCTCTGTGTTGGAAGATCAGGCAGTCGCCCCTGGTCGACGAGGTCTATTGCGCGCCGGGGAATGCCGGTACTGCTGAGGTTGCTACCAACGTGGACCTCTCCGTTTCAGACACGGCTGGCTTGATTGCCTTCGCAAAGGCTGAACAGATCGGGCTGACTGTGATCGGCCCTGAAGATCCACTGTGCGATGGAATCGTGGACGCTTTCCGGGGCGAGGATCTGAAGGCGTTCGGACCGTCCAAGGCTGGAGCCAACATCGAGGGTAGCAAAGCCTTTGCGCGTGACTTCTGCAAACGCAACCGCATTCCATCGCCAAGCTACTGGGTCTACGACAACCCCGCTCACGCGAAGGCATTCCTGGAGAATCGTCCGGACAGCGCGATCGTCGTCAAGGCGTCCGGCCTGGCGGCTGGCAAGGGTGTGATCATCGCGCAGGATCGTGATGAAGCGCACAGCGCGCTGCGTACTTGTAGTAATCCCGAGTTGTTCGGCGACGCTGGACATCAGATTGTCTTCGAGGAATTCCTGGAGGGCACCGAGTTGTCGGTAATGATGCTGACCGATGGGCACACGATCATTCCCTTCGAGCCGGCTCGGGATCACAAGCCGGTGCTCGATGGTAATAACGGTCCCAACACTGGTGGGATGGGCGCTGTCAGTCCGGTTGCCTCGCTCGGTAACCGAATCCGGCACCAGATCGAGAACCAGGTGCTGATTCCGGCGGTGCACGGCATGAACCGGGAGGAGATCGAATACCGGGGGTTCCTGTACGCAGGTCTGATGTTGACTGCTTCCGGTCCGCGAGTTCTCGAATTCAACTGCCGCCTCGGGGATCCCGAGACCCAACCGCTGTTGATGCGCCTGAAGTCCGATATCGTGCCCCTGATGCTTCACACGATCGATGGGACCCTCGACCAGCTCGAGGCTCCGGAGTGGGATACCCGTACAGCGGTATGCGTGGTTGCTTGCAGTGGGGGATACCCGGGTGAATATGACAAGGGGATGCCGATCCACGGCCTCGAGACGATCGAGTCCGCTCCGGATCTGCAGGTTTTCCATGCTGGCACCACCATCGGCAGCGGCGAATTGTCCACCAGTGGTGGCCGCGTCCTGGCGGTTTGTGCCTTGGGCGATGGCGTGGAGGAAGCCCGGCGCAAAGCCTATGAGAACATGGCCAAGATTGAATTCAGGGGCAAGCACTGTCGGTCTGACATCCCTATGCGGTAAGCATCGGGTGAGCCGGTGGGTGCGCTGGTTGTCTGGCTGACACCCGAAACAAGCTCCAAGGTGGTGTGGTAGCCGGGCGGAGGATGGGTATCTTGGGGGTTCTCTGACTTAGCCATGGTAAACGACCCTGATCAACCACGCGCCTGCCCAGTTGCAGTGGAGCAGGAGCTCGACATCGTCGAGCAGAAGATGCGAGAACGCGGTTACCGCTGGACCTCGCAACGTAGGCTGATTGCCAGTGAGGCATTGAGCAACCACTCTCACTTCACCGCCGACCAACTCCTGGAGCTGTGCCTGCTGCGCGATCAAGGTGTGTCGCGAGCGACCGTCTACCGTACTCTAGGCATGTTGGAGAATGCAGGATTCGTCGAGGGCTTGGATACTGGTGACGGTGGGCGCAAGTTCGAGCACACCCTTGGTCACGAACACCACGACCACATGATTTGCACGGCATGCGGCAAGATCATTGAATTCCACGACGCAGCTCTTGAGGAGCGTCAGAAACTCGCCGCGATTGAGTCTGACTTCGAGATCGAGAGCCACAGCCTGAAGCTGTTTGGTAAGTGCAAGAACTGTAGGAGTGACGCGTGACCCAGGAGTCGGTTCTCGTCGTCGATGACGAGCGCGACATGGCGGAGTCTTGCGGTTACTTCCTGCGTCGAGCAGGCTTCAAGGTAAAGCTTGCCGATTCGGCAGACGAGGCGCTTGAGCATTTGGATCGGCACCGCTTCGACCTGGTGATCACTGACCTGAAGATGCCGCGGATGAGCGGTCTGTCCTTGCTCGACGCAGTCAAGTCGAGAGATCCGGACATCGAGGTGCTGTTGATCACTGGTTATCCAGGGATCAAGACCGCGGTGGATGCGATCAAACGGGGAGCCTTCGACTACGTCCCGAAGCCCTTCGATGAGGCTGTCTTGATGGAACGGGTCGGCAAAGCCCTGGCCCATCGGCGGGTCAAGGCCGGCAATGAGGCGCTGCAGGAGCGCCTGCGCGAAGGGGCCGCCCGCAAGATGACCTACCAGTCGACTCAGTTTGCGGACGTGGTCGATGAAGTGCGCCGGGCCGCCCGCACGGACACCACGGTGTTGGTGCTCGGAGAAAGTGGTACCGGCAAAGAGTTGCTAGCCCACTACCTTCACGATGAGAGTGATCGGGCAGGCAGGCCGTTCATACCCGTGGACTGCACGACCATTCCTGAAAACCTGGTCGAGAGCGAGTTGTTCGGGCATGTCAAGGGCGCATTTACCGGGGCAACTCGGGACAAGATAGGCCTGTTTCAAGTGGCGGATGGTGGCACCTTGTTTCTCGACGAGGTTGGGGAGCTTCCGCTGGCCTTCCAGGCCAAGTTGTTGCGGGCTTTGCAAGAACGACAAGTGCGCCCAGTCGGGGGTAGCAAGGTTCAGGACGTCGATGTGCGCCTGGTGTGTGCCACCAACCGTGATCTGGAAGCCGCAGTGAGCACCGGAAGATTCCGCGAGGACTTGTTCTATCGCTTGGATGTTGTGCGTGTGGTAGTCCCACCACTACGGGATCGTGTCGGGGACGTCGGTATTCTGTCGGAGATTTTCCGCGCCAACTTTGTAGCCAAGAATCCGACCTGCCGGATCGAAGGAATTGCAGGCGACGCGCAGGAAGCACTCGCCGCTTTCCGCTGGCCCGGCAACGTTCGGCAACTCTCTAACGCGATCGAACGGGCGTGCGCGCTCGGCAAAGGCCGGTTGATCGAGATGGAAGACTTGACCGATGATATTGCGGGGCGAGGCAGCGCGGTAAGGGTCACATCGCGGACTGACGTGTCGGAGGAGACCTTCAAGGAAATGAAGACACGTCGTGTTGCAGCGATGGAAAGTTCCTACCTCGTCGAACTTCTCGAAAAGAACAAGGGCAACGTCACGCACTCCGCGGACGCAGCCGGCATGACGCGATCAGCGTTTCAGAAGTTGATGCAGCGCTACGGGATCAAATCCCGTGATTATCGATAGCTGCAATCTCGCGGTCTAGCGGTTGGAGCACTGTAAGAACTGTAGTCCTAGTTGCGTCTAGTGGTGACTCAACCACTTGCGCGCTGCAGCCCGTCGCGAGGCTGGCGTACCATCCGGATCGAATCCGAAGCTGGCCCCGAACGCGTTGACGAGTGCTCCATGAGCGATCTCGCGTGCGTCTCGATTCTCCGACAGAAGGTAGTTGATCAACTCCGACTTGACGGATTTGTCACCCAGCGCCAAGCGTGTCCGGGCCGACTGGGCGATCAACACATCGGGATCGCCGGCGTTCTCCGGCAGCGTTCCGGCGGCTTGTTGTGACAGCAGGTTGCTGTGGTAGTAGAGCATGGTCGGCAGGGTGTCGGGGTCTTTGATGCGTTCGAGCGCCATGCATGCCCTCGACGCTACCAGGACCACCGGGTCACGCAGCGCGGCGGCCACAAACGGCGCAGCACGTTTACGTCCGAGAGCGCCAAGCCCATCGAGCAGGTAGTACCGCTTGGCATAGAACCCAGCGGGATACTTCAATCCAAGAACCATCGCGGGGATGGCCTCATCTCCCATCGCAATCAGTTCTTTGAGCGTCGCGAGGTCTCGATCTGTTGCGTCGGGTTTGTCGGCGAGCTTCTGTACCAGGCGCCACGCGCGCTTGTGGGCCTTCTTGCTCGGTGGCCAGGGCTTGCGCAGTTTTTCGGGCGAACCATATCGCGTCCAGTATGCAGAGATACGTGCGATGGCTTCCAGCCGTTGTGGTCTAGGTGCAAGGGGGTCGTAGCCCTCGTGCACTCCGGTCACCGCAAAGAGTGCTTCGAAGAAATGCTCTCGGATGAGATCATCTCGATGGTCGAGTCCTTCGATAAGCAACGGGATTCCGTCTGCGCATCCGAGCATCGCCAGGGCCTTTGCGAGGTCGCGGCGCGTTTCCACGTAGTCCGCGTTGGCCAATGCAATACGGACCGCAGACACAGAAGCCACGTCACCGAGCTTGGCCAGGGCCAGCGCCGCGGAGCGGACCGCGTCAGGTGCCGGGTCCGTGAGTTGCTTCCGGAGTCCGGTCACGGCTGCTTGAATCTCCAGCCTTCCGAGTGCATCGGCTGCTGAGGTCCGGTCGAGTATGGCAGGCATCTCCAAGCCAGGCAGCAGGGCCTGGCTAAGGAGATTAGTGCCAAAATCCACGCCGCGACCGAGATCTGCCAGCAGGCCGCGGGCCAGGATGCGGGCATAGAGGGAATCGCCCTTGGCGGCGGCGCGAAGTGCCGGACGCGCGGAGTCTCCCATCTCAAAGAGCACTGCAGACGCGTTCTTCCAGGTCTTGTTGTCCCATGAACCCAGCGCTTCTATCAGCGCCGGGATCGCCGGCTTGCCGATTGCCAGGAGTTGTCGCCGGGCGTCTTTTTGGGCTTGCGGGACAGGGAACATGAACAGGTCGATCAAGGCCTTGATGTCGGCCGGGCTCGACCCCTGTGGAACATCGACCTCGGTCTTGCCAATCGGGGGGCGGAGGAAGTCCACGAGTTGGGCTGCGCTGGCGTTTTCGACTGTGGTGCCCACGGGTTTGACAACCTTGGGTTCCGGGGTGGTCTGGACTTCCTTGTTCGATGGCGTCAGTCCATCGAATGGAATCTGTCGCAACTCGAGTTGCCGGGTCAAGTCGGGATGGTTGTCCTCGATGGGATAGTAGAGCTTGAAGTGCAACTCGGTCTGGGCGGTCCCGTCCGCTACCCGAATCGGTACCCAGTGCTCCCGGTGCTCGCCGGGTGGGATCTGGGTGTTGACCGGCAGGTGAAGGCCGTAGGTTCGCTTGTAGGGATCCCGGAAGATCATTCGGGAGCGGTAGAGCTCTACACCAGCCTTGTCCTTGATGATGACCAACGATTCGAGCGAACGCTGCTTCAACTCAGTTGGAAAATTGTGACCGGCACCGCTGTTGGTGATCTTCACCACCAACTCGTTGCCTTCGATTCGGGTTTCATAGTCGTAGGCCCGGCGTAGCTGGGACTCGCTTCTCGAACCGGGGAATACATGCGAGCGCACCAGGCGTGGTTTTTCACCAATAGCGACTGGGCGGCGCAGCTTCCGCATGTGGCAGGTCATGCAGGTCTGCGTCCCGCGCTTCGCATACTTCGACCGCTCCCACTGGTAGGGAGTACCGTGGTTGCGGTGGCAAGATGCGCAGGCGTTGACGGTTCCGACGTCCGGATGGAACGCAGTCTTGCACTCCGAGCCACCTTCGAACCTGCTGTAGTCGACCTCGGGTCGCCAGTGGCAGGTCATGCAGGAATTTCCGTCCTCGAGGTTGTGGTAGCGGCGCATGGGATTCATGCCGACACCAGTCTCGAAAATCGGGCGGGGGGTATGGCAGTTGATGCAGTCGCTGTGGGCAAACCGACCAGTGGCAAGCCTGGGCTCATGGTCCGTGAACGCACGACCATGGGTGTTCTGTTGGTGCTCCGCATACATTGCAGGGTGGCACTTGGCGCAGAACGCGCTGGTCATGACTTCGGCAAGGTGGGACTGCCTGGCCGGCAACATCGCCAGGTCGCGCGGCCCCGGATCACCGACGCGGCTACTTGGAGCTTGGCAGGACGGCGCGAACATGAATGTCAGCAGTCCCGGCACACAGAGGATGGCGAAGGCGCGCAACATGACCATATGGAGTAGTTCGTACCGAATTCGGCGGCACGATCAAATTCTTCCGGACCGGCGTGAGCTGTCAAGTGAGTCCAGACGCGCTTTGGGACCGTCAAACGGCCCAGGTGCTGATCTTGGGGTCTATCGTCACGCAGCGGTAACACCAGTACGCATAGCGGCCATTGTCGCCCGAAAAAAACTTTTGGGATCCATCGCTGGATGCGCCACTGGCAACCTGCGCCGGTTTGTTTTGTCGATGGCGGATTGCAGCGCAAGGGATGTACGAACCATCACCGTGTCGGGAATTTTGCATGGCTACCCAAGCGCACCTTGATGCATTACTTGTGAGCTCTCTTGCTCGCTTGCGCGAAGTACTGCCGGATCCCGTAAAGCTGCGCCCCGGATAGATCGATAATCTCTCGGTGAGAGAAGGAGAGGAATTGAGGATCGACTCTTGGGTTGACGGGTGCCGCGGTCATGGTGCAACAGACCAGCGGATCCCATGGCGAGCCTTGCGGAATCGCAAGCTGACGGACGCGGAACAAGCTGTCATACGCGATTTTCGTGCTCGTAGGATCGTCGACAGTGACCGACCCGAGCCGCTGGTTCGGACCCTTGCCCAGTTCCGTCACACGCTCATCCAGGCCGTGTTCGGAGCCCTGGGGCGTGTCGTCGATGCCGGCTGCGGAGTCGGTACCACGGTGGAAGAATTTCGTCGCCTGGGTACGGATTGCTTGGGCTTCGACGGATGTACTGACCTGAACAGATTGGCCAGTCCCACGCTGTCTTCGCACCTTCGCAGCGGTCGCTTCGACGCCTTCCCGTATTCAGCGGAAGACGCGATCAGGACCGTGGTCGCCTTTGATTCGATCGAAAACGCTTCGCTGGACGAGCTGTCCCAGGTCCCGACGGAGTTGCAGCGGCTCGGTGTGCAGCAGGTCGCTCTCTCAGTGGGCCGTAACCCAATCACCAAAGGTCGGTTGAGCTTGCAGGATCGCGATTTTTATACGGATCTCATGGCGCAGGCAGGCTTGCGCCTGATGGAAGAATGGACTCCGCTGCTCTCGGATGTTCGCGTACCGTCGTCCTGGAACGCAATCCTGCAGCGTGTCGAGTGGACCGACATCGGCAGCACCGGCGACCCGGCCAATGCATGGAACAACGCGCCTGGCTACCTGTTCTTCCAGCGCAATCGACCGCGGCCATGATCTATCCCACCAGACCGGCGCAATCCGGCGGTCAGGACTCGGCGCGTGCGGCCTTCACCATGGCTTCGAAGATCACCATCCCGTCGCCCTTGGGGGCGAGTCCGTCGCGACTCCAGCCCGGCATGTTGTGTGGCAGGTAGGCCCGATCAGGGTGCGGCATCAAGCCGAGTACTCGGCCGGTGACGTCAGTGAGCCCTGCACAGCCGGCCGGCGATCCATTTGGATTGACCGGGTATTCCGTGGTCTTCTGGCCGTTCTCATCCACGTAGCTCAACGCCACGTAACCCTCCTGGTCGAGAATCCGTAGCTGGTCGGCGTCTTTGGTCAGCAGGTAGCCTTCGGCGTGGGCCGCTGGAAAGCGCAGGGTCAGGTCATCATCGAGGAAGCAGCAGCGGTTGGGTTGGCTCTTGAGGGTGACCCACCGGCACTCGTAGTGGTTGCTGAGGTTGTGGCAGACCGTGACCTGCTGTTCGAGGTCACCGCCGCCGAGTCGGGGTAGCAGTCCGAGTTTGACCAGGGCCTGAAAGCCATTGCAGATCCCAAGGGCCAGGCCGCCCCGATCGACGAACGCCGTCATGCGAGCGCCCATCTTGCGGCGGATCTCATTGGCAAGCACGCGGCCGGATGCGATGTCATCCCCGTAGGCAAAGCCACCAGGGACCATGAATATCTTGAACTGATCCAGCAGGTCGGGGTCCTGCAGGAGCTTTTTGACGTGCACGTATTCTGGTGCCCCGCCGGCCAGTCCGAATGCATGGTGGGTCTCCCGCTCGCAGTTGATCCCAGGGGCGCGGAGTACGAGAACCTTCGGCGCAGCCATCTAGCGGTCCCCCTGCTGGGTCATCGTACCGTCGAGGTCCAGTGGGTGCTTGAAAGCGTGCACCAGATCATCGACCTCGGCGGACAGGACTGTCGCGCCACCCTGGCTGACGCAGAGACGGTCCACCTCGGTGACAGACCCGATGGTCGAGAAGTCGAGTCCGTGGAGGTTGACCTCCAGATCGGCCATCCGATCGGCGGGCACTTCGAGCAGGAACCGCGATTGACTCTCGCTGAACAGGATTTCCTCCGCCCGTTGGACCCCATCGGTGATCACCGCGTCGAGATCGATGTCAGCCCCGAGCCGTCCGCCAATACACATTTCTGCCACCGTGACGCCGAGACCACCTTCGCTCAGATCATGCGCTGCGGTCACCGACTTGCTTTGAATCGCGCGGTAGACGCCGTCGAGAATGCTCTTGCCGTAGCTTGCATCAACCCGGGGGACACAGGCGCCGAGTTCGCCGCGGGTCTTCCAGTAGACCGACCCGCCGAGTTCACGCCGGGTCCTGCCGACCAGCACCAGTTGGTTACCTGCCCGTTTGAGGTCCGTTGTCATCGTGCGACGAACATCGGGGATGACCGACATCGCGCTTACCAGGATACACCCCGGAATGGCGATGGTCCGGTCGCCGACATTGAATTCGTTGTTGAGCGAATCCTTGCCGGAGACGAAAGGCGTGTGGTACGCGAGTGCGAGGTCTCGCAGCGCGAAGGAGGCGTGTACCAAGCCACCGAGTTGTTCGGGTTTGCGGCAGTTGCCCCAGCAATAATTGTCGAGGATCGCCGTGTACTCGGGATCGCCACCAGCGGCGACGAGATTGCGCATCGCCTCATCGAGTGCACATTCTGCCATCGCGGCCGGGTCAATCTTCGAGTAGCGCGGGATCAGCCCATTGCTGAGTACGACGCCGCGGTTCGAACCGAGCTTGGGTGCCAGAACCGCGGCATCCGCGGGACCATCCTCGCATACGCCGACCAGTGGCTTGCCAGCACTATTCGCCTGCACCTCGTGGTCGTACTGGCGGATAATCCACTCCTTGCTGGCGACATTGAAGTCGGACAGGACCGCCAACAAGGCCTGGCGGCAATCGGTTTCGGCCGCCAGTTCCGGGTCGGCAAGCTGCGCCGGGGTGTAGGTCGCCTGCCGTTCCCAGGCCGGGATTCCGTCATGCATGAAGGCCAGGTCGAGGTCGGCGTGCACAGTGCCCTGGTACCTGATGACCAGTCGCCCGGTGTCATTGAAGGTGCCGATGGTGACCGCCTCGGAGTCCTCCTCTTCGCAGATCTCCAGGGCGCGCGCGACGTGTTCGGCTGGAATGGCCAGCACCATTCGCTCCTGGGCCTCGGAGATCCAGATCTCCCAGGGTGCCAGGCCTTCGTATTTGAGGGGCGCGTCGGACAGCTCGACCTCTGCACCGAGACCCTCCGCCATTTCACCAACGGCGGAGGAGAAACCTCCGGCACCACAATCGGTAACTGCGCTGACCAGGTTCTCATCGCGGATCCGGAGTACTGCGTCCATTGCCTTGCGCTCGGTGATCGGATCCCCGATCTGCACTGCGCCGCTGCTGACCGTCTCGCTCTCGGTGTGGAGTTCGAGCGACGAAAAGGTCGCGCCGTGGATGCCATCACGACCGGTGCGACCGCCAATGACCAGGATCGAGTCACCAGGGTTGGGCTGCTTCTCGACCTTGTCCTTGGGCATGATGCCGATGTTGCCAACATAGACCAGTGGGTTGCCGACGAAGTCCTCGTCGAAGTGCACTGCCCCGTTGACGGTCGGGATTCCCATTGGATTGCCGTAGTCGCGGACGCCACTCACGACGCCCTCCAGGACGCGCTGAGGTGGCAGGCAACCGGCCGGCACCTCGTCCTTGGGCATGTTGGGTGGGGCGAAGCAGAATACATCGGTGCTGGCAACCGGTTTTGCGCCCAGACCGGTACCCATGATATCGCGGATCACTCCGCCGACACCGGTGCCGGCGCCGCCGAACGGTTCGATGGCGCTGGGATGGTTGTGGGTTTCGACCTTGATGCAGACGCAGTCCTCGTCGTCAAACGTGATGACACCAGCGTTGTCCTTGAAGACGCTGACGCAAAAATCGCGATCGAGGGTCTTGGTGACCTGGAAGATGGCGGTCTTCATCAGGTTGTCGATGATCTGGTCGCCGTATCGGATCTTGCCGGTAAGGGTCTTGTGGATGCAGTGCTCGGACCAGGTCTGGGCCAGGGTCTCGAGTTCCATCCTGGTCGGTGCCCGCCCGCTGGCTGCGAAGTGGTCCTGGATGGCCCGCATCTCGGTTTCATCCAGAGCCAGGCCGCCATCGACACTGACGCTGACCAGTGCGTCCCCATCGAGACCGGCTAGCGGAATCGCCTGCACATCGAGGTCGGGTTGCGAACCCGGTCCCGGCAATTGCAGCGGCACGCGATCTGCGACAACACGCTGTATCGCGGGGTTGGCCAGGCACTCGTTGGCAGTGGTCCACAGACCCTCGGCAGGGTTGGCCGGGTCAAACTCGAAGGCTCGGTAGGTACCGGCGGCCACCGATGGCAAGCCGGAATCGACGACGGCTTTCTGTACTGAGCCAGCGACCGGATCCGTCACGCCGGGCAATGGAAGCACGCTCAAACGTGGCGTGTGTGGCGGAACGACTTCACCCGGCGCGAGGATTTCGAACTGCTCCTGCACCGGGTCGACCAGGACATCCCGCGCGAACTGTTCGACCTGTGAGCGGTCCAATTCGGCCCCCAGGAGGTAGCCACGCTTCGACCTGACCTTGCCCTGCAATTCCAGGCCTGCACCGCGCAACGCCGCTCCAGCGGCCTTCCCGGCCGGGTCTGGGAGGTTGGGCCGTACGGCGACTTCCACACGCCAAGCTTCCATTTGGAGATTCACAATGCAGCACGGGGAGGTTTGAGACAAGGTTGCAGTTGACTAGACTGATCCACGGATACCTACCCGCGAAAACCCCGGTTTCCCGACAACGTGTCAGATTCCAACCGCAAGACCGCTGAGCACATCCAGGCAGGACTCGCATTCGAGCGTCCACTGCTAGCTCTCGAGCAAAAGATCCAGGAACTACGAAGCCTGGCTCTCAACACCCACCTGGATCTCGGCAGCGAGGTGGTCAAGCTCGAGGAACGCCTCCACAACCAGACCACGGAAGTGTATTCGAAGCTGACCCCCTGGGAACGCGTCAATGTCGCACGCCACGCCAACCGACCGCTGACCTCGGATTACATCGAAAAGATGCTCGACGATTTCGTCGAGTTGCACGGTGATAGGGTGTTTGGAGACGATCGGGCCATCGTCACCGGCCTTGCCACCATGGAGGGCCAGCGTTTCATGCTGGTGGGGCACCGCAAGGGCAAGACGGTCAAGGATCGCCTGGCCTGCAACTTCGGTTGTGCGCATCCCGAGGGCTATCGCAAAGCGATGGCCAAGATGAAGCTGGCCGAGAAGCTCGGTATCCCGATCGTGACCCTGATCAACACACCCGGGGCCTACCCAGGCATTGGTGCCGAGGAGCGTGGGCAGGCCGGCGCCATCGCACACAACATCCTGGAGATGTTCTCCATCCGGGTGCCGATCGTCAGCGTCGTGATCGGTGAAGGTGGATCCGGGGGCGCACTCGGCATCGGGGTGGGGGACCGGGTCGGCATGCTTGAGAACGCCTACTACTCCGTGATCTCGCCAGAAGGCTGTGCAGCGATCCTCTGGAAGAGCGGCGAAAAGACCCCGGAGGCAGCTGAGTCGCTCAGCCTGACCAGCCAGCACCTGCTGGGTCTCGGCCTGGTGGACCTGGTGATTCCGGAACCGTTGGGTGGGGCCCATCGGGATGTTCCCGGCGCGGTCAGCAACCTGAAGACGCAACTTCTCGAGTGGTTGAAGGAACTCGGCTCGGTCAAGCCTGATCAACTCCTCGAACAGCGCTACCAGAAGTTCCGGCACATGGGACGTCCGCTCGGGGTCGACAGCTGAGCACCGCGGTAGCGGCAGCCTCAAGCTGGCGTGGCGCCAGAGTTTGCTGCAGACCGCAGAGAGGCGTAGGCGGTCGGATCGCGGGACCCACCAAATAGCCGGGGTGCAAAAGGGAGTATCCTTCGTATTCGCGCGTAGAATGGCACCATCCGCGAAGCCGATTCGATGCACCGCGACGTTTTTCCCGACACTCCTGATGATTATGAAGACACCCGCTCTTGCACTTGGCTTGTTGTTGTTCGCTGGCGCTGCTGCGGCCCAGAACACCACCGATAAGACTGGCTCAGTCGACCGACTGATTGAGCAGCTGGGTGACCCCGAATACGGGATCCGTAGTGCGGCCGAAAAAGCCCTGCTGAAGCGGGGTACGCAGATCCTCCCGCAATTGAAGGCGACCGCCGCTTCGACCGAGGATGCGGAAGTCAGGTGGCGCACTGGACGGTTGATCCAGCAACTTGAGTCGAAGGGCAAACCGGGCAGCGGGCTGACCCGGCGCCCCGCCCCGCAGGGCGAGGATGGCAAGTCCACAGCGCCGCGGCCCCAGGGTCAGGCTATGGGCGGGGACAAGGGTCTGCAGGAGATCTTGGACAGCCTGCAGCAGAGCTTCGGCAAGGACGGGCTGGATCCGATGTCTGGCAAGATCCTCGATCGGGTGATCAAGCAGTTGCGCGCCGATCAGGGCACCATCCGAGGTGGCTGGACCTTCGAATTCCCGAACTTGCCGCGCATCAACATTCCGGAGATCGGTCCCGGCGCCCGCAGTGGTTCTTCTTCGAGCAGCGGCCAGAGCATGAAGATGAGCGCGGGTCCCGACGGCGTCCGGGTTGAGACCGAAGAGATCGACGAAAACGGCACCAAGAAGCGCAAGGTCTACGAGGCTGAGAACATGGAGGCCTTCCAGAAGAAGCACCCCGGGGTCCTGAAGAGCCTGGACCCGGGTATTCGGGTCCACAGCGTGTTCGAGTTCAGTAAGAATTTTCCGGGTGGCATTTTCCAGGGGCCGAAGACCTTGCGTACGCGCGTGCTCCGCAAGAATGGTGCACGGCAACGGATCGAAGTGGAAACGAACACCGACAGGGACCACAAGGACGCACAGCGTCAGCCTCCCACCGAAGGCAAGAAGCTGGGCTTCTATGTCGGGGAACTCGCGCCGAGTGTGCGGGAGTATCTCGGGCTGGACGATGGGCTAGGCCTGCTGGTGGATCGAATCGCAGCCGGAACCCTGGCCGAGAAGCTGAAGTTGAAGGCCGGCGATATCGTGGTGCAGCTTGGCAAGGCCAAGATCTACAGCACCGACGACGTGCGACGTGGACTCGAAGCGATCCAAAACAACGAGGATGTGTCGGTAAAGGTGATCCGGCGCGGCCAGCACATCGTGCTGCGCCTGGGCCACGAAGTTCCTGCCGACAAGGTCGAGCGCAAGCGGCGACCACTCAAGAAGCGCTAGGTGCCTGGGACAGGATCCGGAGTTGACCGCAGGCCGCCGAGCGATCGGCGCCGCGCTGCTTGCGCACGGTGACATTGAGTCCACCCTCGCGCAGCTTGGTGACGAACTTGTCGACCCGGAACGGCGGCGGCCGATCCAGGTCCGGGATCTGCTCGACCGGGTTCCAGGGCAGGACGTTGACGGTGCATGGCATGGTGCGCAGTCGCCGAACCAGGAGCTCGGCGTCCCGAGCTCGATCGTTGACTTCGGACAAGAGCACCACCTCGAAGGTGATCTGGCGGCCGGTAGCGCTGAAGTAGCGGTGGGCGGCATCGAGGATCTCGCTGACGGTGGCGGTGGTGGCTGGCACCAGGCGTTTGCGCAACTCCTCATCGGCGGAGTGCAGCGACACCGCCAGGTTGAAGGAATGCGGGGTTGTCGCCAGCTGGTCCATCTGAGCCGGGAAGCCCGACGTGCTGACCGTGATCCGGCGCGCCCCCATGTTGATACCGTCAGGGTCGTGGATCCGATCGAGCGCTGGCAGGAGGTTGGCCAGGTTCAGCAGTGGCTCACCGATTCCCATCACCACGAGATTGGTCAGCTGTCGGCCGGACGGGCTGTGCCGACGAGCGTGTAGCACCTGCTCGACGATTTCGCCGGTCTGCAGGTTGCGTCGGACTCCATTGAGGCCGGAGGCGCAGAAGATGCATCCGACCGGACAACCGACCTGCGTCGAGATGCACAGGGTGTTGTGTTCACCGCGCGGGATCAACACGGTCTCGATCGTCTCCTGATCGGCGAGCCGGATCAGTGACTTCTGGGTGCCGTCGCTGGCGGTCACGGTGTCCTCGACGCTGCTCTGTAGCAGGGGGCCGTGGGCCGCCAGTGCCTCCAGGAGACGGTTGGGAAGATTTTCACAGGCGGCGTAGTCGCTGGCGCCCTGCTTGTAGATCCAGTGCTCGAGTTGGCGGGCTTGAAAGGGCTTGCCACCGGCCTCGCGGATCAGGTCCGCGAGTTCTTGCTCACTGAGGTTGGTGATCACAGGAGCTACGCAGTCTCGCGGGACACCTGCGGACCATCGCTGCGGCCATCGCCGATCAAGCGTTCTGCAACGATCTCCTTGGTGATGACGAAGTTGTTGTCCTTGCAGTTGGGGAGGTCGTATCGCAATTCCAACAACAAGTCCTCGAACAAGGATCGCAGGGCGCGTACTCCGGTCTCCCGCTCACGGACGATTTCCGCGATGGCGACCAGGGCGTCATCCGTGAACTCGAGTTTGCAGCCGTCCATCTCGAAGAACGCCTGGTACTGTTTGACGAGAGCGTTTTTCGGGGTGGTCATCACCTGGATGATCTCGCTCTGGCTCAGTGACAGCATCGGCGCCATGACTGGCAGGCGACCGATGAACTCCGGGATCAGCCCGAAATCAATCAGGTCTTTCTGGTCGATCATGGGCACCAGGGCGTCACGGTCCTTGTGGGTCCCCAACTCGGCAGTCTGTTCCTGCTGGCCGAATCCAATGACTTTCTGGCCGAGCCGACGCGCGATGAAGTGCTCGATGCCCGAGAAGGTGCCGCCACAGATGAACAGGATGTTGTCAGTCGAAACCTGGATGTAGCTCTGTTCGGGATGCTTGCGTCCACCCTGGGGCGGCACGTTGGCAACTGTGCCTTCGAGGATCTTGAGCAGCGCCTGTTGAACACCTTCGCCTGAAACGTCGCGCGTGATTGAGACGTTCTGCGTGG
>JAYZDB010000335.1:0-13065 GCA_036338025.1 Planctomycetota bacterium
TTGTCTTGCAGTGCGGAGAGGATCTCCACCCGCTTGATCGAATCGATACCGAGATCGGAATCGAGCCCCATGGAAAGCTCCAACATGTCCACCGGGTAGCCGGTCTTCTCGGCGACCACATCGAGCAGAACCGGCGTGGCATCTTCGGTCATAGGCACCGGCGTGGCGACCTTCGGAACCGACAAGGGGCTGGCTGGGGTAAACGCATCGCCCAGCTGGCCGGTACCGAATCCTGACTGCTGCCGGGCCAGCAACTGCTCGAGGTTGCGCGCGGCCTGTTCTTGATTCTCCAAGAACCTGCGGTGCAACTCTGCCGTCTGTTGTTGCAACTTGGCAAGGGCCTCCAGGCTCTCCTGGTTGGCGCGCAAGGCATCGGAGACCATGCCTTCGTGCGCCGTTGGGGCAGCTGGACGCGGCGATGCAGGCAGGTCCTGCCTTGGCTCCGTAGGGACGGGTTGGACCGACACAGCCGGCGGTCGCGCGGGCCTTGGTGGTTTGAGCTCCCTGGGGACCACGTAGTTGGCCCCGCTGATCGGCACCGTGTATGCCGGCCGCTTGGCTGACAAGCGGGCATTGTGTCGTTGCAGGTAGCCGGCATCCCAGAGTTCCAGGTCCACGTGATGACCACCAGCCACCAGGCAGGCAAGGGTCCGAGCCAGATCGGCGCGACCGCGGCCGTGTGAACCATCGATCGAAGTTGTCCACACCTTCGGGTCACCTTCGAGAGTGGCAGAAACCAGCCCAGACATGGTGTTGCCCGGACCTGTCTCCACGAAGGTGGTGATCCCGGCCTTGCGCATGTTCTCGACACAGCGCTGGAACTCGACAGGTCTTGCCAGCTGCCCGGCGAGCAGGCGGCGGGCGGCGGCGGCATCGGATGGGTAGGGTTGTGCAGAGGTGTTGGCGTACACCGGGAAATTCCCATCCGCAAACTCGACATCCGACAGGAGTTCTCCGAACGGCGCCGTCGCCTCTGCAACCAGCGCACTGTGGAAAGCAGCCGCCACCGGCAACAGCTTGCAGCGGACACCGTCCTCCTGCAGTTGTCGTTCGGCTTGCTCGATGGCCTTCGACGCTCCGGACAACACGCACTGGTTCGGGGCATTGCGGTTGGCAAGTACCACATCTAGATCGTGTCGCTCAAGAAACTGCTCGACTACCGCGTGTTCCGCGAACACCGCCAGCATCCGCCCACGATCGCCATCACCACGTGCCATGAACTTGCCGCGGAACCACGACAATGTGTGGAAATCGACTTCGGACAAACGGCCGGCAGCGCGCAGTGCTGCCAACTCGCCGTAGCTGTGCCCCGCCGTAGCGGCTACCTGCACCCCAAAGTTCTGCAGCACGTTCCACGCGCCAAGGGAAACCGCGCCGATGGCGGGTTGTGCGACATCCGTCTGGCGAAGGGCATCCGCTTGCCGTCGCCTGGTGTCCTCGTCGAACGCCGGGTGTGGGTAGACGTGATCTGAAAGTTCGGTGGACTGGCCACCGGCGTTGGCGTTGGCAAGCGCCTCCTGTGCGCAAGGAAACTGGCACAAGAGCTCGCGCAGCATGCCGGGATACTGGCTGCCTTGACCGGGGAAGATGGCAGCGATCTCACCGGTCTTGGGCCCAGTCGCAAACCAGATGCCCTGTGGACTCGACCATTGCTCGGCGTCGCCATGCTGTTCGAGCAGTTGGCCGGCGGTGGTGATCTGGGCGATGGGGGCACTCCGATCTGCTTCGAGCAACAGCACCAGGCGACAATGTAGTTTCGGATCGAAGTCCTGCCGAGCCCTGGCAGCGACACCACGCACCGTAGACCAGTCCTTGATGTCGGCGAAAGCGACGCGCAAATCCTCGAGAACCACGTGCAAGCCGTCACGGTCGTGGGCAGCGATCGGCAAGATCTGAACCCGACCATCCCATTCGGTAGCTAGCTGGGCCTTGTCTGGCGCGTATTCCTCGAGCACACAGTGGAAGTTGCTGCCACCAAAACCAAATGCGCTGACTCCCGCGCGACGCGGGTGGTGGCGGGCCGGTAGCCAGGGGCGCAGCTGTGTGTTGACGTAGAATGGGGTCGTTCCCGGGGCAGCTGCGTCGTTGGGAGAATCCACCTTCAGGGTCGGGGGCAGAACACGGTGATGCAGAGCCATCGCCGCCTTGATCAAGCCGGCGGCCCCGGCGGCCGCCTTGGTATGCCCGATCATCGACTTGACGGAACCGAGCGCACACCAGGAACCCTCACGCTTCGCCGCGCTGAAAACCGATGTCAAGCCACGGATCTCCGTAGCATCGCCAACCTTGGTACCGGTGCCATGCGCCTCGACCAGTTCGATGGTGGACGGGTCGACGGCGGCATTCTCATAGGCGTTGCGCAGAGCCCGGGCCTGTCCCTCAGAGCTAGGCGCGTAGACCGCGTTGCCCTTGCCGTCACTCGACGAACCAATCCCACGAATGACTGCGTAGATCCGGTCGTCATCGCGTTCGGCTTCGGATAGACGCTTCAGCACTACCATGCCGATACCCTCACCGAGGATCGTCCCATCACCGTTGGCTGCGAACGGCTTCGCATCCCCGGTCGGCGACAGGGCCGGAGTCTTGCTGAAGCACATGTACATGAAGATGTCGTTGAAGGTATCGACACCACCAGTCACCACCATGTCAGCCCGGCCGGCCTGCAGTTCCATGACCGCCAGATGCAGTGCGCTCAACGACGATGCACATGCTGAGTCGACAACGCAGTTGGTGCCGTGCAGGTCGAGTCGATTGGCGATTCGCCCAGCCACCACGTTGCCGAGTAGCCCGGGGAAAGAGTTCTCCTGCCAACCGACATAGCTATCACGAATCCGCTCGACAACGTCCTCGGCGGTGGTGGGGTCGACGCCGGCGTCTTTGAGGGCGCGCCGCCAAATCGGGTGACCGAGCCTGGCACCGAGCGGAATCACCAATTCGAGCGTGCCCGTCACGCCGAGGACCACACTGATCCGATCGCGTGGAAGATCCGGTGCGTCGGTAGAATAGCCGGCGTCCATCAGCGCTTGCTTGGCGATCGCCATGCCGAGCAGTTGGGCAGTATCGGTTGCCTCGACATCTCGGGGCGCGATCCCGAACTCCATCGGATCAAAGTCGGTCTGTTCCAGAAAACCGCCCCGTCGGCCGTAGGTCTTGTCCGGCGCGTCAGGATTGGCGTCGTAGTAGTCCTCGGTACGCCAGTGGGTCTTGGGGGTCTCGGTGATGCCGTCGACACCCTCCCGGATGTTCGCCCAGTAATTCTCCAGGTCCTTCGCCTTGGGGAACATGCAACCGATCCCGATGATCGCAATCGGCTCCGGCGGAGTGGTGACGCCACCGGTCTCGCTGTCTGATTTGGGTTCGCTGGACATCAGGCCACAGTTTCGGAAAGTTCCGCGGTCTCGCGCGGTGCTAGATCGAGGCACGCAGTCGACACGTTCACGCCCTGGCTCGCCAAGACATGCGCGCGGGTCAAGACTGCTGCACCACGGAGGATGTTGCGTGCGATCGGGACCACCCGACGGTTTTGCCAGTTTTCGAGGTGACTACCCCGGACCCACTCGTTGAACGAACCCATCGCCGGCCCGCACCAAACCTGGTAGTCCATCTCGCGGCCCGCAACGCCGGCATTGGCCCAACGCGACGACTGCCCAAGGTACCACCGGAACGTCAAGGCCATCTTGTGGTGGGCATCCCGATTGGCCCGCTCGATCTGCTGGGGGTCGCGCTGGTTCCAGAACGCCTCCGTGTCACGCCACACATCGTCGAGCGGCATCCGGAAGATCGACTTCTCGATCGCGGCACGGGCCTCGGCCGGAATGTCCTCAAGGCTGTCGTATGCGGCGTAGAGGTCGTAGAGCTTCTGGGCTCGCATCGGAAACATGGTCCGCCGGTTGGTGACCTGTAGCTGCACGCCCATTTCGAACATGTCGGCGGCCGGCGCCATCCTCACATCAGCCTGCTCGACCTCGGCCAGAAGCTCGCGAACCGTGTCCGAGGTGCCAGCCTCCCGACAGGCCTGGTTGACCGATCCGGTGAGGATATAGGCAGCTCCCATGGCAAAGGCGGCGGCAGCCGCCTGCGGTGTTGCGATGCCACCCGCGGCCCCGACCCGCAACTCCTGCTCGAAACCGTGGGCATCTTGTTGTCGGTCTCGCAGTGCCAGCATGGTCGGGAATTGCGCCAACGCCGGGCGGTTGTCGGTGTGGCCACCGGAATCGGCTTCGACAGTCAGATCCTGGGCGACCGGAATCGTCCGGGCCATGTTGGCTTGTGACTCACTGAGGCTGCCCCGACCGACCAACTCCGCGAGCATCTCGTCGGGCGGTGGCGCGAAGAACTTGTCGGCGACCTCGCTGCGTGAGACCTTCGCGATCAGCCGGTTTGGAGTAACCACCCGACCCTCGGGGTCGGTGTGAATCCCGGCGACCCGATACCGCACGATCGACAGGGTCATGTCGAGATACGCCGAGGCACAGACCAGGTGCAGTCCGCGCTGCAGGTAGAGGTCGACGATCGCCTCCTCCAGCTCGGCTTCGTAGGGGCTGTGGATCAGGTTGGAAGCATAGGGGCGCCGGCCCAGCCGGGTCTCGAGTCGATCGAGCGCCGCACCGACTACATCGGGGGTCAGGCCAGCAGCACCGTAGACTCCCAGCATGCCGGCCCGGCTCATCGCTTCGACCAATTCCGGCGACGCGATGCCGTTCGCCATCGCGCCTGCGATGTAGGGGTACTCGAGGCCGTGGTCGATGCAGAACTGGCGGTCACCGAGATCCTGCGGGCGGCAGGGCGGCACCATGGCACGTACCGACCAGCCATCCCCCGACAGATCCTCGCCGAAGTCCACGACCCCGCCTTCAGCGATCATCAGATCACCATCTTTGTCGAGGAGGAACAGGGGGCGGCCGGTGTCGGCTAGCGCGGACGCTAAGTCCGCCGCGTGCTTTGCCTTGTAAAGCTCGCCGCCGCTCCACCGACCCAGCTTGTCTCGGGAATTGGCGATGGCAGTTTCTATCTGGCACAGGTGGGGGGGGCAAGCAATTGCCGGAGCCTGCAAATCCGCCAACTGGCCCGCTTGCACGCGGATTTGACCGATTGGGTCCGAGTGGTAGTCCCGCCAGATTCCCGGACCTGGGGTAGGCTTCTTGACGATGTCCGAATCGAGTCCGCAACCCCCGTCCGACAATGGCCAGAGGCTCCTCCGTGAGCTGAATGCCAAGATTTCCACGATGGAAACGCTGCTCGGGAACCTCCACAACACGGAGTCCAGGACTGGTTCGAGCTTCCAGGCGGTCAAGGTGGACCTGCGTGCACGGTTGACCGCATGCTACCTGGCGCGCGAGAGCCTGCGGAAGGGTGAGCTGCAGAGCTCAACCAATCTCGAAGACCTGCTGACCCGCCTGCGGGTCCGGGTCGAGCACCGGAAATACCAGGATTGGGCGATCATCCGCAAGAGCGAGATCGCAGCAGTCGACCTCGACGACCTGACGCGCCAGCTCCTGGGCTAAGCCGGCTGCCGGGAGCGATAGTCCGTAGACCTCGGGGACCGGCTGACCCCGCCGATGCGGAATCCAGTCGGAATCTTGCAATCACCCTGTGGGTTTGAACACTGGGCACTCCGCCCGGTCCGGGGCGCCTTGGTTCAACCACGATGATCAATCTCGAAAGCTATGTCTGCGGTCAATGGCGCGCCGGAAGCGGCGAACCGCGTCTTCTCTACAATCCTGCTACGGAGGAGACGATGGCGGGCTCCGACTCTACTGGAATCGACTTCGCTGCCGCGGTCAGCCACGCGCGCGATGTCGGCGGCCCCGCCCTGCGCGAATTGGGCTTCGCCCAGCGGGCGGCCTTGCTCAAACAGGTGTCGGCGGCGATCTATGAACTGCGCGAGGACTTGATTGATCTATCGATCTCCAACGGCGGCAACACACGAGGTGATGCCAAATTCGATATCGACGGCGCCACCGCAACCCTGTCAGCCTACGCCGCGTTCGGCAAGGGTCTGGGAGACGGCAACCAAATGCCGGACGGCGACGGCGTCCAACTCGGCCGCACCGCTCGCTTCTGGGGTCAACACCATTGGGTTACCCGGCCCGGCGTGACCGTGCACATCAACGCCTTCAACTTCCCGTGCTGGGGCATGGGCGAAAAACTCGCGCAGGCGATCCTCGCCGGTGTCCCGGTGATCACCAAGCCAGGCACGCCGACCGCGCTGCTAGCCTGGCGCATGGCGCAGATCATCGTCGACTCGAAGTTGCTCCCCGAAGGCAGCCTGCAGTTCATCGCTGGCGGTACCGGGGATCTGCTCGCACAACTCGGCCCCCAGGACAGCCTCTCGTTTACCGGGTCTTCCGGAACCGGCGCCCAGCTGAAGGCCACCGCCAACCTGGTCAAGGACAACGTCCGCGTCGGTATCGAAGCCGATTCCCTCAATGCCGCGATCCTGGGTCCCGACGTCGACGAAGATGACGAGATCTACGAGCAGTTCTTCGGGAACCTCGTAACGGACATCACCCAAAAGGCCGGGCAGAAGTGCACCGCTGTCCGGCGGATCCTGGTGCCCGCACAGCGAGCTGCAGTGGTTGCCGAAGAACTGGCGGCCCGACTGCAAGCGATCAAGATCGGCAATCCCGCCGACAAGGACGTGCGCCTGGGGCCAGTCGCCAGCGCCCGCCAACTCGGTGACGTCCGGGGTGGCATCGAGGCGCTGGCAGCCGCCGGCAACTTCGCCTGCGGTGGGTCAGAACCGGTCTTCGATCAGGGCTACTTCGTGTCCCCAACCCTGCTGGTAGCAGAAGATCCCAGCGCCGATGTAATCCACGACACCGAGGTCTTCGGTCCGGTCGCCTCGATCCTGCCGTATTCGGACACCCAGCCGATGATCGATCTCTGCAACCGCGGCGGTGGCAGCCTGGTAGCCAGCATCTACTCCAATGACGCCCGCTGGACCGAGGACGTCGTCCTGGGTCTGTCACCCTGGCACGGTCGGATCTGGATCGGTTCCGACAAGACCGCGGGACAAGCGATCCCGCCGGGTGCTGTGATGGCTCAAATGGTACACGGCGGACCTGGTCGAGCCGGCGGCGGTGAAGAACTCGGTGGCCTGCGCGGGCTGGCCTTCTACATGCAGCGCACCGCCATCCAGGGTTTCCAGGGTCTGGTAGCACGGCAATTCGGAACACGCGAGGCGGAATAGCCCGCAATATCACTGCGGGTCCGCAGGCAGTTTTTGCGGCCGAACCGGGAAAATCACAAACGCACCGGTCGAGTGAACGCCGGGGGGGATACTTTCCGCCGATCGCACTGGCTCCGTACCCGAAGGTAATCGAATGAAGCTCGTCCTAGCGGCACTGCGCAACCCGCACGCCGTCATCGTCTTCATGCTGTTTCTCGTCGTCATTGGCGTGACGGCCTTGCTACGGATCCCAGCGGATCTCCTGCCGATCTTCAAGACACCGGCAATCCAGGTGGTAACCCTGTATCCAGGCATGCCGCCGGTGGTGGTGGAGAAGGACATCAGCTCTCGCATGCAGCGCTGGACCGGGCAGTCGGTCGGCATCGACCACCAGGAAGCCCGGTCGATGCTCGGGGTCAGCATCGTGCGAGACTTCTTCCGTGAAGAAGTCAGCGCCGAGAGTGCCATGTCGCAGGTTACGTCGCTGGCGGTCTCCGACATGTTCTACCTGCCGCCCGGCACCCTGCCGCCGATGGTGATGCCATTCGACCCGACTGCCTCGGTGCCGATCTGCCTGGTATCGGTGTCCTCGCCGACGATGACCGAAAAGGAGCTATACGACGTCGCCTACTACGACATGCGCAACAAGCTGCAGGCGATCCAAGGCGTCATTGCGCCAGCAGTATACGGCGGTGTGTTGCGGCGCATCCTCACCTACGTCGACCCGGACAAACTGCAGGCCGTCAACATGTCGCCACTCGACGTTGCCAAGAGCTTGCGAGACTCCAATCCCTTCGTGCCGGTGGGCAGCGCCACTCTCGACGGGTCGGAATATTTCATTCGCTCGAATGCGATGGTCGAGCACGTCGAAGACCTCAACGAATTTCCACTTCGAGTCGACAACGGGGTGCCAATCCGTATCGGCGACATCGGACATGCTCGGGATAGCAACCAGATCCAATCGAACATCGTGCGGATCAACGGACGTAGGCAGGCCTACATCCCGATCTACCGCCAACCGGGTTCAAACACCCTCGAGATCGTCAAGCGGGTACGCGAGAGATCCCAGTTCATTCTCGATCAGATCCGAGGCGAACGCGGAGACAAGGTTGCCGACCTCAGTCTCGACGTTGTACTCGATCAATCCGTGACGGTTCGCGGATCGATCGACAACCTGACCACCAGCGGCATCATCGGTGCCATCCTGGTCGCCTTCGTCGTGTTCTTGTTCCTGCGCTCCATCATCTCGACCTCGATGGTGCTGCTCTGCGTACCACTGGCGATTCTCGGCTCACTGGCAGGACTCTATTTCACCGGCGACACGATCAACGCCATGACCTTGGGGGGGCTGTCGCTGGCGATCGGAATCCTGGTCGACCAATCGATCGTGGTGATGGAGAACATCACCCGACACCTCAAATCCGGCAAGACACCGATGGCCGCAGCACGCGATGGTGCAGGTGAAGTCGCGATGCCGGTGCTGGTCAGCACCCTGACCTTCATGGTGGTGTTCTTCCCGGTGGTCTACCTGACCGGACTTGCCCGGTTCCTGTTCAGCCCGCTCGCCCTGGCGGTGATCTTCGCGACCATCACCTCGTACCTGTTGGCGATGACCCTGATCCCGGCCGCCGCTTCGAGGCTTATGCGAACGGTCCCGGACACCGGTCAGTCCAGCGCTGGCCCGCTCGACAAGTTATCAGCGTCCTACCGCAGTCTGGCGGCCGTTACGATTCGCATGCGCTGGGCGGTCCTGGGACTGGCAGTGGTACTATTCGGATTCGCTGGACTCGGGCTCAATAATCTCGGTAGCGAATTGTTCCCGCAGGTCGATGGCGGTCAATTCATGGTTCTGGTGCGAGCCCAACCCGGCACGTCGCTGAAGGGCAGCGAGGTACTGGTACAGAAGGTCGAAGCCGAGATCCGTTCCGAAATCGGGATGTGGGATACCGCCGATGAGTCGGATCCGAACTCCGATCTCAAGCTCCTGATCTCGAACATCGGAGTCCTCTACGACTGGCCAGCAGCCTACACGCCCAACACCGGGCCAATGGACTCCTTCGTCCTGGTACAACTCAAGGACTCCCGCAAGAAGACAGCCCAACAACATGCCGCTGCCTTGCGCGCACGTCTCCCGGCCAACGAGGAGTTCGCTGGGGTCGAGTTTTCCTTCGACACCGGCGGCATGATGACCGCGGCCCTCAACATGGGCCTGCCGGCCCCGATCAACATCCAGGTGCGAGGTGGTAATCTCGATGTCCTACAGGAGATCGGCCAGGCCATTGCTCGGGAGGCGCGCCAGGTCGAAGGAGCTGTCGACGTACGGGTCGACGAACCTCCGGACCACCCCTCGATCGAGATCGAGGTCGATCGGATGGACGCCGCGATGCTGGGGCTCTCTCAGTCTGATGTGATCAAGAACGTCGCGACCGCCGTCAACTCCTCGTGCAACTTCCTGGCCAGCTACTGGATCAGCCCACAAAACGGCAACCACTACCTGATGGGGGCGCAGTACGAGGAGTCAGATATCAACTCGTTAGCGAGCCTCGAGAACATCCCGATTACCGGTCCAAAGTCCAAGACACCGACCCTGCTCAAGAACATCGCAACGATCAGGCGCGGCAAGACACCCGTCGTGGTCACCCACAAGAACATCACCCGCACGGTCAACGTATTCGCAAACGTCGTTGGCCGAGATGTCGGATCGGTCGCCGAGGACATCTATGCGCGCCTGGACCAGGGTCCGGTGAAGAAGTTGATGGACGAGTACGGCAAGCTCGGCTACCGACTTCACAAGCTGGGAGAGGTCAAGAGCATGAGCGACAGCTTCTCGGATTTCAGCCAGGGCCTCATCATTGCGGCGATCCTGGTCTACCTCGTAATGGTGGCACAGTTCCGCTCGTTCCTGCTGCCCTTGACCATCCTGTTGTCGGTCCCGCTTGGCTTGATCGGCGTCGTACCCGTGCTCTGGGCCTCGGGTACCTACCTCAGCGTGCCGGCATTCATGGGTCTGATCTTGATGATCGGAATCGTGGTGCAGTATTCGATCCTGGTGGTCGAATTCGCCGTTCGACGACAACGCGAAGGCGTCGCCCTGAACGATGCAATCCTCGACGCCGCCCGCGATCGGCTGCGTCCGGTCTTGATGACGTCGCTCACCACGATCCTTGCCTTGCTGCCGATGGCGATCGGATTCGGTCGCGGCGGCGAGGCCAACATCCCGCTAGCGCGGGCCATCATCGGCGCCGTCCTTGGCGGTGCATTCCTGTCCCTGCTCGTGGTGCCTGCACTCTATTCGGTGCTCGGTCGCTGGGTGCGTCCGGATACCCTTGAAGCGGAGACCGTCTAACCATGCCAGTGCATCCCTTGAATCCCGTCCTTTCGAATCGCCCGTCGATCGGCCTGCTCCTCGCCTGCATCGCCATCGGCGTACCGGTGGCGGCACAGACAACGCGCAAGGTGCAGGTCTACGTAGCCAAGCCGCAAGCCATGGATGTGCGAAGCCCTCTGCAAGGAGAGATACTACCCCTGTCCCGGATGGACCTGGTTCCGCGTGTAACAGGCTACGTCAAGACGATCCACGTGGCTGAGGGCGCACGGGTCGAGCAGGGCAAGCAGTTGATCACCATGGACTGCCCGGATCGAGAGCAGGACAAGGCCGTCGCCGAGGCAGGAGTCGTGCAGGCAAGGTCAGTCCTGGCGGTGGCAGGAAGCGCCGTCAACGCAGCAGAACGCGCCGTCGAAGTCGCCCAGGCCGACCACCAGCAGAGCATCACGGAACTCGAGGTGGCCAGGTCCAGTCTGAAACAAGCCGAATCCAGCTACCAGCGGATCAAGAAACTGTACGGGGAGGGAGCTGCGACCGTCGATGAATTCGAAACCGCCGAGTTGCTCTACCTCAAAACCCGCTCACGGATTGACACTGCCAAATCAGCGATCGTCGCCGCCAACGCTCGAGTCAGCGCGGCGCAAACACAAGTCGAGTTGCGCAAGTCAGAGGCCGCCAAGGCCAAGGCCGGGGTCACGGTCGCTGTGGCAGAATCGGCGCGCGCTGCACTGTTCGTAGAGTTGGCGGCGATGAAGAACCCATATGCGATCGCCCGGGTTACCCGGCAGATCGTCGATGTCGGAAATCTGGCGATCGCGGACCAGACTGCGGTACTGGAGTTGATGGATATCAGCAAGGTAAGGATCCGATTCACGGTGCCGCGCGCTGAAGCATCACGAGTCGCTGCCGGTTCGGCCGTTCGCCTGCTACTACCGCGCTCCATCGAGCCATACGATGCCAAGGTCACTCGCGTCGCCGGAGTCCTGACTCCGCTGTCCCGGACCATGGCCTGCGAAGTTGAACTCGACAACCGCGACGGGCGCTGGATTCCCGGCAACCTGGTCAAGGTAGACCTGCTGGTCGAGACCCTGCAGGATGCCCTGCTGATACCCGGCCGCGGCATCGTGAAGGTAAAAGACAGTGCGTTCGCGTGGCTGGCGTACCAGGGCAAGGCCAAGAAGGACGCAGTCCGGGTCGGCTTCCACCGGGGCCGGCTGGTGCAGGTCATCGACGGCCTGAAGTCAGGCGACCAGGTGTTGGTAGCCGGGTTCACCGGCCTGGCAGAGGGCGACCCAATCGAGACGACGGTCGTGGAGCGATGAACGTGGGACGTCAGGCCAGAAACACTGTACTGATCGCGATAGTTTGCGGCTTGCCTGCCTGCACAGCTACCGAAGTGACCCCGCCCGCACCGATCACCTGGCTGCCGGGTTCTACTGCCATTGCAACCTCAGCAGGCGACCGGCAGGACGAGGCAGTCGACCTGCCACTCAACCTCGAGACGATCCTGTCGCTGGCCGGTCAGCGTCCTCTCGAAATTGCACTGGCCCGCGCCAAGGCGGCCGAAGCAATGGCACGCGAGAGCCTGGCGGAGAGTCGATGGCTACCGACCCTGAACCCTCGTATCGCGATGGTCCGTCACGAAGACCGACTGCAAGACACCGTCGGAAATCTCCTGGATGTCGACAAGCAAAACGCATTTGGCGGGGCCGGAGTCGGTGTCCTCTTCAACCCGGCACGCGCCTACTACGACACGCTGATCGCGGCCCAACACCGGCGCGCCGCAGAACTCGGCATCCAATCGGTCCAGCACGTCAACGTCGAGACGGCGGTGCGGATGTATTACGACCTCGTGCAAGATGTGGCAGGTCTACAGATCGCCGAACAAACCGAACGACAGGCGACCGAACTCGTAAAGGTACAGCAAGCAGCGCGCACCGCCGGGCGCGGTCTGGAAGCCGATGTGCTGCGTGCCAAGGCCTTCCTGGCTTCGGCGAAGGGCAGGGTCGCGCGTGCTGGCGCCGCCGTCCAGCAAGCCAACGCTCGATTGGCAGGCCTGCTGGTGCTACCCGACCAGAGCCAGTTGATCCCGACCGAGCAAGCGGTCGTGCCAATCGACTTTGGCGAAGCGGAGCTGGAAATCAAGGTCTTGCTCGATCGGGCGACCAGCAACCGGCCCGACCTGCAGCAAGCTCGTTCCATGATCGCAGCGGCAGACGGTGAACGGGCCCGCGAAGCCTGGTCGTGGTTGCTGCCGGAGCTGCATCTAGGTGCAGACTACGGCACCTACGGCGCGACCTTGTCGCGGGCCAGCAAGCGCGAGGACTACTTCGCAGATCTGCAATGGCGGGTGGATTTTGGAACTCCGGCCCGCGCCCGGGCCGCCGATGCCAGGCACATGCAGGCCGAGCTACGGATGCAAACCAGCCTGCTCAAGCTCCGCACCGACCTGCGGGTCGCAGTGGCCGAGGTGCGTGCAACCAACAGCCAGATCACCGCTGCTCGGGAGGAGATCGCGGCGGCCACCGCGGCCCTGGACCTTGTCAAGCTTCGAAACCGCGAAGGTCGG
>JAYZDB010000336.1:0-7309 GCA_036338025.1 Planctomycetota bacterium
GAGGAACGGGATCAGGCACACGTCCATGCGGGAAATCCAGTGCGGGAGCTCGTGATATGGGATCTCCCCTACTACCTGGACGTTTTGAGCGGAGCGCAACCTTTGCGTTACCTCTGCCGTGTCGTTGCCCACCAGAAGGAACTGGCACTCCGGAAGAGCCTTGGCGAGCTGCATGACAAGACCCCTGTCAAACCACTCCGCGATGGCGCCGAAGTAGCCGATGCAATAGGTCGTGCTCTCGGCGACTTCGGTTGAGGCGAAGTGATCCGGGTCACACCCGTTCCGTATTAGCGCCATAGGCCCCGAGTAGCTTTTGCGGATCTCGCGGCTCAGCCAATCACTGCTGACCACGACACCTGCTGCGCTCACAAGGAGCTTGTCCTCGTCTGCCCGGAGATTCTCACTGGACTCCGCAAAGCCCGAGTGGTTGTCCATACAATCGTAGAAGACGGATGCACGTGGCACCAACCCCGCCAATGCGTGCCAACTCGGGTGGTCCACGAGGACGCGACACGAAGCCAGGCGAACGTGTGCGAGGAATTGCCGCAATCCCTCTGCGAGCATCGCCGCCGCGTCACCGGATGGTGCCCCCTCGTAGATCATCGGGAGCTCGGTTGCGTGGAAACGAACCTCGTAGACTGAGTCCGGTGAATCAACCGGCTCCAGCTGGAAGCCCGGCGTCGCAAGATCGATGAACCCCGGAGAAATGTAGAACACCCGGTGGCCTCGTCGAGCCAGCTCAAGGGTCAGGTGTTGTGGACGCTGAATCCTGAAGTTCCAGTTGATGACCCCAAAGACGATCACGTCATCCAAGCATCTATCTGCAGGTGTAACGAATACGCTGGGGGTCTTTGCCTCAGTAACCACTGGCTGGCGGTTGCGCCACGCCCTGGCCTCAAGGAACTCGTGATACTCGCGAGTGTTTCGGACTAGCGGCCGCAAGACCCAGAAAAACGCGGACTTGACGCGCCACTTGAACCCTCCTCGGAGACCCATACGGCAGGCCATCCAACGCGCGGCGCCAAGCGCCCGCTTGATGGCGACGGAACAGAACCCGACCTTGGCCAATTCAGCTCTGGTTGCATTAATCGCGGCGACCAGGCGCTCACGCTCGGCCCTGACGCTGTCTAACTCTCCCTGCGCAGCTGCAGATTCTTGCTGTGCAGCCAAGAGCTTCTTTTGAACCACCGAGAGTTCCTTGGATTTTACCGAGTAGTCATGGCGCACGGTGGACAGGGTTTTTTGTGTTGAAGTGCTCGCCCGCACCAGTCCCTCAAGGTGGTTGGCAAGCTGGACCTGGAACCAGTCCCGGAAGGTCTCCCACGCTGTGGCGGCTTGGTGGAACGTGGCCTCATCGATGTGCGGAAACACCAGGTCCGGATCCTGACCAGTCCACGCAACGATGATCTGCCGATACACCGGCGGGAGGTGGTCGAACGGCTCCAGGTGCTCAGCGAAGTAGTCTCCGACAGATTCAAGGAAGCTCGTGTGCTGTCCCCCCTCCAAGAGCAGGACATGCAGACCCAGGAGTTCCTCCAACCATTGGGTCCTGCCGTTCCCGACGCTGGCGGTATCCAAACCCGCTGCCCGAAACTGCTGTTCGGTCTCGACCAGGGACGGCAATCCATAGGCTTCGTGCTCCTCCAACCAGGGGTAGGGCTGCCCAGTCTTCGCCCGGTAGATCTCATTGACGCGCTGGTCTGTCGCAGCGGCCAACCCATCCTCCACGAACGGTGCAGCAAGCACGACTCCGCGTTTCGCGACCTTGATGAGACGCTCGATGAACCGGCTGCGGTCCTCGAGGGGGATGTGCTCCAAGGTGTCAATGTTGGTGACCACGTCGAACGAGCCGGCTGCCAGGTCTGCCTCGAAGAGATCGCTTGCGATGGAATCGCTCGCACCGTTCAGCAGACCGGGATCCAGATACGTAACCTGATACCCGGGAAGGAACCTGCCCAACAAGCGGGGGCGCCCGCTCCCGACGTCGAGAACCGTGCCACCTTCGGGCAAGAGGCTACGGACCGAGCGGGCGCATGCCCCATAGCGACTATACTGGTCAAACAAGATCCCCGATGCCGGAGCCACCTCCGATCCGGGTGTCGGCACCACAATCGGGGGGAGTGAATGCGGGGCTCCGTCGACCCGGTCCGCGTCCTGGGGCTCTGCGCTCTCGCGCGTGGTACTGGCGTCGGGAGATGGGAGTCGTTCTGACACGAAATCTAGTCTCTGGTTACGGCGGATTTCGTCTCGGATGGGCTGCATCGCCCATCCATCCCAACTGGCACACGAGGCCCGCTGGGGGACCATACTGCATACAGTGTATTGCGGCTAGGTTGGGTACATGCGGTCGTTAATCGTTCCTGAGTGGGGGTTTGCTTTCGGGTGAGGCTAGACTTCCGCACATGGTCAAGGTCCTGGTTTCCATCGGCACGCGCCCAGAAGCGGTGAAGCTCGCGCCTCTCGTGCACGAACTGCGACAGCGATCCGAAGCATCCGTAAGAGTCCTGGCTACAGCGCAGCATCGGGAACTGCTGGACCAGATCCTCGACTTCTTCGGTGTCCAGGCCGACGTAGATCTCGATCTCATGCGGGACAACCAGGGGCTCGCAGACTTGACCGCAAGGATGACCACGGCTGTAGACGCAGTATTGGCAGAAGAGCGACCTGACTTCGTCTTCGCCCAGGGTGACACCACGACAGTCATGGTGACCGGGCTGTGCTGCTACTACCGCAAGGTCCCGTTCGGTCACGTGGAGGCGGGGCTTCGCACTGGGCAGAAGTTCTCCCCCTTCCCAGAAGAGATGAACCGCAGCCTGGTCGGTCGTCTGGCAGACCTTCACTTTGCCCCAACCTCACGGGCAAGGGATAACCTCCTGTCGGAGGGAATCGATCCGGCCACAATCCACGTGACTGGCAACACCGTCATCGATGCCTTGCAGTGGAGCATCGAACGCACCGATGCGTCGGAGTTCACTGCCAGCGAGGGGCGTCGCCTGGTCCTGGTAACAGCCCACCGCCGGGAGAACTTCGGGCAACCGTTCGAGGAGATCTGCGCTGCGCTGCGAGAATTGGCAGACCGCCCGGATGTGGAGTTGCTATATCCCGTGCATCCCAACCCCAACGTACAGGCAGTCGTGAAGCGGATGCTCACAGATCACCCGCGGATCCGTCTGATCGAACCCCTGGACTACCCTCGCTTTGTCGCCGCCATGCGTGCAGCCCACCTGATATTGACAGACTCAGGCGGAGTCCAGGAGGAAGCTCCGACGCTTGGCAAACCAATCCTGGTGCTGCGCGATGAGACGGAACGACCCGAGGGCGTCGATGCAGGGACTGCCATCCTGGTAGGCCCGCATCAAGATCGGATCCTGTCCCAAGCCAACCGACTCCTGGATGACCAGTCCGCCTATCAGGCCATGGCACAGGCCCGCAATCCATATGGGGATGGCACTGCCAGCAGCCGGATCGTAGATGCGCTGCAAGACTGGCGGGAACGAGCTGATGCGCGGCTGGCGTCCGCGCGTTGACTCGCAGGCGCTACATCCTCTTCGCGGCGGTGGGGGTCGCACGGAGACGCCGTTGGGCCGGTGTGTGCGCCGCGGAGCGCGAAGATCTCGACGTCATTCTCTGCTAGCTGGTCGTAGGGGTGGTCTGGTGTTCGTGCCTCATCGAGTCGTTCAGATTCCGGCTTTGGCCTGATACCATGCCATCATCTTGCCGTGTTCCACCCCTTGTCGATTGCCCTACACGATGTCGTTCCGGTCGTGACGACTCGTCTCGGCAAGTTCTGGTGGGTGGCTCGTCTCGCGGTGGGCAAGATGCGCGAAGGTCCGGGCCCTTGGTTCCGGGCGCTGGGTCGCGGATTGTTCGGGCTGTTACCCGTTTCATGGCAGGTTGGTCTGGTGCGGTGGCGGTATCAGGTGCCAGCGCCCGGTCCGCGGCGGTTATCTCTGGCGGTCCATGCTCCAGAGCGAGAGGGGAGGATCAGCGTGATCCTGCCGGTCTACAATCAATGCGATCTCCTGGCGGAGAGCATCAAGAGCGTGCTCTTTCAGACCTATGCCGACGTTGAGTTGATCCTGATCAATGATGGGTCCTCGGACGACGTCGAGCCTGTCTTGGAGATGTTCGCAGCGGATCCCCGGGTGCGGATCCTGACGCAGCCGAACTTGAAGCTGCCCGCAGCCCTGTCCAACGCATTCCGGTTTGCTGACGGCGACTATCGGACGTGGACATCCGCGGACAACGTGATGGAGCCGACTCAGCTGGCGGAACAGGTCCGTTTCCTGGAGGAGAATCCGACGACTGCGTTGGTGTACGCGGACTACCGGGTGATCGGTCTGGATGGGGAACCTCTGTTGGGGTCTGGTTTCCGGCCGCACAACCGGTCCTCGCATGCATCATCTGAAGTCCGCCTGCCGAGGGATCCGATCGGTCTCGAGGTCCTTCAGGACAACTTTGTGGGGGCGTGCTTCCTGTACCGGGGGTGGGTAGGTCGCCTCGTCGGGGACTATTCTTCGGAGCTCGGCATCGAGGATCATGATTACTGGATGCGGATCTTCGCCGGTTTCGGCATTGAGCACATTGGAAGTGATGCACTCCTCTACCGATATCGCTGGCATGACAACAGCTTGAGCTCCAGGGCGGGGGAGATCCGCTTGTTTGAAACTGGTCGGCAGTTGATGCGGCACGAGCGCCAGCGGGCTCGCTGGCGCGCGGAGCGATGGTACGTGATCCTGCACGAGAGTCAGGCGTGGATCGGAGACCTCGAATGCCGTGACGTGACCCTCGGGCCTGCCGGCAGCCACGGCGGCAAATCCTTGTGGATGACCGTTCCCGACGCAATGGACCCTGGGTGTCCGGATGTCGAGGTGGTTGGGGTCGAGTGGGCAGACCTGGCGGATGTCTACAGGTTTTCGGATCGGCTCAGAGACCCTCGCATGGTGCACTTTACCGCCGATGATGAGGTGCTCGCGGCGCTCTGCTTGTTCACCAACACAGCGTTCCTGATCGAGCGATCCCGGGAGAGAGTTGATCTGGCGCTCTGCTTTGGCAATGAACTAGTCTGTGATGGACGCGCTGGACGGTGTAAGGCCCCGGCGTTGCCTCAGGTGTGGACTGGTAGGGGGAGTCGCCGACGGGTGGTGGCCCAGGTGGCGTCTGGGGCTAGTCAGGTCGTCTTCGACCAGGTCGTCTACCAACTGCATGGCTTGGCGGCACAAGGATTGAAGGTGCAGTTGGTGGTGCTGGGCGAAGGTGGTTGTGTGGTGGAGCGAGCCGCCAGTGCGGGGATCGCCGTGGCCAGCGTACTTGAGCACGAGCCTTTACCGTACCGAGAGTATCTGGATGCCGCGGATCTGGTCTTGTCCTACCAGACGGTCTGGGGTTGGCAGGAGGCGGCTAGTCGCGCTGTCCCCTTCGTTCCGGTGCTCAGCCAGTGTGTCGCTCGTGCGGACGCGGGTGAGTGGGCAGCAGCGGACAAGGTGACGACCGCGCATCTCTTCGCCTCGGCTGAGGTCGCGGGATCTGCCGATCTTGGGCTTGGACTTTCCCCGGCCAAGGGGGTTGTTCTTACGAGTGGTTCTGTAGCGACACCCGTTCAGGGCACTGATGGTGAAGAGGAGACCTGGGCCCTGGCCAGCCTGTTGATGTGGCTGCTGGATGGGGGTAGCCCCGCCCAGGGCAGAGCCTTCTTCAGGGGTTCCAGGCCTGCTCCTACGGCTTGATCCGAGTTCGTCCAGTCGGTTGACTTGTGTGGTCTACCGCGACCACGCGGTGGTTGGTACGCCGCAGGGCCGCCCGATCCAGCTCGGATGAGACTGCCCCCCCGCGCTGGCCTGCTGCCAGGCGGGTCCCCGGCGGTTTCGGGCTACGCCTGGGTCGTGCTGGTCGCCACGGCTCGCACCCGACGCCGCGTGTAGAGCAGCAGCAAGACGACTGCGCCGGTGCCCAGGAGCATCAGCGTGTTCGGCTCGGGGGCCGGGTTGGCGGCGCCTTTCGGGCTGGTCGCATCGGAGGCTGGGGCCGCGGCGATCGCGGAATTCCCATTCGTCCGAGTCTTGGGGGCTTCGTACGAAGCGGCCCGTACGGAACTGGAGAGGTTGGCGGCCGTGCCTTGTGCCTTCGCCTGGGCGAGCAGGCCACCTGAAATGAATGTCAGGCTTAGTAACGTCAGAGCAGCTGCACGTAGTGTGCAAACGGCCTGGCCCGTCTGTAGATGTCGTAACATAGCTGTCGGTCGAGGTGACGGGCCCGTGGAGGGGATCCATGGGAGAGGGCGAGGTGGAAGAACGCAGATTACCTAGGTCTTGCAGAATTCAAACCCCCTCAATTGATGGTTCTTTGATGGTTCTTGAGAAACCCCCATGGGACCGACGGAGTGCCTGTCGGCTTTCCGACGGGGTTTGCGGTGAGGGCCAAAAAATCCAAAACTTCAACTGAATGTCGATTCCCGGAGGCTTGTGGCTTGCTCTGGCAGGCCCCCTCGATATCCTCCCTCGCCCCTTCAGGCCGTCGGGCCTGACCCACCGACAAGCAGCGAAGATACCATGGCACGCGTATGTGAAATGACCGGACGCAGAACCCGGACCGGCAACCGGGTGAGCCGTCGTGGCATCGCCAAGAAGAAGGGCGGCATCGGTTTACGTTGTACGGGTCGCAGCATGCGCAAGTTCAAGCCCAACATCCACACGGTGCGGGTCTTGACTCCCTGGGGTTCGATCGTGCGGATGAAGTTGTCCGCCAAGGCGATCAAGACCGGGGTGATCACCATGCGGCACAAGGGTCAGATGGTGAAGTTCCCGCTGGTACGTGCTCTCAGGGGCACCAATCGCGAGTTCTCCCAGGCGCAAAAGGGCTAAGCGGGAACTCCGAGCGCGGCCGACGTGCGCACGCAGGGTGGCTCAGACCTCTTCACCCCGTTGGCTTGGAATCTGCTCCGGAACAACCTAGTGTGGGCGGAACGGTTGCGTTGCGTCCGTGGATCCCGGATCGTCATGACTTCGTGAGCGCCCATAGCTCAGTCGGATAGAGCACCGGATTTCTAATCCGGCGGTCACAGGTTCGAATCCTGTTGGGCGCGCCAGTTTCGGCCGGTCGAACCGCTCGGCACACAGAGGCCTGGGGTCGCCTGTGCGGCCTTGGCACACTTTGCTCGTAGGGTATGCGCGCAGCTGCACCTGGCGATTTCCTTCACGGAGCCCCGCATTGTGCGGTTCGGTGTCGCGTACGGTCCACCGGCGCAGCAGCGAAGTACTTGCTGGTGCTGCCCTTGGCAGGGGGATCCCAAGAATGTCAGGCAAAATTGAAC
>JAYZDB010000337.1:0-10464 GCA_036338025.1 Planctomycetota bacterium
CTCGGCCTGTTTGCCAAGGAGTGGGTTGTCGCGTTTGTGCCGATCCTCGTCGCGATGCGGGTCGTGGTCACACGAAGTCCACACCACCTCGGGCTGCGAGAGGCCGTCAGGAGCACCGCCTTCCTGTGGCCGGCGCTCGTGGTCTACTTGCTGGTCCGGGCGCTGGTGCTCGGCAAGTTCATCGGCGGCTACGCAGCCGGTGGGGGCCTGTTTTCACAGACCAGCCGGGGGATCGTGATCGACCGCCTGGACTACCTGCTGGCCCTCGTCCTGCAAACACCAGAGACCGTGGTTGGCGGCACTGCCAGATACTTGCTGGCGGGTGCCGTGCTGTTGCTGCTCGCCGGCGGCCTACTGCGTATCGGCAAGGTCCTCCAAGCTCCCACACGGGTTGTGGTCTGTATATGCACGCTCTGGATTGCCGCGGTCACCTGCATTCATCTACCGGTCGTCATCGACCCGGTCGAGTTTGCAGACGCCCGGCACCTGTTTCCTGCGCTGCCAGCGATGTGCATGCTTCTCGCAATGGCCTGCACCGGGTGGCCTGCGGTTCGATGGTGGGCGGCGCTGGGCCTGACCACCATGTTCGCGATTGGCCTGGTGACGGCGGCCGGAGAATGGCGAGAGGCCGGACGGATCAGCGAAACCATCGGGGCTGATGCTCGTCACATGGCGGCAGCTGAGCAGGTACGCAGGTTGGAGTTGCACGGGATCCCGCCGACGCACGGACGCGCCCGGCTCGGGATCGCCTTGGAGGTCATGTTCCAACCGCCGTTTTATCCCGAGGACGGCACGCCGGTCGAAGTCCACGGAGACCTCCTGGTCGCGCACCGCGGCCTCCGGCGGACGGCGTCGTTTCTGGGTCTCGTACAGGCCATGCGTGCCAGGGGTGCAGATACCGCCTTGGCCTATTTCGATCGACAGCAGTCGGTCCTGCGACCGGTGCCCGATCCCCAGGCCCAGTTCGAAATACGCGGCAGGCTGGTTGCCTCTGCAGACAAGAAGTACGCTTTGCACTGCACCGGTCTTCAGGTGGAGTTTGCAGAGGGCGCAACACCGCCTGGTCCCGACCAGGAGGTGCGACTGCGCGGGCGTTTCCTCGAGTCAAGCGAGTCGGGACAGCCCAGGCGGTTCCTGGTCGAGTCGCTAACCGACAATGATGTGCCGGTTTTCTCCGTCCGGCGGGACGCGGTCGAGAGTGCCCTCGAGATGCAGATCACGGGTCCTGCCGACTCGGTCTACATGACTTTTGTCGCCAATTCGACAGTGACGCAGCCGGTACCCGGCTTCGGCGTCTTGCTGGTGGATGCCAAGGCCCCGGTAGTGAGCGGTGAACTGGATGCCACGGGGCGCGAGCTACGCCCGTTCAAGATCGGCAGTGTCGACTCCCGGATACAGACGATGCAGGTCGTGGAATTCACGCCATCGGGCGAGGTACTGACCTCGCGCTGCATTTGCCAAGACTGACACGTCCTGGCTGGCGAATCTTGGCCAGGCGGGGACGTCGGGAGGTAAGAGGGGCAAGCCCGATTTCTGGCGACGACCGGGTGCAGTTCTGCCCAGCAGGCGCTGAGGACCCTCAGCGTTGCTTGTCGAGACTACGGGCAGGTCGAATACCGCAGTATGAACTTCGCATAGTCGGCGTGTTGGTCCTCTTGTTGCCGAAGCGCGTGTGGATCGGACCGGTGCCGAACGATCCACCGCGGTAGCGGGTATCCCCGGTCTTCAGCAAGTTCAAACAGTACTCCCACACATTGCCATGCACATCGTGCAATCCGAAGGCGTTGGGCTTCAGCACCCCGACCGGTGAGTGTTGTTTGAAACCGTCGTTGAAGTTCGCTCGAGGCCCATCCCATGGCATGGACACCTGCTTGTCGAAGACGTTCGCGGACCCGGACAGGCTCTCGCCGGTACTACCCGTATGCCAGGGTGTGGTTGCACCCGCGCGCCCGGCGTACTCCCACTCCTTGGATGTGGGCAGGCGCAGACGGAAGTAGGAGAGCAGGTCGTTGGCCATGTGCCAACTGACCATCTCCACCGGGCGGTTCAGGGGTGTCGGATACAGGCTCGGATTTCCGCCAGTCGAGAGTTCCAACCATCGTTCCCGACTGATTCCCTCCGGTCGCAGCAACGGCGTGGTTCGGCACAGATTCAACCACTGTCCCTGGGTCATCTCGTGGCGTGCGATGAACATGGGTGCGATCTCCCAGAGTTTTGCTGGGTTCTTATTCGCTGCTCGCTGGTCGAAGAGCGGACCTTCGCGCTTACCGCTTTGAGCCCCGAGGTGGACCGTGGCGCCGGGCAGGAGGACGAAGATGATCCCAGTGTCCGCAGTAACCTCAATTTGCCCCTGCTCATCGTGGACCGGGATCGTCGGCAACTCCTTGCCGGGCGCCCACGCCGATCGCAGGTGGTAGAACTCCAGGAGTTTGGTCTTTGGGTTGGTGCCGATTGGTATGAGATCTTCCTGAGGCTGCAGATTGATGGGATGGTCAGGATGATGCTTGGGCCCGTAGAGCGTGCTGGCACCTGTCCCATCGGCGAGTCTCAGTGCATCACGAGCGCGATCCCATCGTTCGCGAATCTCGGTGGTGTTGGAGGGGTGTTCGCGTTCGGTCAACCACGTCTGGCGGACCCGGGCCTGGGCGAGCGCCCCATTCGGCCCGGTGAATTCGGCAATGCGTTGCTCAGCACCCGACAGCGCGCTTTGTACGAATCGGTTGCGCACGGCTGCATCGGAGGATGCTGACTTGTCGGTTGGTGGCGAATGCTCCGCAAGCGAGTCCAGCGCCGTCTGCAGGTCAATTGCGAGTTGCTCACCCTCCGCGATCCATGCGCTCAGGGTGCTCTTGCTTGCGTTTACCTGGATCAAGTTCCTGAGGTCTTCGACAGCCTCATCCAACCGTACCGTCAGAGCGAGTTGGTCGAACCGTGAAATCTCGTTCTTGGCGATCGACATCTGGTCGAGTGCAATCCGTTCGCTTTCCCTCGCATTCAACAAAGACCAGGTTGAACCGACGGTTGCCACCACGAGAATCACGAACACGAGCAGGCCAGCCACAAACTCGATCCGGTGCTTCTCGATGAGCTTGCCAAGTCGGTAGCTGGCGCTGGGTGGTCCTGCCAAGACTGGCTCGTGATCGAGATATCGTGACAGATCCTGCATCAGTTCCGTCGCCGATCCGTAGCGCCGATCCGGTTCCTTGGCGATTGCACGCATCACGATCCAGTCGAGATCGCCTCGCAGAGCCTTCCGTAGAGTGGTAGTCGTGTGACAACGCTGCTGCGACAGGTCAGTTTCACCGGCCAGGGTGGAGACCCGATCGCTCGGCTTGCTCGGCTGGTGCTCGCGGAGCTTGAGTTGCATGTTGGCACTCGAACTCCGCAACTCCTGGCTTGAGAGAGGCAGCGCACCGGCGAGAAGTTCGTACAACATCACACCCAATGAGTAGATGTCGGTCCGGGTATCGATTTCGTGAGAGCTGCCGCCAGCCTGCTCGGGTGACATGTACTCGGGCGTCCCGAGTAGTTGCCCATGCTCCGTGAATATCGTCTCATCAACCAGTTGGTGGTTCGTCGCCCGTGCCAGACCGAAGTCGATGATCTTCACGATATGTTCGCCCTGTCGCCCTGAGGCCAGGACATTGGCTGGCTTGAGGTCGCGATGCAGGACGCCTTTTTGGTGGGCGTGCTGCACGCCACGGCACACTTGTTGGAGAATCCGTATTCGGTCCTCGATCGGTAAGCGGTGTTCGTCGCAGTAGTGGTTCAGGGGGACTCCCTCCACGAGTTCCATCGCGAAGTAGGGCTGGCCCTGCTCAGTCGCGCCAGCATCGAACACCTTGGCAATCGCGGGGTGGTTCATCACCGCCAAGGCCTGTTTCTCGAGCTCGAATCGAGACAGCACTGCTTTGGTGTCCATCCCCAACTTGATGACCTTGATTGCCACGCGGCGACGCACAGGAGTGCGTTGCTCGGCGAGCAAGACCATCCCCATGCCGCCTTCTCCCAGATGCCCGAGTACTTTGTAGGGGCCGATGGATGTGGGTAATTCGGGCGACGTTCTTTGCAGCATGCGGACGGCGACCATTCGCTCAACCCGATCTTGCAGTTCCTCGGCGTAGCGCGGATTGGCCGCACACATTGTCTTCAATGCGTCGCCTTCACTCTCATCAATGCGGCGAAGGCACTCGTCGACAAGTGAATCCAGTGGATCTTCTTGTGTGGGAGGTTGCTTTGAATCGTCTTGCATCTCGGTGGCGGCGGGGGGGTACAGACTCTCTGCAATCGTGATCGTACCTGGCTATCCGTGAAAGAGCCTGCCTAGGCCGAGAAATGTCACCGGTTCACGGAGATTCCCGTCGCGAAGGTAGTTGCGAAAGTCAGCTGCGCTCCGTTGACGGTTTGCGTCGGTCAGGTCATTTCGGGGAATTCGCCGCACGCTGGCGCGACAACGCAATCTCCGCAAATCCCAGGGGAAGCCCTGGCTTGCCAGCGCGCCGGACGATCTTCAGGGTCACCTTGCGGACCTTGCGTCCCCTGGCGAACTCGAACTGGGTGCAAGCCAGCGGGTTCTGGTGCATCTCAATACGCTCAGGCTTCTTGGAATTACCCAAGGTGATCTCGACGGTCCGGATGATGCCGCGTGTCGCGAGGCTGCCGCGATTCTTCAGCGCCTGGGTCATGGTCAAGCTACGAACCAGGGTCGACTCCGGGAATTCCAGGGTCAGACTTGGATTGGCGTCCTTGGCGTCTGCTACCCAGTGGGAGGCGTCCTTCCCATCGGTAGCTGCTGTGGCTCCTTTCTGGTTGCTGCTGGCCTTGATCACCAGCTTCTTGCCCAGGCCCGGCAGGAAGTTGTTGATCTGCATGTTGACGATACCCTCCATCCACGGCTCGACCACGTCACGGACCGCCACCTTCATGGGGTCGGATTTGATGGTCACGGTCTTCGTCGTTTCTCCGGCCGGGACACCTGAGTCGATGACGGTCACCCGGGCCTCGACATTGTAGTCCCCGTAGGTCAGGGTCGTGCAACGACGCAAAAAGGTGTCCTTCTTGACCCAGGCCTTGGTCGGATTCCCAGGCACCTCACCCAACTTGCGGCGGCCCTCGAAATACTCGACCCGCATGATCCGCAAGCCATGTTCTTCATGCTCTGCCAACAGGGCGTCACCGAAGCCGTTGATGTACAACATCACGGGTTGCTGCCCAGCGCCGCGCAGCGCGATATCCGCCTTTGGTCCTCCGGCCGAGAACAGGTGGGTGGTACTTCCGCTGCTGCTCCCCCCGGAGATCGGTCCGGAGTAACTCGTCGCGCGGCGCAGGAACAGCAGCGCGAAGGCTGTGTCGTGCGCAGCCCTGCCCCAGGCACCGGATTTCTTGTTCTGTGTCTTGAGCAGGTGACGCGCGCCATCTACGTACCACCAGTGATCGCCAAACTGCTCGACCCTGGTCAGCGCTCCGACGCGTTCAAGGCCATAGAGATAATAGAGTAGCCATTGCCCCCCAGGCTTGGGCTTGGTGACGGTGTAGTGCGCCTCGAAGAAGTTCAGCCCGAGTTGGACCGCGTGCTGGATCCGACGCCGGTCCTTGTTGCGCAAGCGCTTCCCGAGTCCAATCTCACAGATCTTGAGGATGGAGACCCCCGCCGTGGTCATGGTATGTCTCACGGCCGCAGCTCCGCCTGGCTTGCGGATCGGCCGGTAGGCAAAGCCTGCCACTTGAAGCCGACCTACCCCGGTGCGTTTGGTGATCTTGACGTCGACGTCTCGCGGAGTCTCCTGATGCGCCAGCGTGCCGTCCACCAGCTTGGTCCAGACTTTCTGGTCAATCTTGATCCCCGCCTTGTGCGCCACCCACAAACCCAAGGCCGCGTACTGCGAGTTGGAGAGATCGATATTGCCCGGGTAACCGAAAGCACCATTTCGACCCTGGGCTCGAAGCAGGATGGTGAGCAGCTTGCGTAGCTGACCATGGTGTTGCGGATCGCCGGTTACCCCGAAGGCGAGCATGGCGCAGGCCAGGGAGTAGGTCCTGTTTGTACGCGCAGTCTTCAGGTAGGCGTACGCCCTCTGGATCACGGGATGGTCCACCCGCACTCCACACTTGACGAGCGCATATACCCTCAGCGCCGTCCGTCCGACCGGGTAATTGGCACCACCCCACGATCCATCCCGCAGCTGGCCACTGAGCAGAGACTTGATCCCCTTGCCGATGGCTACGTCGACCTGGGGCTTGAGCGCCAACTCATCCTTCCTGGCAAACTGTAGCGCTGCGGCATCCTCCTTGGCCCGAGCCTCCAGTTCGGCCCGGGACAACTTGACCTTGCGCACGGCCGGCAATGAGTAGGAATACTTCGCGCGGATCTCCTTGGCAGACAAAGCTCGATTGTAGATCGCGACGCGGTCGATCTTCCCCTTGTGCCCAGCGCTCTTGAGCGTCAAGGCCTTCCCGATTGTCACTGGGCCAGTGCCAGTGCATGGTGCGGCGCCCAGGTTCGCTGAACCCTCGTGCGTACCGTTCACATACAGCGCCACGGACTTGCCCTTCCTGACGCCAACCAGGCTATACCAACGCCCAGGCATGATCTTGCCGGTCAGCGTCGCGGAGGCGTTCGCGTGACCGCGATTGCCCACCCCGTAGATCTGGAATAGGAACGGTTGGTCAGGGTGGTACCACAAGCCATAGTTGCGGTCGGTCTCGCTCTTCCCTGAGTTCTTGCCGACGATCCGGATCCATTCTTTGCGGTGAAAAGCGTCGATGTACACCGACGCACAGATCGTCATGTCGCCAACCAGCCGCAGCTTGGGGTGATCCGGAACCGTGACATAGTCATCCCCGCCAAACTGCAAGCCCTTGCCAGCGATCCCGGACGTGGACCAGGTTGGATCCGCCGCCTCCACCGCATCTGTGGTCCCGAAGACTCCGTGATGGCCTTGGGCGGAATCTCGTACCGTCTGCCCGTAGCCGCGGTCCATTCGCCATGACCCTACTTGAGCCTGGATGTTCGAGCCCGTGAGCGCCAGGGCGAGCCCGGCAAGCAAGCGGCTGGGCTTGATCGTATGTTGGATTCTCAACTGGCTCATATCGGGTTGTCTGGCCGCGAGGCGTGAGAACGGTCAGCTCTGCTCGGATAGATCCGGCGGTCGGCCGGCGAGTTCTCCGATACTGGGAGTATGGATAGCCTACGTTACACTGTCCAGCCGTGCTCGGCGATGGGTGCACGAGGACTTTGCCGCGCCGCCGAGAGAAATCCATCACTTTGGGTTTCGCATCCGCAACGAGGAAAGCCATCCGACTCGTCGCCACTCTTTGCAGCGTTCTACGCTGGCCGGCGAATGGGATCGACTTGTTGCTCTGCGCGGTGCCGGCCAAGGTCGTCACGGATATCCTGGAGTAGGGGGTCCGCGCGGGGCGAGCACCTGAACAGGATTCCGACGCCGAAGGGACCGGATCCCTTCTGGGCAGACGATGAAGCGGCACAAAAAGCCAGTGGATCAGTGGAAACATCCGCGATCCGACCAGTAGGCGTGGGAAATATCCCGCCCCGTATCAGTTGATACGCAGCGACCTGATCGCCTTGTTGATGCTGCCTTGCTGGCTCTGGTAGTCGACGGCGTTGGCGGTGAAGGTCAGGATGAAGCCGTGCTTCCGGCCAGGAACGAACAACTGCAAGTTGCGCATCTTTGTGTTGCCGGTCTTGAACCGGGACTCGATGCGTGTCGACTTGCGTTTGTCGATCCTCACCGACCTGGCACGCAGGACCCGGTAGTCTTCACCGAGTGACTTTTTCAGGGCTGGCTCGACCTGTGCAACGAGTGCCTTCGGGGCGATATACGCGGTTAGCGACGCCGTGGCGCGGACGTTGATTGACGTTGTCCCTGGGCCGCGCAAGAACAAGATCGCACTGCCTGGTGCCGCACTTAGTCGCCAGCCCTTGGGCAGGTCCATCGACAAGCCGTGATCGGTGAAGGCTCGGCGGCCCTTGACCGTCGCCGTCGATGCGCCGGTCCGGGTGCTCAGCTCGATCGAAGCCACCGCCTCCTCGATCGATTCCAGGAGTGGCTTTCCGATGCTGCTTGAATACGTGAATGTTGCGATGAACCCCTTTGAGGGACCAGCGAAGATGTATTGCTTGATGTGTAATGCGCCGACCTTGCCTCGTAGCCAGATCCCGGCCGGCCCACTGACCGCTATTGCACCATCGCCGTCGGCTTTGTAGGACGGCAGAGCCTTCTTGATGCCGGCCCGCACCTGTCCGACGAACCCCTTCTTGAGGATCACGGCTGCGTTGAGATCGCCCGAGACCCGGATGTTGAGATCGAGGCGCTGTCCGGATTCGGCTGGGCCACTCGCTGCCAGAAAAGCGGCACCTCCCATTTCGGTCTGCTTCCATCCGTGGGGCAGCTGAATCGCGAAACCGTGCTCTTTGAATTCGAGACGATTCTTGGCTGGTTTCTCGTGCTGCGCATAGGCGCAGGGCACAGCAACCATCAATATCGCGTGGGTAAGCGTAGCTATCTTGTGCATTGTGGATCTTTCGAGGCTTGGCGGTTCCTCAACCGCTCCGTCCATGTATTAGCGGCAGGACCGCGCGGATGTGACATCGGACGTCGAAAGACCGAGAATCTACCGACGTCTTGGAGTTTGGCCATCTCCCACGCGTTGTCCATCCTCGCTGGAGGGGGAATCGCGGGATTCGTAAGATGTCCAGGGTACGGTTCAATTCTAGCCCGCTAGAGAGAACAAGTCGCGACGTCGCGCCCGACTTCCAGGGCTGGCGGGGGGCCTCCCGTCGGTAACTGCCAAGGCAGATCTCACCTACCGATTTCGTCAATTTCCTTGCTCGACAATTTGCCGTCACCGTCCCGGTCGTATCGACCGACGAACCTGCGGTAGCTTTGCGGCAGGTCCTCGAGATTGACGAAGCCGTCGCCGTCCTTGTCCATGTCGCGAATCCGCGAGGCCATCTGGCCGATCATCCCGCTGATCATGCCCCCGCCACTCATACTCCGCCGCGCAGCGTTGCGAATCTCACGTGCCAACTTGCGACTCTTGTATCTGTCTTTGGGGACCATGAGCAGGCTGATGCCGCCCATCTCTTCGTTGGATTGGAATCCCCAACCGACCCGTCGTGGGGGATCGTACGGGTTGCTCGGATTGTCCGTCGAGTTGTCGTAGACGATCTCCATGTCGATCTTTGTGCCGGCCGGGAGATCCACGGGTTCCTTGTACTGGTAGCGGTTCTGCCAATTGAAGGCCCAGTTGTCGATCCAGAAGATCGATTCGCGCTGGCCGCCGGGCCTGGTCACGAACACCTTCATTTCGCGTCCGAGGTAGTGGGCGTGTCCACCGATCGTCAGTCCCAGGGCGTCGACCGGTACGGTGAAGCTGTCCTTCACCACGTAGTTCTTTTCGCCAGCTGGGATATTGATGCCAGCCGCGACTCCGAAGTTGGGCGGTAAGCACAGGGCGACCATCCGGTGGCTCGGCTTCTTGTCCGCGAAGTAAAGCCCGAGGGTGGTCTGCTCGACCTCCTCCTTGCCGGATGGGTGGAAGTGGCTGTTCAGGACCAGGTCAAACTCCCCCTTGGGAAGTTCGCGGCCCAGGCCCATCGGCAGATGGTGCGGTTGCCCGCCGACGGCCCAGCCGCTGAGGCCGGCGATGTCGTTGCCGACCCGGTCGTTGGAGCTAAGACGTGCTCCGCGCATCCCGGAGAAGCCCGGTCGTCCATCGCGGCCGTCCTTGCGGCGAGACTCCAGGGTAGTATCGATGACGAACAGGATGTGGTGTAGCACCGCGCGTGCCGAGGGCCGCACCTCGATCGCCGTCAGCCATTTCCGCTCGTCGAGGGACATCGGAATGGCGAAGTTGCGGTAGATGTCGCGTCCGCCGGCAGGCACCGTGAAGCCCTCCGACATCTTGATGATCATGTCCGGCTTGCCGAGTGCCCAGTCGTCTACGAACTCCGGTTTCGCGGGTAACTTCGACGCGTCGCCTTCGGGTGACCCGGCGTCGACCCAACGACTGATCAGGTCGATCTCCGCCTGGGTGAGGCGACTCTCGCCGACGAACTCACCGTGGCCTGAGACCGGGTGCCACGGCGGCATGAACCTGCTCTTCGTTACCTTGCGGATCATCTTGGCGCGGCGCCGCACCTGCTTGTAGTCCATCAGGCTGAAGGGCCCGATCTGACCTGGTCGGTGGCAAGTCGTGCACTTGTTGAAGATGATCGGCGCGATGTGCTCGGAGAAGGTCGGCACGGGCGCCTGGTCCAGCGTCGCTTGTCCCGTCAATGCCGCGGTGCTGACAGCGCTGGCCAGGAGGAGGGAAGGTCGGATTCGATGGGTCTCGCTCATGGGCGGTGATATTAATCGACCGCGGCAAGCAAGCAGCAGCAAGCATGATCCATGCGTAACAAGCTCGCCACTTTCCAGCTCAGGGGGGCCTTCCGCACCGCCG
>JAYZDB010000338.1:0-15969 GCA_036338025.1 Planctomycetota bacterium
ACCGGGCGGTTTCGGGCCTTGGAGGTGGTCGCTCGCGGCCACCGTGACGGACTCGATCTCCGTTTCCGGATTCCGCGACCCTTTATCGGTCAGCGGACCGGTCGCAGGATCGGAACGCCCGAGATGCCGGCGTCTACCGGACCGAGGGCGCTCCGGTTGCCGTCTCGACCGGTCGGCAAGTAGCATCGGGACGGTTTTGTGGCGCCTTGGCAACGAGGTCGGCGATACTTACCGGCATGTTGTTGCTGGCGTCCGTCCTGGTGATTCCGCAGGCACCGGCCTTCGTCGTGGAGAACCGGGCCATGGTGTCACGCGAGGAGGTCGTGCGGGTCTCGCTGCCGCTGCCGAAGGGACGCTACCAGGACTTTGCCGGTCTCGTCGTGATGGGCCGCTGGGCACCTGCGGTGCCGCTCGTGCGTTGGCCGGATGGATCGCTGGCCGTTGTGCAGTTGCAACCGCGGGTGAAGGTAAAGGCGGGCGTGCGGCGCCGCATTGTCCTCGACCCCGAGACAGTGCGAGCATCTGCTCCGCCTGCCACGGACGACGCGCCGACCTGGTATCTGCAGGACGAACTACCACTACGGCTGGAACTCATCGATCCGTGGGGAACTGTCTACCAGGCCCGCCTCACCACGGACCCGACGGCTGGTCCGGGCGGCTACCTCCGCCGCAGCTCGCAGATTCGGGTGCGTCGCTACCGCTCCGTGTTCCGTTCGGCGACACGGGCTTACTTTGGTCTTCGTGCCTACCTGACGACCTTCGCCGACGAGCGCCGGGCGGAGTTGACCCTGGTGGTCGAAAACGGTTTGCGTGATGACGCGCCGATCCTCGGCCCTGCCCGTTTGAAGAGCCTGGCCTTGCTGGTCGAGGACCCGCTGCTCAAGAGCCGTCCGCGGTTCATCGCCGAGAATCGCCTGTCGGTGCCGGTGCGGGTTGGCGGTCCCGACACGGCGAATCCTGGACCGTGGCGGCAGGTCCTGCTGGCTGCCAGTGATCAGTGGTACCTGGGGGATCGCACTGCCAAGGCCTGGCGGTTCGATCTGTTTGCCGGTGGCGAGGATGTCGACGAGGCGGAGCGAACGGCGGCCCGCCTGGCGGTTGACGCCCCGCTCGTCGCGCTCCCAGACCTGGCCTGGACGCGCTTCACCGGCGCATTTGGTGCCCATGGTGGCATCGCCGAGGGTTCCGGCCGGGTCTCGCCGACGTCGCAATACCTCGTTCGGCAGTGGCGCAGCAACGGAGATTTCGGGCCGTTCGGTGGCTTCGGCGATCCCCGTGATGCGGCCAGCAATGGCACGCCGCGTAACGGACCAAGTGCTCTGCACAACGTGCTGCGCTTCGGCTCCGTCGATCTGCTGCGTTGTGCCGAGGGCATGGTGCTGCAGAACTGCCTGCGTCCGACGCCCGGCTGGCCCGTGCGTTTACCGGTCGCGGCGGAGCGACTGCGTCAGGGATTGTCGGAACGAACCATGCGGGCTCCGCACGGCTTCACAGCCCTCGACTATGAACATTTCTCGGTTGACCTGCTGTACGACTACTACTGGTTGACCGGTGACCTGCTGGCACGGGATGAACTGTCTCGAATCCGCGCCGGAATTTCCAAAGTGCTCGCCGAGGTTCCGTTCCACACCTGCCGTGGCGAGGGCTGGTGTATGCAGGCAGCGGTGTTGATTGCGCGTGCGACAGGTGACGATGCGCTGGTCACTGAGATCGACAAGCGATTCCGGAAAGTGGTCGAGCCGGCATTGGGAAAAGGCGGGGCGTCGTATGTGCTACGGCAACCACCACACCCGTCGGTCCTCGACGGTCGCACGGCATTCGACTGCCCGTGGCAGATGGCGGCGTTCGTGCACGGAGCTGCCGCGATGTATGCCCAGACCGGCTCCGAGATCTATCGCGGCGCCGCGGTCGGTGCTGCGCGGGTGATGGCGGGACCCGGGTGGTTGCGCGGGCGCGGCCCGAAGTACTGCGTAGCGGCCAATGGATCGGGGGACTTCATGATGCCGATTGGATTCGGGCCGCTTGAGGGCACGGCCCTGATGGAGGTTGGCGGGTTCGTCCTGGCCGAGGCGGCTGCACGCGACAAGGCCGACAAGGCCCTGTTCCGGCAGCGTGCCGAGGCGCTGTTCGCGCCGTATCGGAAAGTGTCGTTTCCGCGCACCGCGATGAACCCGTGGTTTCAGCTGTACCTTGACGACCAAGGCCGCCGTCGCTGAGGGTGGTTCGGCGCCGAAGCCCGGGCGGATCTGCCGACCTTCGATCCTGGCGGTGGACTCTCGACCACCAGCCGAACTGACCGGTCCGTGCCATGGCGGTAGTTGGGTCGCTGGGCGGACAGCACCCAATCAGCCTCCTGCCAGCCCCGGCATTGGGCCGATATTCCGGTAGGGACGAATCCGCTCAGGAGCCTCGCCCAGGGCCATAGCATGACACTCGAGAACGACCAAGAGGACCGCGTCCAGTGACCCTGGTAATTGTCTACTCGTTTGCAGTCGACCCTTCGTTGGCGCCGGTCGTGGACGCTCCCGCGTTTGGCGTCCTGGCTCGGCAGATTCCGCGGCTGGTGGTCGGGAGCCTGAATGGGGACGGTGACCGCAACCTACGGTTTTTCCCGTGGCTGGGAACGCAGGACGGCCGCCGCGAGTTCTTCATGATTCCTGACATGCTGCCAGTAGAGCGGCTGGTCAAGATCCATGGGCAGAAGGAAGAGGTGCGGTTTGTCATCGACGGTCGAATCGGCGCCGATGGCGTGCGCGTGCGAATCGTGGAAGTCGCCAGCCTGAGTCCTGTGTTTGAAGAGACACTGCTCTTGGATCCTCTCAACCCGTATTCGGTCGTCACCCGGATTGTGTACGAACTCAGCGGTTTGCTCGGCAGGTCGGGACCCCTGCCCAAAGCCCCGGAGTTCGCGGCTCCCGATCTGAGCTACTTCGTGGTCGCCAAGGATGACCTGCTCTGCCTGGAGATCGGACTCGAGCGTGATGGCCGTTGGTTGCAGGCCATCACCAAGGTCGCACAGAACCACCTCGACAAGGTCGAGGTCCGTGAGCTCGCGTTTGAGCTTTGTCGGCGCCTGTCGGCGATCCAGGCCTGTCGTCCGGAAGTGACTGAGTTCCTGACATCGCTTGTCGCGCGGAGCGACGACACGGAGGTCTTGTCGGGAGCGGCGGCGCTACTGCAGGTATTGGAACAGCCCGATGCGGCGGCCGAGGTGTTGCAACGCCTGGTCGGACGTGAACTTGCCGAGGAGTCCACCGTGCTGCGGGTAGTCGGTCACCTCTTTCACCGGGGTAGTCATCGCGATGGTCTCCGGCAATTGGAGATAGCCCTCGACCTGGGACCACGTTCACCGCGACTCCTGGTGCAATTGATGGTGATGCATCAGCGACTGGGAAACACCGGGCAACACCGCGCAATCGTCACCGAACTAGCCCAGCGCAATGACCTGCCGGTAGTAATCGGACGTATGGTCTGCGGGGAGTTGATCGACTTCGGTCAGGTCGAAGATGCGATCGCGGTGGTCTGCCGCTGCCTGACGAAGGAGCCCGAAGATGCCGGCCTGTGGCTGGAACTCGGACGCGCCTTCATGCATCACGGAAACCCGTCGAAGGCACTCGAAGCCTTTGACAAAGCACTGTCACACGACCCCTCCGACGGCATACGCGAGGAGGTCCAGCGTCAGCGACGCTTTGTGAATCGCCCCGGTGTGCTGGCTGAACTCGGTGCGCTGGAGGAGGCTCTGGCCAGCGGTGATCTGGTGCAGGCCCTCGACCTTGCGCAACGCTTGACGCGCGAACACGAGGATCTGGCTGAGGCCTGGTTGTTCCTTGGCATCGTCCGCCAACGAATGGACGAGGTGGAATTGGCGATCGCCGGATTCCGGCAAGCGTTGGTGTTCGATCCGAAACTAGGCGAGGCTCATAACCGCCTGGGGATCCTGTTGGTGGGCTTGAGTGAGCACCAGAAGGCCTACGACCACCTGCAATTGGCGGTCACCATGATGCCGAGTGAGTCTGGTCCATGGATTCACCTCGCCCAGGCTTGTTTCTACCTCGACAAGGCGGATGAGGGGCGGGCAGCCCTGGACCAGGCGGGACTCCGCGGGGCAAAGCCCGAGGTGGTCGAATCGGTTCGACGTGCATTCTTCGCCGAGAACAGTTAGATAACGCGCATCTGGCCGTGTCGGATGACCGGCCTCGCCAGGATCTGACTGATGCCCGAGATGACTGACCCGCTTCTGACCTGGCGCTCGGAGTTTCCGATCGTCGAGGTCAGCAACTACCTGATCAACAACTCCCTGGGTGCGATGCCGAAGTCGGCGCGCAGCCGGGTTACGCGCTTCCTTGATCTGTGGGACCAGCGTGGCGTGCGGGCCTGGGCCGACGAATGGTGGGATCTCAAGGATGAGGTCGCCGACATGATCGGGGCGGTGTTGGGGGTGCGGGACGGCACGGTTTCGATGCACCAGAACGTCGCGATGGCGAGCCAGTGTGTGGTGTCCTGCTTCGACTTCAGCGGTCCACGCAACAAGGTCGTCTATACCGACATGAACTTCCCGTCGGTGATGTACCTGTACGAGCAGCAGGCGCGTCATGGTGCCGAGATCGTCCGGGTACCCGGCAATCCCGATGGAATCACCATCGATATGGAGCGACTGCTTGACGCCATCGACGAACAGACCTTGTTGGTGCCGGTCAGTCACGCTCTGTTCCGGACCGGCTACCTGAAAGATGCCCAGGCGATCGTCGAGAAGGCGCGAAAGGTCGGCGCGTTCGTGATCCTCGATGTGTTCCAGTCGATCGGCACCTATCCCCTGAAGCTCGAAGAGTGGGGCGTGCACGCCGCGGTTGGCGGGGCGCTCAAGTACCTGTGCGGCGGGCCGGGCAACTGTTTTCTGTACGTGGACCCGGATGAGGCCAGGCGGCTCGAGCCCAAGTTCACCGGTTGGGCGGCGCATCGTGACCCGTTCGCCTTCTCCATCGAGGGCCAGGAGTATCGTGACGACGGTGGCCGGTTCCTCAACGGCACCCCGAACGTGCCAGCCTTCTACACTGGCTACGAGGGTGTTCGGATCATCCGGGAGATCGGCGTCGAGAACATCCGCGAGAAGAGCAAGCGCCTGACCCAGAAGATCATCGAGCGCGCCCAGTCTCATGAACTCCAGATCCGTTCGCCCCTGGATCCGGAGCAGCGCTCGGGTCATGTTTCCCTCGACGTCCCGAATGGCTACGAGGTCTGCCAGGTTCTATTGGAGGAGGATATTGTCGTCGACTATCGCCCCGAAGCCGGCATCAGGTTGTCTCCACATTTCTATACCCGTGAATCGGAGTGCGTCGACGCGGTGGACCGGATCGCCGAGATCCTGCGCAACGGTGAGTATCAGCGCCTCGTCGGGCAAGCGCGAAAGCCAGGCTGACATGCGTATCTACGACATCAGTGAACCGATCTCGCCTGCCACCGCGGTGTTTCCCGGTGACAATGGTTTCACGGCGGAATGGGTCATGCGGATGGCGGACGGCGCATCCTGCAATGTGTCGACCTTGCGGATGTCGGCGCATTGTGGCTCGCATTCCGACGCGCCCTTGCACTACTCGGAGACCGGTGCCGACGCAGCTTCGATGGACCTGCAGCCCTACCTCGGGCGGTGTCGGGTGATCACGGTCGCCAGTGTCGATGACCCGCCGGTCGTGGATGCGGAGTCCTTGTCGGGGGCGCTCGACGGCGTCGAGCGTGTGCTGCTGCGCACCAGCCAACAGCACGATGCGGAGTCCTTTGACCCGAATTTCACAGCACTTGGGCCGGCGGCTGCACAGCGACTCGTAGATGCTGGGATGAAGTTGGTCGGGATCGACGCCCAGAGCATGGATCACGCCACCTGCAAGGATCTCAAATCCCATAACATCCTGCGCGAGGGTAGCGTTAGTTTGCTCGAGAACCTGGATCTGTCGGCCGCGCCCGATGGTGATTTCGAGTTGATCGCGCTGCCTCTGAAAATCGTCGGTGGCGACGCGGCACCGGTCCGTGCGATCCTGCGAGAATTGACATGAGCAAGAGACCCATCAATCCCGCTGACCTCGTGGAACCTCTCGGCTACGCGCATGCCTGGCTGGTCGAGTCGCGCGATCAACGCACGCTCTACCTGGCTGGCCAATGTGGTTGTGACCGGCAGGGCAAGATCACCGCACCCGGTGACCTGGTGGCCCAATTTGATTGTGCGTTGGCCAACATCGGCTGCGTCCTGCGTGATGCCGAGATGGCGTTCTCAGACATCGTGCAACTGAACTTGTTTGTGCGCAGTCGTCACGATTACGCCACGGCACGTAGAGAACTCGGCGAGGTGTGGCGCAGGCACTGCGACCTGCACTTCCCGGCCATGGCGATGTTCATGGTCGAAAGTCTCTACGACCTCGATGCCCTGATCGAGATCCAAGGCACCGCTTGCTCGGAACCAGCCTAGGCGAGGCAGGCAGTTATTGGATCGTCAGCCGGTGGACGTTCGAGACCGGGAACGGCATGGATACGGCCGCCGGGTTTACGGACAGGGCCTGCAGGTAGACGGTCACCTTTGGCAGGCTGGTCGGGAATGGCAGGGCGAATGCGCTGGCGCCGCGTTGGTCGTGGCTGAGGAGAGTCACGGTCATGAGGATCGCTTGCCAGTTGTTGCCGATGCCGAGTTGGTAGATGTTCGGAATGGTGCTCGGCTGGTTGCTGTTGGACACCAGGACCAGAGATCGCCAGTGCTTGCCGGAGTAGACCTTGAACTGTTGTGTCGACGTTGGGCTTCGGGTGACCACTTCGGGGCCGACGAAGACCGGGTTGCCGGGGCCGGTGACTGTCAGGTTGCGAGCCGGCGACACGCCATGGGGGTTCTCGACGCGTACTGAGGTGGTGCCGATCGACATCAACTCGGGCGGCGTTACCTGGACCCTCGTATCGTCGAGGACCGTGAATTCCGTAACCACCTTGGTGCCGAACACGATCTGGGTGGCGGACGCCAGACCACTACCCTGGAGTTCGACGTCCACTGGTCGATAAGCCGTCACTGCACCGGGTTTGATGGCTGACAAGGTTGGTGCGATCCGTTGCTGTGTGCCAGCGATGGCGAATGCGACCGAATCCGAAGAAGCCGTAGGGTTCGCCCAGTAGACCTCGGCGGTGTAGGTGAGGTTGGCGACAGCGGGGAACACCACCGACTCGTAGCTGTTGGACGAATTGTAGTCCTGGCCGATGACCAGGTTCTGATCGTCGAGGATCCGCAGGTTGAGGTTGGGCGTCTTATTGGAGCGGAATTCCGACCGCATCCAGCTGATGGTGATGCGTTGCTCGCCACTGGCAGGAAACCTGAACGTGAACAGCGCCCGTGGAAGGTTGCCTCGCACCGTGCCGGGAACGACGTCGCCGGCCAGCGCAGCCGTTACCGCGGCGTCTGCGCGCAGTGACCCCAGTCCGTAGAAATTGCGGTCCGAGCTCCGGAACTCGGTCGTGTTGAGTAGCAGCGCGCGCACGGCATTGGCGTCGAGGCGAGGCGCCGCCTGCCGCACCAGCGCTGCCGCACCCGCCACCATCGGAGCGGCGTACGATGTGCCGCCCTGTGTGACCTTGCTCGCCTCGTCATCGATCTGCGGCAAGACCACCTGGTTGCCGACGGCGGTGAGGTCCGGGTAGGTGCGATTGGTGCCGTAGAGCGGGCCGATTGCCGAGAAGTTGGACCGGGTCTTGGCGATTTTGTCGATCGAGCCGACGGCCAGACCGTTGAAGGCTCCCTGGCTCTCGGCGGTGTAGCGGCCAAAGTTGCCGGCGGATACGCAGATCAACATGTCGGCGTTGAAAGCAGCGCTGTCGAGGGCCTGCTGGACGATGTTGTCCAGATTTGGTGAGCCGGAGAATGAGTTGTTGCCGGCGCCGATGTTGCGGGCAAGTCGTCGCGCTGTAATCGTTTGCCAGGCGGTCACGATCCAACTGTCCTGGGACCAACCCGACTGGTCGGTGATGTTCAGCGACACGATGCCGGTACCCGGTGCGACACCGTTGCCGACATCAAATTGCGAGTTCCACTTGTTGGCGCCGACGCAACCGGCGACCGCGGTGCCATGACCGTCGCGGTCATCACCCGAGGGACTGACGGGGAGCTTGAGGGCTTCGAGCAGCAGGCTGCCGCCGATTCCGCCATTGTTGGTTTGGCTGGGGTCGCCGTCGGGAAAGTAGCAGGCGTGCGGGCGCTTCTTGTTGCCCGAGTCGGCATCCGCGCCGGTGTCCAGTACCGCAACGGCGACACCTTTGCCGGTGATCAGGTCGCCACCGGCGTTTCTCATCCGGTTGGCGGCGGCGGAGCCGTGGTGGACATTGTCGGCGGCGACCACCAGGTGTGGGCGGCGAATGGTGTCGGGTTGCACCGACCGGATGTTGGGCCACTGCCGCAGCCTGGCGATGTGCGCGGGCCGGACCTTGATCGAACAGCCGTTGACCAGCCACCACTGGTCGATCACCTGTCCCCCCAGACTACGCAGGCGTTCCCCGAACCCGGCCTGATCGCGGCGCACCGACTCTTCCAGTGTCCGCACGATGGCGTTCAGTTCAGCCTGCGGGACGCGACTCCGGATCGCCGAGCGGAATTTTGCCAGGTCGAACGACCGCCTCTGGAACTGCACGACGAAGCTGTCGGCCGGCTCGTTGCCCTGGGCAAGCCCCGCGGTCGACACGCAGGCCAGCGTGGCCAGGTAGACGCCGACTTTCGCTAACCTGGAAATTTGAGGGCCTCCTGAACGTCGAACACGGTTGCAAAACCAGCGAGGGTGGAAGTTCCAGGATACTCGTCAGCGCGTAATCGGGCAAACATCCCTGGTCTCTCCCATGCCACGGGTGTCGTACTTCCGCTACCGGGAGCTGCCTCGCGATCAACTCAAAAACCGTGTCTGTCGAGATCGCCGTTGTGCCCTGGAGTTCCGGCGGGATGATCCAAACCCGATGAACGCGCACGCCTATTCTCGGAACCGCCCTCTGCCAGGTCGGTCGGTGTTGCTGGCCCTGCTGGTGCTCAGTGGTAGTTGCACCACGGCTCCAGACCTTGGCCACACGATGCAGGTCGAGGTACTCGATGAGTGGTTCGTGCGGGTCGACGGCGACCGCCTGGCTCGTGATGAGTTTGTCTTCCGGATTCGTGGGCGATGCCGCCAGGCCAAGGCAACCGGTAGCCTGCCACCGTCGGTGTTGCTGACCTGGGGTGCCCTGGAGCACCAAAAGGCCGGCCGGGAGTTGATGAACCAACTGCTGTTGGCGGGGGTCAAGAGCGTGACCCTGGGGTCCTGATCCGGTTCGATGACCGCCCTGCCCCAGGCACCATTCGAGCTGGTGATCTTCGATGTGGACGGAACTCTGCACCGGATCGAACGCTGGTGGCCGGACTTGATCCGAAAGGGTGTGCAGGAGTTTGCCGACGCCGAAGGCCTGCAACTCGACTTGCCAGATGACCGGCAGGCACTGGCGGTGGTGGGCAACAAGGGCGCGGAGGTCTGGTCGCCTTTCCTGTCTCCGGGGCAGCAGCACCGCTGGGCCGAATTGCGAGCGCTGGTGTTGCCGATGGAGGTCGCGTTGCTGCGCTCGGGGACCGACTACCTGTACCCCGGAGTCCTCGAGGTGCTGGCGGGACTGCGGGCGGCGGGCGTAGGCCTGGCCTTGGCGAGCAACTGTGGTTCTGACTACATGGCGGCCATCGCGGAGGGTCAGGGCCTCGCTGCACACACCGACTGGCAGTTCTGCCTCGACTCCGACGGAGTCGAGACCAAGACCGACATGCTGCGCAGCGCGATGCAGCAGGCCGGCACCCGCCGCGCGGTGATGGTTGGGGACCGGGCTAGCGACCAGCGCGCGGCGCGCGATGTCGGGATTCCTTTTGTATGGCGCGTCAATGACTTATGTGACTTGTCGGACGCAGAGGGGGCATGGGAAGGCGATCCATCCCAGTTGCTGACACTTTTGGGCGTTTCCCGAATATCCTGAACCGCTCACGAATAGACTCCCGAGCCTCTCAATTCCAAACCAAGGTCGTCCCATGGGACTTCAGTCTGCCCCGGTCTCTGCAATGTTCTCCTTCTCGCTGTACTGGTTCGTCTTCCTGGTTGTCCTGGTCAGCATGACTTTCGGGCTGGTCAAGCACTGGATGGATGGTCGTGCCAGGCGGGAGAGCGAGCGCCTTCGGATGCTCGAGGAGGCGCTCAAGCGTGGTGACCTGGACGACGTGACCCGTGACGAATTGGTCGAGGCTCTTACCGGTCGGGGCGCTCGATGCGATGAGTATGGCCGACCGAACACTCGACGCACGCCCGGGGCACCTCCTGCCGCGGCGTATCCGGCCAATCCGGATGCCATCGGCTGGCTTTTGAAATTGGGTACCTTCGTCGGTTGGATGGCTCTTTGCCTCGGCGTGACGTTCTTCATCTTGACCAGCACTTCCAATGAACTCCAGTACCTGGGGTTGCCTGGGGCGATCCTGTCTTGTGCCGGCTTCGCGATGGTCACCTTCCCGTTTGTCCTACGCGAGCTGCAAGCTTCGCCGAGACGTCGAGCCGGTGAGCAGCGACCCTGAGCCCTCGCTCCCGAGCGAGCAGGAACTCGAAGCCAAGGTCTGCGGGTTCTTCGAGATCTGGGGTCTCCTCGATCGCCTGGCGCACGCCGAGGTCCATTGGAACCCACGTCTGCGGACCAGCGCCGGCCGCTGCCTGCCCAAGCGCCTCCAGATCGAGCTCAACCCGCGCCTGCTGGCGCGTGCCCCGGGGCGGATCGACGAGGTCCTGGCCCACGAGGCTGCCCACCTGGCGACCTCCCTGGTGCACGGCTTCCGGGTCCGTCCACACGGGCGGGAATGGGCCGGGTTCATGGCCATGCTCGGTCTGCCGCCGCGGGTGACCCACGACCTGCCGGTCAAGCGGGCGCGCCGGCGGCGACGACGCTGAGTCGAGACGGCTCCCGATGCAGGAACAGCACAAGCACTTAGCGCCCTGCTGACACCGCCCGGTCAATCGGTATCCTGGTCTATCCCATGCCTACCCCCGTCGACATCTTCGAGGAGATCGTGAACCTGCGTCGGGCCGGTGTCCCCGCCGCCCTGGCCACCATCGTGGGTACCCGTGGCTCGACTCCCGGTCAGGAGTCGATGCGCTTGCTGGTCAAGGAGGACGGTACCTTCCTCGGTACGGTCGGCGGCGGTTGCCTCGAGGCAGAAGTCTACGAAGCTGGCCTGCAGGTGATTCGAGAGGAGGTCTCCCGCACCTTGACCTTCCGTCTCACTCAGAAAGACTCACCCGACTCCGGGTTACTGTGTGGCGGTGAGGTGACGGTCTTCATCGAGTCCATCACCATCCCGAAGCTGATTGTGTTCGGCGGTGGTCACGTCAGTTCGGCCTTGTGTCGGGTGGCGTCGCAGGCTGGGTTCCACGTCAGCATTACCGACGATCGCGAGAGCTATGCCCGCGCTGACCGGTTTCCCGAGGCCGCCGAAGTGTTTGCGCGGGATTTTGACGCGACGGTCGCCGACTTGTCTTTGCAAGCCAACACCTACATCGTGATCGTGACGCGTGGTCACAAGGAAGACGGTCGGGTGCTTCACGAATTGGCGCGCCGGTTTGAGGCTGGCGACCAGCCCAAGTTCCTCGGCATGATCGGTTCGCGCACCAAGCGGGCGGTGCTGTTCAGGCAGCTGCGGGAGGCGGGTGTCGACGAGGCCTTCCTGGAGACGGTGCGCAGCCCGGTGGGGGTACTGATCGGGGCCAGGAGCCATGACGAGATCGCGGTATCGATCGTGGCGGAGTTGATCGCTGTGCGTCGGCTCGGGCAGGATTCCGAGGCCGCCTGGGCGGCTCGACCGCCGAGGCGAGCCCGGCAGCTGGGCGGGTCCGGTGCCGACTCGTCATCCGTCGACGAGGCCAGCTGAGCCAGCACCAGGATCGGTGCAGCGCGGGGCAATCTGGCGCTGGTGCTGTGCATCGGCCTGACGAGGCCCTAGAATCCGGGATTGCGGGCCCCGAATCTGGCGGGGCGTAAGCTGGGCCGGTTTCCTGGCTCTTCCTGGCGGCGTCGCCTGAACTCCCTTCCGCTTGCCTCGTTGCCCTGATTGGCATGGCTTGGCATGATCCCTGGCCCGATACGAACCCCTCCCCTTTTCAGCTGAATGTACAAGGCCCCCATATTCTCCTCGGTCACTGTGCCGGTTCTCGCCCTCGCTGTCTCGGTGGCTCCCCTCGTTGCCCAACAGGATGTCATCGAATGGCGTGACGGCAAGGTGACGAAGAACGCCAAGGTCACTGCCTACACCGCCCGGGAGATCAAGTTTCGTGCGGGTGGTACCAACCAGGTCCGTGCTGCACACGAAGTCAAGTCGGTCCAGATTGAAGCCTGGCGTGACTTGCTCAGCCGCGCTGGTGATGACCCCGAGGCCCTGATCGGTGAGGCGCAGGATCAAAAGAACCCGTTCCTGGCCCAGGCCGCCTACTACCGTGCCGCGGAACTCTATCGTGAGACTGGCGCTACCGGTGACATGATCACGGTGCTCGACGCCCTGCTCAAGGCCAACCCGAACTCCGCCTATGCCCCGGAGTACTTTCGCCGCAAGATCCAGGTCTATCTCTCTGCTGCGAAACCACGGACCAAGGACGCTGCCATAGCGGCTGAGAAATACGGTGCGGCTTGCCGCCAAAATGCCTGGTCGAAGGGCTACGAACTCGATGCCGAACTCTGGCAGCTGCGGGCGAAGTCGCTCGAGAAGGGTGCTAGCAAGGGTTCCTTCGTCACTGGCCTCAAGGGCCTGATCGCGAGATCGAACGGTGCCGCCGACGGTGTTGCGGCGGACGCCTCGGCGGATCTTGCCGACTCCTACCGCGCGCAGAAGAACTACAAGGATGCCCGCGCCACCTACGAAAAGTTGCAGGAGACGGTTGGGGTCGGGGTGGACACGCTGGCCCGGATCTACCTTGGACTCGGCTACATCCACCTGGAGGAGGCGCTTGCCTCGAGTGATGAGGCAACTTCCAAGGTTTCCTATCACAAGGCGTTCCGCAGCTTCCTCAAGGTCTATGTCAACGCCAAGGACGCCAACAACAACCTGGTGGCCGAAGGCCTGTACAACGCGGCGAATGCTTGTGAGAAGTGGAATGGTCTGGCGACCTGTCGGCAGATGGCTGGTCGATTGCGCGGCCGCCTGAAGTTCCGCGTGCTCTACAAGGACACCTACTGGGCCAAGAAGAAGTAGCGGTCGACCGATGGCCAAAGCGCTGCGGCCTGCCCCGGGATGGGTTGATACGTTTGCGCGCGGTTTCTTGAAGACCAGCATCCGCGTATTCCTGCGCATCTACTTCCGGTGGCGGGTGCTCAACCGGCCGAGCCTCGAGGATGGTTATGTCGTTGTCGCCAACCACGGGTCTTTCCTCGACCCGATCATCCTCGGTGTGTCCAGTCCCCGGAACGTGGCATTCCTGATCAACAGTGCTTCCTACCGCTCTGCCTTGATGGGGTGGTTCTATCGCTTGTATCGATCCATCCCAGTGGAGTTGGGTCGTGGTAACCGCGACACCTTGCGACAGTGCCACGCCGCTCTCGATGCTGGCGAGGTGGTTGGAGTGTTCCCAGAGGGTGGGATTACCCGTGACGGTGGGTTGATGCTCGGCAACCCGGGAGCCGTTGCCCTGGTGCTGCGGAACAACGTGTCGGTAGTCCCGGTAGGTCTGGTCGGAGTCAGGGACGCGATGCCGTACGGTAGCGCCTTTCCGCGGCCCAAACGTATCGAGGTCCGTTACGGCGATCCCATTCCACCTTCGGAACTCGATGTTGGGGCCAACCGGAAGGAGCGGTTGGCGGCCGCGACGGCACGCATCATGCGAGAGATCGCCAGTCTCTGCGATCAAGACTCCCGTGAGGATGAACTCGCGACGCAGCGGCACGGCAACTGAGCGCGAACTTCTGCAGGGATTGAGAAACTCGGGGCTTTTGCCGCTGCCAGTTGCCTCTCCTGTGAGGTCGGACGATCCGGCCCACTGCAAGGAGGCAACTTGGACACTAGCTCGAATCTTCAACTGACGTGTTTACCCTGCGGCCAGATTGAGGCGGCGCTCGGGGCCGCGACCAGTTTCTTGTCCCGGTGGCAGGACTGTTTCACCAACGCCAACCGCGAAGAGCTTTCGCAGGACGCCGTCGTACTGGCGCTTACGCGTTGGTCCACCCTGCGCGACAAGGGCCGTTTTCACGCCTTTGTGCGCACCATTGCGCGACGCCGGCGGGCCACTGCGCTGGGCAGCAGGACAAAGCTGCCGACCGTGAGCATTGACGCCAATTGGCATCTGGCCGACCAGATCGTTGCGAAGGTGCCGGAGGAGGAGGAGTTTCAGATCGCCGGGGATTGGGTGCCACGCGCCGAACTCATCGACGCACTGCCCAGCGCGTTGGACCGCCTGACGCGGCTCAATGCGGCGCTCCTGATGGGCTATTACGAGGGCTTCACCTGCGGCGAATTGGCCGGGCGCTACGAGTTGACCCCGGAAAACGTCAAGGTCCGGATCCACCGGGCTCGCCGCCGCGTTCGAGAGCTCCTACAGCGCCACCTCAGGCGCAAGACTGCAGTCTGCAACCCGGAGCTGCGGTAGTTGGACGAGATCCGGCAAGCGACCATCGAAGCAGGGCGACGGAGTTGTTTCGCGCCCGCTGTAACCCAAGTGAAGAAGGAATGATCATGATGCAATCACTGACGATTCGACTACTGGCCGCGACCAGCCTGCTGCTCGGAGCAGAAGGCTCGCCACTCATCGCACAGGCCGAAATCAATGCCGGTGCCAAGCAGGGCAAGGGCGACAAGATCGAGAAACCTGTGCGTCCCAGCGCGCAAGCGCGCGCGGCTCTCAAGGCTGCGGCGGGCCTGCGGGCGGGGGCCAAAGGCACCAAGGGTGGGGCTCGCGCCAGCATCCTGCGGGCCGCTGCAGCCGCCTACGAAAAGGTCGCAGCAGACTTTGCCAGCGAACCTGCTGGCGCGGCGCAAGCCTGCTTTGCTGCCGGGGAGGTGTGGCGTTCGCTCAAGGAGTTGGACAAGGCCAGCGCGTGCTTTACGCGGGCTGAGGGGCTCGATGCCGCTCGCTACCGGACGCGCTCCACGATGGAATTAGCGCATATCGCGCGCCGTCAGAAAGCCATCGCGCGGGCGACGCTACTGTACGAACAGGTCGCAGCCCTCGCGCCAGGTACGGTACGAGGGATCCAGGCCCGGCTCTGGATTGCTCGTTGCCTGGCCTCGCAAGGCGAGGACGCCAAGGCCACCGTCGCCTACCGTCAGGCCTTGGCAACTGCTGCGACGCCGCGCCAGAGGATCGATGTCTGCAACCGCCTCGCCAACCACCTGCTCGGTATGGACGATCTGGTCGGAGCTGAGGCTGTAATTCAGCAAGCTGCCTTGGCGGCCAAGGTCCGTGGATCAGGCAAGCCCGAAGCCGTCGAGCGGGCCCTGCGTAGTCAGACCGTGGCGTTCGAGAAGATGTCTGCTCGCCGCGCCTTGCAGAGAGCGCGAGACAAGATCAACAAGGCCCATCGTGACGCTCAGCAAGTCGAGAAAAGCCGGGGGACCGGCAAGCAACTGGATCCCTAGACCCCGATGCCGTAGTAGGTCAGACCGGCTGCCCGGATTGTCGCCGGGTTCCATATGTTGCGGCAATCGAACACCACCGGTTGCTTGAGGTGGTTCTTGATCTCGGAGGGATCGACGTGGCGGAACTCGTTCCACTCCGTGATCAGGATCAACCCGTCGGCATTGTCGAGGGCCGCCAAGGCGTCGTGTGCGTAGGAGATCTTGTCACCGAGGATTCGCTTTGATTCTGGGATTGCCTCGGGGTCGAAGGCGGTGACCGTCGCGCCCTGCTCGAGCAACTTTTCGGCGATGATGATCGAGGGCGCTTCGCGCATGTCATCGGTGTTGGGCTTGAACGCCAAACCCCACATCGT
>JAYZDB010000339.1:0-9391 GCA_036338025.1 Planctomycetota bacterium
GGGCGGAACCAGGATGTAGGGGTCGGCGCCGGCCCGCAATTCCTCTTCGGATGGCATCGGGTCCTTCTTCCTGAAGGAAGCGTTCTTGCCCGGCTTGACGCTGAGCGCCAGCAGGCCAGTGTTCAAGACGCTCGGCTTGCACTCGGTGACCAACAAGGCCTCGTGCGACTTGCCCTGCCGGTGAATCAGCAGGAACTCGAGGTCGTTGGTGGGTCGGTTTACAAGCGTTGGGACTGTCAGGGTTTTCTTGGCCAGGTCGATTTCGATCCCCTCGTTCTTGAGGGCCGCGTGAAATTGCTCGAGCGCTCGATGAACCGCCCCCTCGTCGGGCTTGTTCGGCTTGTCTTGATCTCCCTCCGCCGGCCTGGCTTCCGGATCCCCGCCGGCCGGGGTTTTGGCCGTCGGAGTCTTGGCGGCGGGGGTCTTGGCAACCACCACAACAGGCTTTGTTGGGCGCGGCGACTCGTTGAGTTCATACCGAGACTCGCGGTCGCATCCTGCCAACAGCAGTGCGACAAGTATCACGGACAGAGCGGTCTTCATGGTCGCTTGGCCCTCCGAAGGGTCTGGATTCTCTCGATCGTCAACGCGTCACCGTCGGCCAGGTCCCGCGCCCGCCCAAGCGCCCGGTCCGCAGCACGCGGCTGCTTCTCGCGAAGCAACAACCGGGCGCGGCACATGGCTGCCTGGGCAGCCAGGGCAGCATAGGGGTGACGGCCATTTGCAGGGTCCACATCTCCGCAGAACGAACGCTGAATATGCAATGGCACGACACCACGACAAAACGCCCGGCTGGCCCATTCGTAGAGTCTGGCGGCCCGGGTCAAGTCGCCGCGCTGTTCGGCCTGCTCCGCCAGAACCCATTGCGCCGGCCCCAAAAAATCCAGCGACCGATCCGGCGCCGCCAGAATCAATTCCGCCAACACCGGGCCGAGATCCGCCTGCAGATCCGGGCGCAAACTCAGGGAGGCCAGGAACAAACCGAGACGCTGACGGTTGAGGGCAAACTTGCGCTTGCCGATGCGTGCCGCGACGGCCGCAAACGCCCGGCCGGGCCGGACCGACGGATCACGACGCAACAGCACCGAGGCCGGCAGGACCAAGGGATACGCTCCGCGGGCGTTGTCTTGACCTTGCGCAACGGCGAGACGCACCTCGCGCTCCGGATCACTCAGCGGCGCCAGCAGCAGGATCCGGGCCAGCAAGCGGAGCGCCTTGTCGGTCATCGGGTGCGACATGCTGCCGACAACCTCGAAAGCGAGCTCTTCCTGGTCCTCGTCGAACGGGCGATCCACAAGAGACGCGAGCTGGCTGTGCAAAGCCACCGAATCCCGCGCCAACAGGCCACGCAGGGCCGACAACCGAACCTGGTAGTTCTGGTCCGTTCGCCACAGTTTCGTCAGCAAGGGCTCGATCTGCAGCTTCTTGCGGGCTGCGAACCAGGCGATCAACTCTGCCCGCCGCTCCTCCTCCGGGCCGCCGTCGAACTCGAGCTCCTTGCCGGGCGCCAAGGGCCGGGCAACCAGGTGCTGCCTGGCCAGACGTTCCAGCCCCGCTGTCTGGTAGCTGCGACCCATGAGCCTCTGGGCTTCCTGCAAATCGAGCGAGCCTAGGTGTGCAAGTTCCGCCACCAAGGCGTCACCGGCCGCGCGATCGCCGAGCTTGGCGAGCGCGACCAAGACGCGGTGGTACTTGGCAGCATGCGCCTTACGCTCCTCAGCCATCGCCTCGCGCTCCCTCGCCAAGAGGTCGTGACTCCATGGTCGGGGCGACTCGATCAACCACTCGAGCACCGGGCAGTCGTCGCGTCGAGCCAGAAAGACCCGGCGCCCAGCAGCCGCACTACCGCCCAGGACCAGGGCTCGACTGGCGGCCGACCGCAGGGTGGCGAACTTGCTGTGCAGGGCGAACTCGAGCAAGCGCGACTCGAGACGCTGGTTGAGCGGCGCGCGCGCGAGCGCGTGGACGGCAGACGTCAAGGTCGGGAGGTCCTCACCGGCAAGCAGTTCTCGAAACAGGCTCAGGGGCAGGCTGTTCGGCGGCAAGCTCAGCAGTCGGAATAGCCGCCGCTCCTTGACCTCCCCGACACCTTGTTCGGCAAACGCGACCATCGCCGGATGGAATACCTCCGCTTCCAGCAATGCGCCGAACGCGGCCAGCGACGCGGCGCCCTCGACCTTGAGGATCGCAGCGACCTTGCCGATGCGCTCGGGCTTCGACACGCCATCGACGCGCAGAGCAGGACCCGCCAAGGCGGCGAGTTCAGGTGGGAAGGCAGCTTCACCGTCCAAGGCTTCCTCGACGTAGGTCGCAAGCAACTTGGATTCACGCGAAGACAACCAGTGGGAGACATCCCGCATGACCGTGGGTCGCGCCTTGATGGCTGCATCAAAGACCTGCCGCTCGCCCGCCGGAGTCACCCGCGCCAAACTACGCATCAGGGCCTCGATCGACGGCCCCTGGCCGATCCTCGCCAATACTGTCGGCACCAGGCGATCAGCGATCTCAGGTGAAAAACGCGCCGCCGCCGACGCCGCCCGGTTGTTGAGTATCATCGACTTCGCGACCGCCGCATCCAACACCTCACGCGCCATTCGGATATCGATCCAATCGGGCGGTAGGGAGTGAATCGCCAGCAGGCGATCAAGCTGGCTGAGCCCACGGATACCCAAGACGTGCAGGAGCCACGGTCCAGAACTGGCGCGTGGACGATCCGCGAGATACTCCAGCAAGGTCTGTCGAGCGCCGGGCGATTCCAGGAGCTTGTTGGCAACCTGGATCGGGAACGGTGAGCGCTCGTAGACGATGAGACGGCACGCAGCCGCCCGCAAATCCACCTGCTCACCCAGCATGATACCGGTGAGTCGGGCATCGGTCAGCAGACCGCGATCCTCAAGTCGATACATCGCTGCGAGGCGCAACGCGATCACCGGATCCGTCGACATCAGGGCGCTCAAGTCCGCCGGAGTGGCGACTCGCATCACCGCCCGCCGGATCTCGACGTCTGGATGCCTGGCGAAACGCTGCAGCCGCTCGGTCGCGAGCCCGCGATCGCACAGCAAGCTCGCGGCAGTCGCCACGACCGCCGAGTTAGACGAACCTAGCAGCCGGACGATCTCGGTCTCCGGGATCGTCTTGGCCAGGGCAAACTGACGCCGCGCAATCTCGCGGTCCAGCGCATTCTCGCCAGCCAATGCGGCCAACAGGTCCAGGGTGTTGCTGGCTTTCTCCGGTCCGGGGCGGACCTGGGCCGGCAAGCAGGTACCGGCGCAGACCATCGCCAACAGAAGCAGGTTCCTCACCGCATCACCTCGGCAATCGCCGAGGGTAGGTCTTCTGCAATCAAGCCCGGCTTGGACAGACGACTCGCTACCAGGTCACCTGCCTTGCCGTGCACATACACGCCCAGGCAGGCAGCATCGAACGGATCCATCGCCTGCGCCAGCAGGGCACCGATCAAACCCGCCAGTACATCTCCGGAGCCGCCGGTCGCCAGGCCGTCGTTACCGCTGCGATTCTGGTACAGCCGCGCCCCGTCACACACCAGGGTGCCCTGGCCCTTGAGTACGACCACCTGACCGGTCCGGGCACAGAGCTCTGCAACGGCAGCGCGCCGGTCCGACTGCACGGCATCGGCATCGGAACCGAGCAGGCGCGCCGCCTCGCCGGGATGCGGCGTCAGCACTGCTGGCGCTTGACCACGCCAGCGGCGGGCGCGCAGCGGCGCCATCAGATTCAAGGCATCGGCATCCAGCACCCCCGGCACCTTCGAGCGCTCAACTGCGCGGCGCACCTGCGCCCCGACCGCCTTGCTGGTACCGAGACCAGGTCCGACCACCATCGCCGTCGCACGATCGAAGAAACCCCGCAAGGCCTCGCTACGCCGCAAGGTGGTCGCCGACGGTACAGCAGTCGTGAACGGAGCCATCAAGCTGGCTGGCAGGCAGACACGGCACAAGCCGGCGCCGCCACGCAGGGCGCCGCGCGCCGCCAGGATCGCTGCTCCCAGCATGCCCGGGCTGCCAGCCAGGATCGCGACGGTCCCGAAGGTGCCCTTGTGACCGGCCTGCGATCGGGGAGGAAAGCCAGGAATCTTGGTAATGCGTCTCACGGGGACAATTGGTCGCGTAGGTCCAGCTCGCACCGAACCTCGCCGACGGGAACTTTCAGTGTATTGCGAACCGGCACCGACTGGAACGTCCTCAGGGACTCGGGAACCCCATCCGGAAACATCCCCAGGGCCGCCAGCAATTCGATCACCACGGGAAAATACCCGCGTTGCTGGCCATCGTCGACCTTGATCGCCGCACCGATTCCACGGCCCGGAAGCCCGAAAGCGTAGACTCCCTCCGCGCCATTCTTGCTGTAGATCGCTCCCGGCAACGCCCGGATGAGCGCTGTACAGATCCGGCCTTCGCCGGCCAGCACATCGGGATGGGCGGTAATCGCCCGCAGAAGGGTCTGGCATGCCCCGGCTCGAACGTCAGATTGGCCCTCGGGGTTCGTCAAGTTCGCAAATCCCCGCGCCAAAGACAGCAGCGGCAGGAACAGAGTCGGCGCTCCGCAACCGTCCATGCCGACCTTGATCGCCTCGGTCTCGAGTTCGACCATCTCCGCGACAGTCTGGCGGACAAGGAGTTGGGACGCCGACTCCGGGTCGAGATAGCGCGACTTGTCGACCCCCATGGCCTGGGCCAGCAGCAGGAACCCGGCGTGTTTCCCAGAACAGTTGTTGTGGATCTTGCGCGGCTTTTCGCCTGCCGCCGTCAGGGCTCGGCCTGCGACCGGATCCATCGGAGAGTGTGGACCACACAGCAAGTCCGCAGGGGTGAAGCCACCGCGCGCCAGGATCTGTTCGGCGACCGCGGTGTGCGCCGGCGTGCCATTATGGCTCGCTGAGGTCAGGGACAACTCGGCCAGGCTCAGGGCCAGTGCATCGGCGACTCCAAGTTCCAGCAGTGGCAGGGCCTGCAAGGGCTTGACGGCGGACCGTGCGTAGACCGCCTGATCGATATCCCCCAATGCCAGCCGAACCACCCCGCGGTCCACCACCACCAAGGAACCGCGATGGCGCGACTCGATCCGACCGCTCCGGGTCACGGCACTCAGTATGGCAGCCTGCGGACTTGGGGTCATCGTGGATCTCGTGGGGCGCAGCAGACACCTTAAAGGTATCCGCCGCTTTGCCTCACCGCGACTGGAAGATATGACTGCACCCGCCCATGAGCGAGGTCATCGAAGTCCAACTGTCACGAATCGTCATCCAGGAAAAGGAAGAACAGCAGTTCATTCATCTGATGGAGAAGGACGGCCACCGGACATTCCCGATCGTAATCGGGTTCAACGAGGCCGCTGAGATCAACCGCAAGCTCCGCAATGTCGAGTCTCCACGGCCGATGACCCACGACCTGATGACCCACATCATCACGACAGTCGGCTGGTCCCTGGAGCGGGTGATCATCAGCGACCTGCGCGAAAGCACGTTCTTCGCGACCCTCGAACTGATGTCTGGAGAGGAGCGAAAGTACGTGGACTGCCGCCCCTCGGATGCCATAGCCTTGGCGGCCCAGACCCGGGCGCGCATCTTCGTCGCACGCAAGGTGCTGGACATCGTCGCTCAGGAATAGCGGCCCGAGCGGAGGGTTGGCAGAGCGGCCGAATGCGACGGTTTTGAAAACCGTTTTAGTGCAAGCTAACGGGGGTTCAAATCCCTCACCCTCCGCCACTTTTCCAACTGGCCGACGGCCAGACCTCGCCAAGGCATGGCGGTGATTCGATCCGGGGAGAGAAACATCGGCGACCGTCCGGAGCTTCCGGGCTGTGTCGGCGAGCTCTTGGGCTAAGCTCACCATCGATCGCCCCCCCCAGATTGCGCCTTCGAGGCGAACACCATGATCGCACACGGAACCCCCCTCGCTCTCGTCCTTCTTCTCCCGGTCCTGACCACCGCTCCCGCCGCTCAACAAAGCAAGGTAGCCAGCGCCGCCAAAGACAAATGGCAATCTCTGTTCAACGGCAAGGACCTCAGTGGTTGGACACCGAAGATCACCGGCCATGTTCTCGGCGACAACTTCGGCAACACGTTTCGGGTCGAAGACGGCATGCTCAAGGTCCGCTACGACGCCTACAAGAACTTCGGCGGCAAGTTCGGCCACCTGTTCTGCAACACCGAGTACTCGGACTACCGGTTTCGCGTCGAGTACCGTTTTGTCGGTGACCAGGTCCCCGGTGGTCCCGGATGGGCGTTCCGCAACAGCGGCGTCATGGTGCACGGACAGTCGGCGGCATCTCTGGGCAAGAACCAGAAGTTCCCGGTCTCCATCGAAGTACAGCTACTAGGCGGTCGCGAGCGCGGCAAGCGCACAACCGGCAACCTCTGCACACCAGGCACCAACGTGGTTATGCAGGGTAAGCTGGTGCGCCGACACTGCATGGACTCGACGTCCGAGACCTACCGAGGAGATCGCTGGGTGACGGCGGAGATCGAGGTGATCGGCAACAAGGTCAAGCACCTCATCGAGGGGAAGACGGTATTCGAATACACCGACCCACAACTCGACGAGCGCGACGGTGACGCCAAGAAATTGCTCGCCGCTGGTCAGCCCAAAATGCTGCGACGGGGCTCCATCTCGCTGCAGTCCGAAAGCCACCCGATCGACTTCCGTAAGATCGAGATCCTCGACCTGTCTGCAGCGTCCAAGAAGATCCCCAAGGGATGGACAGACCTACTGGCCAACAACGATTTGACCAGGCATTGGCAAACCACCGGCAATTGGAAGATCGACGATCAGGGCGTCGTGACCCTGACACCGCGCGCCGGTGAAAAGGGTTGGCAACGCTACGACGCATACCTGTGGCTGAAGTCCACACACAAGGACTTCGAGATGGACTTTGAGTACCGGGTCGAGAAGCGTGGCAACAGCGGCTTCTACTTCCACGTCGGCAACCGCAAGAGCCCGGTCAAGAGCGGCATCGAAGTCCAGATCTACGATTCACACGGTAAAACCAAGAAGCTGACCGACCACGACTCGGGTGGGGTCATCCCGGGCGTTCCACCGACACGGAACACTGCCCTGCCAGCGGGCACATGGAACCGTTTCCACGTCACCTGCAAAGGGCGACAGGTTCGGGTGCGTCTCAATGGTGAACTGGTAAACACCCTGGATCTCGATCACCCCAGGTTCAAAGCCATGCCCGCCGCTGGCGCAATCGGCTTCCAGGATCACGGCCTGCCGTTCGCTCTCCGCAACATCCGGATCAAACCGAGCGCCAGTCCGACCAAGCCCGATGGTCTGAAGATCAAGGTCCCGGCTGGCTTCGTGGCCAGCACCGTGTACGACGTCCCGAGAAGCCAGGGATCCTGGGTCAGCCTGTGCGTCGATCATAAACAGCGCCTGATCGCCTGTGACCAAAACGGCAAGTTGCACCGAGTCAACCTGCCGAAGTCGGCCGACGGCGCCACCACCGTCGAAACGCTCACCACCGACGTCGGTCGGGCGCAGGGTCTCCTGCATGCCTTCGGCAGCCTCTACGTGATGGGCCGACAAGCCAAGAAGTCGGGGCTGTTTCGCCTGACGGACACCAACGATGACGACCAGTATGACAAGGTCGAGCATCTGATGAGCGTACCCGTCGGCGGCGAGCACCACGCGCACGCGATCATCCTCTCGCCCGACAAGAAGTCGCTCTACGTGGCCTGCGGCAACATGACCCGCATCCCAAAACCGGATTTCACGCATTGGCGGATGCAACGCAACTTCGAAACCGAGGACCTGATCCCCCGCATGCCCGATGCCCGCGGCCACAACACCGGCGCGATGGCGATCGGAGGGTGGATCGCGCGCTTGTCCCCAGACGGCGCGCACCGGGAGTTGATATCCAACGGCTATCGCAACCAGTACGACATCGCCTTCAACGAACACGGCGAGCTGTTCACCTACGACTCGGACATGGAGTGGGACATCGGCACGCCCTGGTACCGACCGACCCGGATCTGCCATGTCACCAGCGGCTCTGAGTTCGGCTGGCGCTTTGGCACCGGCAAGTGGCCCGCCTATTCACCCGACAGCCTACCCTCGGTGATCGACATCGGTCCCGGCTCACCGACCGGCGTGGTGTTCGGCCTCGGCACCAGGTTCCCCGCCAAATACCAAAAGGCCCTGTTCATCTGCGACTGGAGCTACGGCATCATCTACGCGGTTCACCTGCAACCGAAGGGATCGTCGTACACCGCCACCAAGGAGGCCTTTGCCACCGCTGCGCCGTTCCCGGTGACGGACATCGTGGTGCATCCAAACGGCGCGATGTACTTCGCCGTCGGCGGTCGCGGCGCAAAGTCAGCTCTCCACAAGATCTCCTACGAAGGCCAGGCCCCAACGACGCCGATCGTCGCGACCCCCGACGCCGGTAGCAAACTCCGCAAACTCCGTCACCAGGTCGAAGCCGCGCACAGCGCGGGCTCCACACACTCTCCCGAGGCCTCCTTCAAGCTGCTGTCCCACCCAGATCGGCACATCCGGTATGCCGCCCGCATCGCCATCGAGAAACACCCACCCAGCGCATGGCGCGACATGGTCCTCAAGTCGGATGACCCGCGCCAGACCACCCTCGGGGTGCTGGCGCTGGCCCGTCATGACAAGGCTGGATCGCACTACCAGCTACTGGAGAAACTCGTGCGGATCGACATCGGCACGCTGGCAGCGGCCGACCAACTCGATGTCCTCAGGGTCTACGGAGTTGTGTTACGGCGAATGGCCAACATCAAGAGCCCGCCGAAGGTGCTGTCTGAGATCGGCGCCCAACTCGACCGCAACTTCCCAAGCACGAATCCATCGGTCAACCAAGAGCTGTGCAGGGTGCTCGCACGACTCAATCACGACAAGGTCGTAGCCAAGACCATCAAACTGCTCGCGGAAGCTCCGACCCAGGAAGAGCAGTTGCACTACGCGTACTGCCTGCGGATCGTCACGAACGGCTGGACCAAGGATCTGCGAACTCAGTACTTCGCCTGGTTTCAACGAGCCACTGCCTTCCGCGGCGGCGCTTCCTTCCTCGGCTTTTGCAAGAACATCCGCAAGGACGCGATCGCGCGCATGCCCAAGCAGGAGGCGAAAGCCCTGGCGGCATTGCTCAAGGCCGAGCCAAAAGCCCAGCCGGTCGGCACTGGCGACATGACCGCCCGCAAGTTCGTGAAAAACTGGACTGTCACCGAGCTCGTTCCGTTGCTCACCAAGAAGACGTCCGGGCACGACTTCGCCCGCGGCCGCAGGATGTTCGGGGTCACCGCCTGCGCCAAGTGCCACCGCTTCCAGGGTGAAGGCGGCTCAGTCGGACCCGATCTGACCGGGCTCGGCGGACGCTACGGAATCGAAGATATCCTGCAATCCATCAT
>JAYZDB010000340.1:0-4367 GCA_036338025.1 Planctomycetota bacterium
GATAGGCATCGACCGCCTCCTGACCGCTTAGCAGACTCTGCAGTTCTTCATCCAGGTTGGAAGGCTGCATCTTCACGATCCAGCCGTTCTTGTAGGGGCTCCGGTTGACGATGGTTGCGTCGTTGGCTAGAGCTTCGTTGGCCTCGATGACCTCACCCGAGATCGGGGACTTCACCGGTCCGACCCACTTGCTGCTCTCAACGGTCGCGACTGGCTTGCCGCGCTTGCGGACCGCGCCGACCCTCTTTGGTTTGGCGTGCAGCAGTTCCCCGGCAAGGTTTTGCGCGACGTCCGTCATTCCGATGGTGGCTGTGCCATCGTCGTTCACCCGAACCCAGGTGTTTTCGGACACGTCGTAGTGAAGATCCAAGGGGAGGACGCAACCACGGACTTCAGGATTCTCAGCCATGTTCCGTACACCGTATCGAAGCGTTTGCAAAAAACCACCTGAAGCGAGTTCACGGACTGCACCTTTCGGGACAGAGTATGGACTCTCGCGTCCGCCTGTTCTGCTGCCTCTCTACCGGGTTCGAGCCATGCGCATTTGCCCCTTCGAATACACCCTGCCTGGTCTTTTGATTTCAGCTGTCTGCCTGTCGAGTTGCGTAGTCGTGTCGTCCCCTGAGCCGGCCATCCCTGAGGCGTGGCGACATCCTGGCGGCCACCTTGTGATGGAGTCAACTCTCGGAGACCTGTCGGCGAAGTCTGCACTTCTACCGGGGGGGAAGGTGAAGAGGAGTGTCCAGACTGTCGGGGCGTCGGTGGAAGGCATCGGCCAGTTCACAGGCAGCGGCCTCTCCGTCGTATTGGCTGTCGATGACGGCCTGGGTGCCAAGAACAACCCTCTGATGTTTCGCAGTTCGGACGTGTTCGGATTCGGGATTTTTGGACACTTGACGATGCGTCCCACCCGTGATGAGAATTTTCGTATGCCGATCCGGATCGGTCCCTATGTCGACCGTGTCTCGACCGATGACTCGGGTCAGACTTTTGCGCGAGGTGAGACAACGGATTACGCCGCGCTGGGGCTTCGGCTGCAGGTCGAACCGGAGTTCGATTTCTTCTCCGAGAACGACATGGTAGGCAGCGTTTTCGTGACAACTTCGATAGGTGGTGGTGTTGCAGCAATCACGCGGGGCCTCGATGACGAGAGCTTTGATACCACGGAGCAACATCGGACATTTGGGCTGGGGGTCCGCTTCCGCGTGAACAAGTTCCACAGTGAACTTGGCTATCTGTATAGATCTCGAGACTACGGGTCGACGGATCCGGAGGTAGTGAGTGGGGCCTCGGTGATCCATCCGGGAGCCGAGTTCGAGTTCACGGGCTTGATGATCAGCATGGGCATTCGCTGGTGATTGCCCGTAGACCGCCCAGCCTCTGCCGGTAGTTCGCCAGTGGCAGCTGGAAATCTGACCGGCCATCGCTCGTTTCGGTATTCGCTGAGGTGAGGCCAACATCGTCTCGTTAGGATACGCGGCCGCTGATCCAAGTCCTCCCTACTGCACAAAGGCCATCCCATGCTCGTTCGTTTCGTCCTCGTCCTCACCGTCATTCTCAGTTCGGTTGCGTCGCAGAAGAAGCCCAAGAAGAAGGTCTGGGACAATCCAAGCGAGGCCGCCAAGCAGGATCCAGACTTTCGCCTGCAAGGCGAGTACGCCAGGCCGGGCCTTGGCGTGCATGTGATCGCCCGCGGCAACTCCAAGTTCCAGATCGTGACCTACCGGGGCGGATTGCCAGGGCTGGGATCGGACGGCAAGGCAGCCGAGCGGCAGGACAGCGATACCGCAGCAGTTCGTAAGTTGCTCGCCGGCGGCTTCCAGAAGATCCATCGCAAGAGCGTGACCCTCGGTGCCAAACCTCCGCGAGGTGCGACGGTGCTCTTTGATGGCACCAAGGAATCGCTCGGCAATTGGAAGAAGGGTGCTCGGATTACCGAGGACGGCCTGCTGATGCAGGGGGTAACCAGCGTCCCGACCTTTGGTGACCACCTTGTACACGTCGAGTTTCGGCTACCGTATCAACCCCACGCCCGCGGTCAGGGCCGCGGCAACAGTGGCCTCTATGTGCAGGGTCGCTACGAGACCCAGATGCTCGATAGTTTTGGTCTGAAAGGCATGCACAACGAGTGTGGTGGCATCTACTCGATTCGTGCGCCGGACCTCAACGCCTGCCTGCCGCCGCTGACCTGGCAGACCTATGACATCGAGTACAAGGCGGCGCGGTTCGGAGCAGGTGGCAAGAAGCTCGCCAATGCGCGGATGACCGTGCGCCTGAACGGCATCGTCATTCACCCGGATGTCGAGTTGCCCAAGCGCACCACGGCGAGCCCCCTCAAGGAAGGCGACGAGTCTGGGCCCGTCTATCTTCAAAACCACGGCAATCCGGTGCGTTACCGCAACATCTGGGTGCTGCCGCGTTCTAGCAAGTAGCGCCGGCGCCGGCCTCTGTCAGAAGTACATCACGTGGTCGGCGTTGAGCGACAAGTCGATGATGCTGGTCGCTCCGAGGACCTCGACTCCGTCGATCAAGTCGTCGGTGGTCATGTCGAACAGCAGTAGACTCTGCTGGCAGACTCGCAGATCGACCTCGGCTTCCATGGTTTGCTCGAGCATGGTCTTGAGCGTGACGTCGCTCGTTGGATCAAGCTGTACCGTTTCGGCAGCACCCTTTTTGAGTTGGTTGGTGCCGTCCATCGTAAACCACACGAGCACCTCCATCTCCATGGCTGCCGCCGCCATCGCATAGAATAGCGGTGAGTAAGTTCGGCGTGGGGTCTCGATGCCGTGGGTCTGGATGACGAGGATCTTCTTGCCTTCAGGGTCTTCAGTCATGAGGTCGTTTTGACGGGCTGGGGTTTTGCTAATTCTAGGATTGTGTCGACGAGTGTCGACTCCGCGAACGGAGTCGCACCTGCCTGGGCAAGCCAGAGGCGTACGGCGTCGGTGACGGATTCGCGTTCGACTTGCAATCCGCAGATCCGATTGGCCAGAGTATTTACGTTGTCAGGGCCGTCGATTACCACCGATTCGAGGTGTCCGGAGCGTATCCGTGCGGTGACGCGTAGTGGGGGTAAGTCGTGGGTCGCTTCGGCTACGTAGACGTCCTCGTGGATCTTGACGCCTGGGCGCCGCAGGCCACCGCCGCCGTGCTGGAATTCGTGGGAGCCGAGCCGCTGGTCCATCGACTCGATCGCAGCGTGTTCGTCAGCGGTGAAAGTGCCGGTTTCCAGCCTTGCACCGAGCGTCTTGGAGCATTCATCGATGTAGACCGACGCGACCTTTTGTGGGTCAAGAACCTTGCCGGAGACTTGGCGTGTCGAGGTCATGTACTCCTCGAGGCTGTCGCGGATCTGATGTCGGAATGCCGGAGACGGGGCTTTCAACACCCGGGTCATCGCGTCCTTGTCGAAATCGAAGATGAAGTTGCCGACCAGCACTTCCGCGTTCCCTATCTCAGCAGCGCCGGTGCCGACGATCTTGCGGCCCTCGACATGCACGTCGTTGGTGGATCGGACCGCTGCGTCGATCCCAAAGGCCTGGTAGGTCTTGACGATTGGCTGCAAGAACAACTCGAAGCGCCGATCGTTACGCTGAGGTAGCTGGTCGCGGCCCATCACCCACTGCACGAACAGTTGGTCGCTGTCGAGGTAGACGGCGCCGCCACCGGTCTCGCGCCGGAGCACCGGTAGTCCCTTGGCGGCGCAGTATTCCAGATCGACTTCGCTCGCGATGTCTTGGTGAAAGCCGATGCAGACATAGGGCTCCGCCGGCCTCGCCAACACGATGGTGGGTGGGGTCTCGTCGGTGTGCGCGTAGGCCAATCCGTGGTAGATCGTCTGCGATCGCAGATACGAAACCGTGCCCGCTTCGATCAGTCGAATCACCATGCTCGCTCGGCTGGCCTCAGTGGGTTTTCTTGACCAGGAACCGGAACTTGCCGTCATCGGTCTCTTCGGAGAGCAGGAGCTCGTGGCGGGTTTGGTTCTCCCATGCTTTCATGTCCGGCACTGCGCCGGGATCCGTCGAGATCATCTCAAGGACCTGGCCCAGCTCGAGCTTCTTGATGGCCCGTTGAGTCTTCACGATCGGCATGGGACAGATGAGTCCCGAGCAGTCGAGGAATTGGTCCGCGGTGACGTCCAAGGTTGATCTCCGGTTCGAGGGGGTTGTGTGCGAGTGAGGCGGTGGATCTCCGGCAGAAGGGTGGCACCTTCCTGCACGTCCACCAGATGATTGATGAAGTAGAAGAGATACATGGTGGTCAACCACTGGGTGAAATCCCACTGTGACCGTCGGTGTTTTCGCAGGTTGAGCATCACCCAGGAGAAGTGCTGCCAGGTGTCGAAGCACGAATCACAGTCCCTG